>CANQOX010000017.1 GCA_947625595.1 uncultured Clostridia bacterium
AACGGCCTGCCCGACCTCTACATCTTCTCGAGCTGTCCGAACATGATCCGAGAGTTCAAGGGGTACTTCTGGGGCACTGACGAGGCCCCCGTAAAGAGGGACGACCACGCCATGGACGAGCTTCGCTACTATCTGATGACCCGTCCCCGCCCCGCGCAGTGCGAGGAGAAGAAGAGCGAGATCGCGGCGGACAAGGAGCGGCGCATCCGCAAGTTGAGGAGGAACAGTCATGCAGGAAGATAGGATCAGGGACGCCATTCTGAAGGTCGCCCTCGGCTTCACGGTCGAGGAGGTCACAGAGGAGTACGACGCCAAGGACGGGGAACTCAGGCTCATCAAGCGCAAGGAGACGAAAAAGGACGTTCCGCCCGACCTGAAGGCCGTCAAACTGCTTCTCGAGGACAGTGATTATTCGGCCCTCACCGATGAACAGCTCGAGGAGGAGAGACAGCGCCTCCTGCGCGAGCTGAAAGAGGAGGAGAGCTGACATTTTTCCCTTCGGGACAGCAGACATAGAATAAAAAAATCCATACAAGGAGTGAAAACATGGTCGAAAAGACAAGCAAAAAGGAAATCAGACAGAGAGAGGAAGAGGAGAGAAAGAAGAGGCTCGTGGAGGCGATCAGGGAGGACTTTGAGGCGAGGAGGGAGGCGCGGCGCACCCTCGAGCGGAGCTGGCAGCTGAACATGAACTTCGTGAGCGGCAACCAGTACTGCGACATCTCCGACGCGGGCGAGCTCGTGCAGGAGGACAGGGAATTTTACTGGCAGTCGCGCAGATGTTTCAACCACGTCGCGCCCACCATCGACACCCGCATCGCGCGCCTTGCCAAAGTGCGCCCCACGCTCGAAGTGAGGGCCTTCTCGGACAGCGAGGCCGACATCAAGACGGCCCGCCTCTGCTCCAATATCCTCCGTTCGGTCAAAAACAGGTTGGACTTTGACCGCATCGTCTCCAAGGCGACCCTGTGGTCGGAGACCTGCGGGACCTCCTTCTACAAGGTCATCTGGAATTTTGACGACGGCAACGTCATCGGCACGGACGAGACGGGGCACTCGCTCAAGGAGGGGGACGTCAACGTCATCGCCCTCTCGCCCTTCGAGATCTACCCCGACAGCCTCACGGCCGAGGACATGGAGGAAGTGCGGTCGATCATTCACGCCAAGGCTGTGCCCGTCTCCGAGATCAGGGAGCGGTACGGCGTGGAGCTCGAGGGGAGGGAGATCTCCGACTTCCCGCTCGTGCCCTTTTCGCAGGCAGGGGGCTGGAAAAAGCCCATGGACGGCGCGGCGCATCCGACGCTGGAAAACGCCGAGATCATCATCGAACGGTATTCCCGCCCGACGGGAGACTATCCCGAAGGACGGCTTGAGATCGTCGCGGGGGAAACGCTTCTCTATGAAGGACCGCTTCCCTACCGCAACAAAGACAGAGGGGAGCGCACTTTGCCCTTCATACGGCAGACGTGCATCCCGCTGGCGGGGTCCTTTTTCGGGACGTCCGTCGTTGACCGCATGATCCCATTGCAGAGGGCGTATAACGCGGTTCGGAACCGCAAACATGAATTTTTGAACCGCCTCTCCATGGGAGTCATCGCCGTCGAGGACGGCTCTGTGGACGCCGAAGAGCTTGGCGAGGAGGGACTTTATCCCGGGAAGATCCTCGTCTATCGCCAAGGTTCGTCGGCCCCCGAATTTCTCGATTGCGGATCCATGCCGAGCGAATTTGCGGAGGAGGAAGAGCGCATCTCGGACGAGTTTATCCTCGTCTCTGGCATGAGCGAGATTTCGAGAAACTCCGCAAATCCCACCCATGTCACGTCGGGCGTAGGACTTCAGATCCTCCTCGACCAAGACAGCAACCGCATGCAGATGAGCATCGAGAGCGTGGAGCGGGCAATCAAGGAGGCGGGGAAACAGATCCTGCACTTGTACAAACAGTTCGCTTCCGCCAAGAGAGTCATGCGCATGACGGGGACGGGCGGAAATACCGAGCTCTTCTATTTTTCGGCGAGCGACATCTCGGCCGACGACGTCCAATTCGTCACGGAAAACGAGAAAACGCCCAAGGAAACGCGGGAGGAAATTTTGGAACTTCTGCGCCTTGGGCTGCTGAAAAACGAGGAGGGCGCGATCGACGACGGCACGCGGAACAGGATCCTCGAGGCCTTGGGATACGGGTCGTTGGAGAACGCGAGGGACATCTCCTCCCTCCACATCAAAAAGGCGGAGCGGGAGAACCTCACTTTGGCGCAGCATGATGTCGAGGCAGATGCGTATGACGACCACGCCCTGCACATCGCCGAACACATGCGCTACCTGCTCTCGGGCGGGGAAAACGACAAGGCGGTGAAGGAGAGGGTGATGCGCCACATCGCCTCCCACCGCAAAGGAGCATGACATGGAAGAGGAAAACGGCAAACAGGAACCCACGGGGGAGCAGAAGGAGCTCCTCGCGGGGAAATTCAAGAGCGTTGACGCCCTCGTGCGCGCGTACGGGGAACTTGAAGCGGAATTCACCCGCCGCAGTCAACGCTTGAAGGCCCTCGAAGGAGAGGAGCGGAAGGGAGAAGAGGCGCACCCTGTCATGGACGACGACGGTCTGTTTCAGGCCGTCAGCGAAAACGAGGCCGTGAAGGCCCGCGTCCTTGACGACTATCTGAAGTCCCTCAAGGGCGTGCCTCTGCTCTCGGCGACGGGGACGGGAGTTACGGCTCCCCCCCAGAAGCCGAGGACGATCAGGGAGGCGGGTGCGCTCGCGCTCGGCTTCCTCAATAAGACCGATCCATAACGATCGGAAAGGAGAATTTTATTTATGACGATCACAACCGTAAACACAGACGCCGCTCTCAAGAAATACTATTTGAGCGCCGTCACAGACCAACTCAACTTCTATGCGAATCCCTTCCTTGCGCGCATCGCGAGATCTTCGGCGAACGTCCTCGGAAAGGAGATCAGGAAGCTCGTCCGCAACGGCATGAACGGCGGCGTCGGGGCGGGCACGGAGGATGGGGCGCTTCCCACCGCGCACGGCAACAATTACGTCGCCCTCGTCCAGAGCCTCAAGAACCTCTACGGGACCATTGAGATCTCCGACAAGGCCATCCGCACTTCCTCCACGAATGCGGGTTCCTTCGTGAACCTGCTCGACGAGGAGATGAACAGCCTCGTCAGGAGCGCGAGCTACAACATGAGCCGCATGCTCTTCGGCGACGGAAGCGGTTTCCTCGGCAAAGTCGTCTCCGCTTCGGGGACGACCGTCACCGTGGACGACGTGACCAACTTCACCGTCGGCATGCAGGTGGACCTCTACACCAATCTCGGCGTCTTGCACGAGGGCAACCTCTATGTCAAGAACGTGGACAGGGACAAGAAGACCATCACGGTCAGCAAGTCCACTTCGCCCGCCGCGGACTATGAATTTTATGCGGCGGGGTCCCGAAACGCCGAGATCACGGGCCTCAAGAGCATCTTCGGCACGGCCGCCATCTACGGCAATCCCCGCACCGACAACGCCTTCCTCAAGCCCTACACCAAGACGGTCGAGACGCTCACCGAGGATGAGATCCAGCTCGCCATCGACAAGGTCGAGGAGAATTCGGGCGGCAAGATCAACTTCATCATGTGCTCGTGGGGCGTCCGCCGCGCGCTCGTCAAATTGCTCAAGGAGAACCGCGCCATCGTCAGCACCATCGACCTCGAAGGCGGCTACAAGGCGGTTTCCTTCAACGGCATTCCCGTCGTTGCGGACAGATTCTGCCCCAAGGGGACAATGTTCCTGCTCAACACCGACGACTTCGTCCTGCACCAGCTCTGCGACTGGGAGTGGCTGGAGGACGAGGACGGCAAGATCCTGAAGCAGGTCCCCGGCAAGGCCGTTTTCACGGCGACGCTCGTCAAGTACGCCGAACTCATGTGCTACCGTCCCTTCGGACAGGCCAAACTCGACGGGATCACGGAGGCGTAGGAGCACAGAGATGACCGTTCGGGAAGTATTGCTTCTTTCCGCCTCCTTCCTCGACGACAAGGACCTCGCCTCCGCTCTCGCGGGGAGCGCGGTCACGGGGGAGGCGGAGACACTTCTGAATTGTTTCAACGTCGTGGAAAACGAGATCGCCCTCGACGATTCCCCCCTCAAGAGGACGGAAAAACTTGCCTTCGAGGACGGACTTCTGCCCTATGAAAAGTTTTCCGTCCCGCCCGTCGACGTATGGGCGGTGAAGAGCGGGGGCGCGAGAGTGCGCTTTTCGCTCACGCCCGACGGCGTCAAAAGCGACTGCGCCGAGGCCGAAGTCACCTACACCTATGCCCCGACCAAGAAGGGCATCGCCGATGAGAGCGAATTGGGCGGAAAGGTCTCCGCGCGGCTCGTCGCGCTCGGCGTGGCCTCCGAATATTGCTTCGTGAAGGGGGAGTATGAGGCCGCCAAGGTGTGGGGCGTGCAGTTCCGCGAGGCCCTGAAGAGCGCGGGGATCCTTCGTCATCCGCTCTCCGTGCGCTCGAGGAGGTGGGCATGAGATACGACAAGGCCCTCTACGCCCCCGAGGAGGGCTTCACGTCCGAGCATGTGGACCTTTGCAACATCGGGAAAGGGCAGAGGGTGACCCTCTATCATATGCGTCCGACGGAGAGCGGGCTTGTCTGCGGGGAGGGGAGCAAGGCGATCGCCGCGCTCTCCTCCGCAGCGAGCCGCATCTATGCGACGGACGGCGGCGTGTATGCCTATTTGAGCGCGGAGGGCGCCCTCTATGACGTCAACACGAGGACAAAGATCGCGGGGATCGAGACGGAGCCGAACGCCCTCCTGCCGCAGACGACGGAGGCGGGCGTCAAGGGACTGTACTGCGTGGAAAAAAACGTCGTCCGCTACCTTCGCTCGGGCGCTGTGCAGAGTTCTTCACAGGTCGGCGGGACATGCGCCGCCATGCACCACGGACGCCTCTTTGCGGCGAGCGGGAATGTTTTGCGCTTCTCGGGACCCTTTTCGACGGAGGGGCTCACCCAGACGGGAAAGGACCCCGACAAGGCGGGCTATATCGAGTTTGAGGACGGCAAGGGTCCCATTCTCGCCGTCGTCTCCTTCCGCGACAAACTCATCCTCTTCCGCGAGCGGGGCATCATCAAAATGCGCGCGGAGGGGGAGGCCATCGACTTCAGCGCGACGGAGATGCCCTTTCAGGGCGGGCGGATCGTCGAAGGTTCGGTTGCCGAATGCGGGGACAGGATCTGTTATCTCACGATGGACGGGCTCTTTGCCTTCGACGGCAACAGCTGTGAATTCCTCGAGAAAGAGGAGGCGATCAACTTGAATTTCGCCGTCACGGGGTTCAATTTCAAGGGCAAATATGCGGCCGCGGTCAGCCTCACTTCGGGGCGAAAAGGGGTATACGTGTTCGATTTTACGAGGGGGAAGGGAAGATTTCTCCTCGAAAAGGGGATCCTCTCGGGCGCAAGGGAAAACTTCCTCGCGGGGACGAGCGTCTACACCATCACCGACCAAGGCGGCATGCCCGTCGGGTACGACTGTTCCGTCGAGATCGGCTTTGCCACCCCGCCCCGCGCCCTCGCCCGCGTGAGTGTGGAGGGGGACGGGACCTTCGAAGTCAGGACAAACGCCTCTTCCGCCCCGTACACCCTGACGGGCGGCGGGACGGCGGAGATCGGCGCGAAGAAGAAGCTCACGGAGACCCTCGTCACCATCACCGTGAAGAGCTCGGATTTCCGCCTTCGCGGCGTAGATATCGTATGGAGGAAAGAGAATGGATATTGATATCATTGACCTCTCGGACCCCGCATATCAGGACCTTTCCCCCGTCCAGCTCGCCATGGTCCGCGCGGCGCAGACGAAGAAAAACACCATCGTCGCCGAAAACAATGCGGAGAAGCGGAAAATTTTCTACTTCATGCTCTCCAACAACACGGCGCGGAGCGACATCCGCACGTTTGAGGAGGCGCGCCTCGACGCGCTCGCGGAGGAAAAGATCGATGCGGTGCGGGAGGACCTCATTCAGCAGATCCATTTCGAGGCCATCGCCTCGGAGGGGAACGACGCGGGCCCCTACCGCTATCCCGAGAATCCCAACTACAATCTTTCGGCGTCGCAGAGGTTTTTGGTCGTGAGAAACTATTACATGGACGTCACGTCCGACGCCGCGGTCCGTCTTCAGATGTACACGATGGACACGCTCGCCCGCGCCTACCTCGGCGAGTACTATCAGACGCTGTATGAAATTTTGGCCCAATATGTGAACTGAATGGCGCCGCGCTCCTCTCGGAGCGCGGCGCTTCTCTGAATTGAAAATGAGCGCATCGCGCTCATCCTGAGGGCAAAGCCCGAAGGATCCCCTCATACGGAGTCCTTCCTTGTCGCCCCTCATAGGGGAGATGTCACGAACGCGGTGAGTGACAGAGGGGTTTGGAAACCCCTTTCCCCCTGCGGGGGACTTCCCCTAAAAGGGGCAGCGAGATCAAATCGCGTCATCCTGAGGGCAAAGCCCGAAGGATCCCCTCATATGAAGTCCGTGGGTTTATGAGATGTTTCGGCTTCGCCTCAACATGAGCGGGCGGGGCAGAATGAGCATTCCGCGTCATTCTGAGCGAAGCGAAGAATCCCGTGGAGGAAAGGGAGGACTTCGTTCACGGGATCCTTCGGCCCCGTTGGGGCCTCAGGATGACGCGGAGAGCGGGGCGGGAGGGGGTAAAAGCGCGGGGCAGCGAGGGTTTATCGCGCTCATCCTGAACGCAGTGAAGGATCACGCGGAGGGAAGGGAGCAAATTTTTTATTTTGGGATTTATTTCGCGTTGTCTTTTCGGAAAATCTGTGATATAATCAAGATATGTCTTATTTTCTCGGCATTGACGTCGGTTCCACGACCGTGAAAGTGACCGTCATGGACGAGGCGGGGAAAGTCCTTTCTTCGTCCTATGTGCGGCACTTTTCGCGCGTCCGTGAGACCGTTTTGGACGAACTCGAAAAGATCCGCCCCTTCGGAGGTACATACAGGGCGGCCGTCACGGGTTCGGCGGGACTTGGACTTGCACAGCGCGGCGGACTGACCTTCGTGCAGGAGGTGCAGGCGGCCTACGGCGCCATCCGCGCCCTCTATCCCGACGCGGACGCCGCGGTGGAGCTCGGCGGCGAGGACGCCAAGATCATCTTCGTCACGGGCGGCGCAGAACAGCGCATGAACGGCAGTTGCGCGGGCGGAACGGGGGCCTTCATCGACCAGATGGCGACCCTTCTCGACATCTCCGTGGAGGAGATGGACGCCCTTTCGCTTCAGGCCGAACGGGTCTACCCGATCGCCTCCCGTTGCGGCGTCTTTGCAAAATCTGACATCCAGCCCCTTCTGAACCAGGGGGCGAAGAAGAGCGACATCGCCGCTTCCATCTTCCGCGCCGTCGTCGATCAGACGGTCTCGGGCCTCGCACAGGGGCGGCGGATCAAGGGCAAAGTGCTCTTTTTGGGCGGTCCGCTCTACTTCCTGAAGGGCCTTCGCAGGGCCTTCAAGGAGACCCTTGCCCTCGACGACGAGCACGCCATTTTCCCCGAAAACGGACCCTGCTTCATGTCGATCGGCGCGGCCATGTACGCGAAGAGCGCGAAGGAGGAGCCCCTCGACGAGATCATGGCCCGCCTTCTCGCCGCGCCCGACGGAGACAGCATCGCGGTGGGCAAGCCGCTTTTTGCCTCGCAGGAGGAGTACAGCGAATTCATCAGGCGGCACGGGAAGAGCGACCTTCCCTTCCGCGACATCTATCACTATGAGGGGGACGCCTACCTCGGCATCGATTCGGGCTCGACGACGACCAAACTCATGCTCATCACCCCCGACAATGAGATCCTCTGGAGCCATTACCAGTCCAACAACGGCCAGCCCCTCGAGATCGTCGCGGAGAAACTTCGGGAACTTTATAGTCTCACGAAGAAGATCGTCATTCGCGGGGCCTGCGTCACGGGGTACGGCGAAGACATGATACGCGCGGCGCTCAAGGTCGACTTCGGCATCGTCGAGACAATGGCCCATTTCAAGGCCGCCCTCCACTTCAACCCCGATGTGGACTTCATCATCGACATCGGCGGGCAGGACATCAAGTGTTTCAAGGTAAAAAACCGCGCCATCGACTCCATCATGCTCAACGAGGCCTGTTCGTCGGGGTGCGGGTCCTTCATTCAGACCTTCGCCAAGGCGATGGGCATGGACATCGAGAGCTTTGCCCGCCTCGGGCTCTTCGCCAAAAGGCCCGTCGAGCTCGGCTCGCGGTGTACGGTCTTCATGAACAGTTCCGTCAAGCAGGCACAGAAGGAGGGCGCGTCCATCGAGGACATCTCGGCGGGGCTCTCCTCCTCCATCGTCAAGAACGCCATCTACAAAGTCATTCGTGCGCGGACGCCCGAGGAGCTCGGCGATCACATCGTCGTGCAGGGCGGGACCTTCCTCAACGACGCCGTCCTGCGCTCCTTCGAGATCGAGACGGGGAAGGAAGTCGTCCGTCCCGCCATCGCGGGGCTGATGGGGGCCTTCGGCGCTGCCCTCTATGCCAAGGAGAACACGCCGAAGGACAAGCTCATCTCCGACATCGTCACCGAGGCCGAGCTTGCTCACTTCTCCTACGCCTCGCGGGCGGTCACCTGCAACGGGTGCACTTCCCATTGCAGTGTCAATATCCTGACCTTCTCGGACGGAAGGAGGTTCGTCTCGGGCAACAAGTGCGAGCGCGGCGCGGGCCTCAGACCGCGCAGGAACGCGCCCGACATCTACGCCTTCAAATATGAGGGCCTGCTCTCCATGCCCGACCCCTCTGCCGAGGGAAAGCGGGGGACGGTGGGGCTTCCGCTCCAGCTCGTCATGTATGAACAGCTCCCGCTGTGGACGGAATTTTTCGAGACCTGCGGCTTTCGGGTCGTCCTCTCGGACAGGAGCTCCCGCGAGCTCTATTTCAGAGGCCAGCACACGGTCGCGAGCGACACGGCCTGTTATCCCGCCAAGCTCACCCACGGGCACATCGAGAGCCTCCTCGACAGGGGCGTAGACTTCATCTTCTACCCCTGCGAGAGCTACAATTTGGACGAACACGACAGCGTCAACCACTATAATTGCCCCGTCGTCGCCTATTATCCCGAACTTCTCAAGGCCAACAACGAGCGCCTGAACGGGGAGAACTTCATCATGCCCTACCTCGACCCCAACGACGAGAGGACGACGGTGAAGGCCCTGCATCGCGCCCTTGCGCGGTACAAACTCTCCTCTTCGCTCATTCGCACGGCCTATCGCGCGGGGCTTAGGCGCCTCGAAGAATGGCAGGCGCAGATCAGGGAGAAGGGGCGGGAGATCTTGGCGGCGGCCGAACGGGAAAACTTGCACGTCATCGTCCTCGCGGGCAGGCCCTACCACGCCGACCCCGAGATCAACCACGGCATCAACAAACTTCTCTGCTCTCTCGGCCTCGCCGTCCTGTCCGAGGACGCCGTCTTCGAAGAGGGGGCGCAGGTCAAGGTCAGCGTCCTCAACCAGTGGACGTACCATGCGCGGCTGTACCGCGCGGCCGAGTACTGCACGCGGCGGAGGGACGCCGATCTTGTACAACTCGTCTCCTTCGGCTGCGGCATCGACGCCATCACGACGGATGAAGTGCGCGCCATTCTCGAGAGCAGGGGAAAGCTCTATACGCAGATCAAGATCGACGAGATCAACAATCTCGGCGTGGTGAAGATCAGGCTTCGGTCTCTTCTCGCCGCCATTGAAGAACAGAAGAGGAGGGAAGAGGAATGAAAAAAACCATGTCTCCCACCCCTGCGTCCCCGCGGCACCTTTCTTGCCCTCCCCCTGCGTCAGGGGGAGGGGTAGGGGAGGGGGTCCGCCCTCAAACGCAGTCCGACATCGCCGACTTCTCCGAGGACTATCCCCGCTTTACCCGCGAGATGAAGGATTCGTACACCATCCTCATTCCCGACATGCTCCCGTGGCACTTCGAGCTCCTCATTCACGTCATGGCGAAGGAGGGGTACAGGCTCGAGGCGCTCCATAACGAGGGGCAGGAGGTCATCGACGAGGGCCTCAAACATGTGCACAACGACACCTGTTATCCCGCGCTCTGCGTCATCGGGCAGTTTTTGAACGCCCTCAAGAGCGGAAAATACGACGTCGATCACACGGCTGTGCTCATCACGCAGTCGGGCGGCGGGTGCAGGGCAAGCAACTATATCCCGCTCATTCGCAAGGCCTTGAGAGCCGAATTTCCCCAAGTCCCCGTGCTCTCGCTCAACTTTGCGGGGCTGGAGAAGGACAGCGGGATCGAAGTCTATCCTGCCTTCGTCCTCCGTCTCGGATACGCCATCTACTACGGCGACCTCATCATGAGCTGTTATAACCAGACCAAGCCCTACGAGATCGAGGCGGGGAGTACCGACGAGGTGCGGGAGAGGTGCATCGGGGAGATCAAGGCGGCCTTCGACGCGGGAAAGCACAGGAAGCTGAAGAGGAACATCTATTTCATCTTGGACGCCTTCGCCGCCGTCCCCGTGAAGAGGGAGCCGAAGATCAAGGTCGGCATCGTCGGGGAGATCTATGTGAAGTATTCCCCCTTCGGCAATTCCCACCTCGAGGAATTTCTCCTGCGGGAGGGCTGTGAACCCGTTGTGCCCGCGCTGATGGACTTCGTGCTCTACTGCATCATCAACAACGTGAACGACGCGAAGATGTACGGCAAGAACAGGAAGTCGGCGTTCTTCTTCGGGATCGCCTATAAATATCTCTATTCCATTCAAAAAAAGATCCTCAAGTGGACGGCGCGGCACGGGAGATTTGTCCCACAGCACGACTTTGAACGGCTTCGGACGCTCGCCGACGAGGTCATCAACCAGGGGGTCAAGATGGGGGAGGGATGGCTCATTCCCGCCGAGATGGCCGCCCTCGCCGAGACGGGCGCGGAGAACATCGTCTGCGCACAGCCCTTCGGGTGCCTGCCCAACCACATCGCGGGCAAGGGGGCCGTCCGCGTCATCAAGGGGAAGTATCCCTCGGCCAACATCGTCCCCGTGGACTACGACCCCTCGGCGACCAAGGTCAATCAGGAGAACCGCATCAAGCTCATGCTCGCGACGGCGCGGGAGAGAATGGGGGAGTAAAGAGACACAAAAAAAGAGGGAAGGCAGGGTTGCCTTCCCTCGATCTTCATGGTATGGGCCCGAATCAGGAGTAGATCGCCTTCATGAACTCGGGATATGCGTCGTCGGCGATGTTGACGGAGCGGGAAAGAAGTTCCACGCAGATCTCTGCAACGTCGTTGCCGCGGAAGACGGGATCCATCTCGAGCTGAATGGTGTTGTCATTCGTGTCGAGGCAGAACTTCGCGAAGCGGTAGGTGTTGTTGACCTTGTTGATGGTCTGAAGGATGGAGACAGCCTTGTTTGCGGGGACCTTCACGAGGTCGAAGATGCGGATGGACGCGTCTTCGCAGTCGGAGCTGAAGAAGAAGGTGACCGTGATGGTGTCCACGTTGTCGCAGTTGTACTTGATGACGACGACTTCATTGTTGCTGTTCGAGCGGACGCCCTCATAGCTATACTTGATGCCCTTGCGTTCCATCAGTTTTACGAATTTGTCTGTTGATGAATACATGATGATACTCCTTTCATGAATGGATTTATTGTATTTTACACCTTTTAGGCGTGATTGTCAATATCCTCAAGCAAAAAATTTTCGCAAAATGTGAAGATTTTGCCGAAGAGGGAATTTCCCGAGGGAAACGGCCCGTCGGGCGGTCAGAGAATGTTCTCGAGGGCGGGCTTGTAGGTGTCGGGAAGGCAGGAGGAGAGGTGGAGCAGGACCTCGAGCTTGGGGAGGGCGAGGGCGTAATTTTTTTCGGCGATGAGGCGGACGGCCTCGGACATGAAGTCGTCGATCTTGTTGACGTCGTTGTGGGGGATCCAGACGTGGAGGCGGCTCTTCCTGTCCTCCCAGCGGGTCTGAATGACGCGGGCGTCCTCGACAGTGGCCGTCTCCGCCTCCGCCTTGTCATAGAGCGAGGAGATCTCTTCGCCGAAGTCGGCAAACTCCGTCCGCACGAAGTTCCATTCAAAGAGGGATAGTCCGATGAGGATCGCCGCCGCGATCCCGATCGCCGTCAGTGATTTAACCATATGTAAGAAATGAGAAATTAAGAATGAAAAATACCGCTCATTCTGAACGCAGTGAAGAATCCCCTCAAACGAAGTCCGTAAGTCTATGAGATGTTTCGGCTTCGCCTCAACATGAGCGCGGAGCGCTCAATTTTTCTACCATGTCTTTCCGTCGGGGTAGCGGGCGGTGAAGGTCTCGAATTTCTCACCCTTCTGCTGGAGGTACATCTTGCCTTCGCCGTCGGCGGTCAGAACGAGGACGCGCTTTACTTTTTTCACCCCGTGCTGTCTCAAAATTTCGTCAAAGAACTCCCGCCCGAGGCCCGTGAGCTCCAAATTTTTCTCATCATACGTCCCGTTGTCGATGATGACGAGGGGAAGGGAGGTCTGCATGGCCTCATAGTTCTCCTTCGGGAGCGCGGAAAAGGTCCCGTTGGACTCATACAGCGCGTAGTCGACGCAGTCGAGAGAAAAATATCCCGCCGTGCGGAGGGACTCAATGAGGTCGCTGACGTCGAGATTGTTCCGCTTGAGCTGATAGTCATCGATGCCGTTCTTGTTGATGACGAGGCTGGGCTTGCCGCTGATGAAGGCCTTGAGGGGCTTGATCTTGAGGTCGAGGAGGGTCATGATCTCGTGGAGCACATAGATCGTCAGAACGGAGATGATGCCGTAGAGGAGGGGAATGGAGGTGTCGGCCATGGGAATGCAGGCGAGCTCGGCGATGAGAAGGGTGATGACGAGTTCGAAGGGCTGCATTTCGCCGATCTGGCGTTTGCCCATGAGGCGCATGATGACGAGGAGGGTCACGAAAATGATGGAGGTTCGGATGATGACGAGCGTCATGTTGATAGTTTTTCGCAAATCGGCAAATGTATGTAAAAAAGTTGATTTTTGCGCGTCCGTGTGCTATGCTTTTGCAGGACGGAACTGCCGCAGCGGGACATCGACCAAGGGGTAAAGAACGACACCCATCGGGAGGGGGTCACCTTGCTCTCGCTGCCCCTTTTAGGGGAGATGTCACGAAGTGACAGAGGGGTTCTCCTCGGCTCCTCCCAAGGAGGAGCTGTCACCGAAGGTGACTGAGGTGGGCATATTTGAATCGTTGCCCACCCCCCTACCCCCCTCCTCGGGAGGGGGTAAAAGACCCCCGCCACAATTTTTCATTCTAAATTCAGCAAAAGGGAGGGTATATGGATAAAAAAGACAGACAAGACTTTGTCCTCGGCGGTCTGCTGGCCCTCGGGTGCGCCTTTGCGGCGGTATGGGGACTGCTTGCCCTGAAGGGCTGGGGCATTCCCCAACAGCCGACATGGTACACGGCAGTGTGCTTTGCTGCGGCGGCGGCTGCGCTCATCGCGCTTATCTTCTTCATCGCCCTCCGCCCTGCGGGGAAGGGGGGCGCGGCGGAGCCGACTCTTTTGGCCCGCCTGCTCTTCTCCGATCCTCTCCTGCGGGCGGGAGCCGCCAAACGTCTCGCCTACATCGCCGTTATGGCCGCGCTCTGCATCGTCTCCAACATGTTCGAGATCAAATTCGCGACGACGCAATTCTCCCTGACCCTCTTCACCTCCTGCCTCGCGGGCATTCTGCTCGGCGCCTTCCCGGGGGCGTGCGCCGTCTTTTTGGGGGATGGGATCGGATATCTCGTCAACAGCATGGGGTATCTCTACTACTGGTGGGTCGCGCTCGCCTGCGCCGTCATGGCCGTCATTTCGGGCCTCGTCATGCGCCTCCCCTTCCGCTTCCGCGGGGGGCTCTTCGTCAAACTCGCCCTCATCTCCCTTCTGACCTTCCTCGTCTCGTCGGTGGGCATCAACACAACGGGCATGTACTTCATCGGCCTCGGCCTCTATTTCCCCGAAAACGTGAAGGAAGCGGCGGCGGAGCTCTTCGGCGGGCGGTTCGACTTCTGGGTCTACTGCCTCATTCGCTTCGTCGTCCTCGGCCAGATCTGGAACAGCCTTCTGAACGATCTCCTGCTCTTCCTCATCGTCCCCGCGCTCGTGCGCACGCGCGTCCTCGGACTGGAGGGATAGAAAGTTTTTTTCTCGGAAAATGCCCGTCGGGCTTTGGTAGTGATTGACATTTTCCCTTCCCGAATGTATAATAGGGAAAACACCCCAAAAGGAGGGCGTTTCATGCCCAGTGCACTGCTTGCCGCGGAGCTTCCGCTCTTCGGCGCAAACGAGAGGGGGATCATCCTCTTTCACTTTGAAATCTACTATTACGCGCTCTGCATCGTCAGCGGGATCCTGCTCGCGACCTTTCTCTCCGCGCTCCTCATGAAGCGGAGAAACATGTCCTCGGACTTCATCTTTACGCTGTTCATCTTCTGCATTCCCTCGGCTCTCATCTGCGCGAGGCTCTTTTACTGTATCACGAGTGGAATGAACATCACCCGCTGGTTCAGCTGGGACAGCATCCGCGAGGGCGGGCTCTCCATTCTCGGCGGCGTCATCGGCGGCGTCGGGGCGGGGCTCATCGTCTGCCTCGTCAGGAAGGTGAATTTCTTCCGCGCAGCCGACTGCGTCGTCGTCACCATTCTCGTCGCGCAGGCGATGGGGCGGTGGGGGAACTTTTTCAACAAGGAAGTCTATGGCGCGGCCGTCGCCGATGAGTCCATGCAGTGGTTCCCCTTCGCCGTGCCCGTCAGCCCGTCGGGAAATGTCTTTGGCATCGGCTCCTTTTCGGACATCGCCTCGACGTGGCACTATGCGTTCTTCTTCTATGAGATGCTGTTGAATCTCATCGGCTTCGCCCTGCTCTTCACGGCGGCGTGGTTCTGGGACAAAAAGCCCAACGGCCTTCTGATGTGCAGTTACTTCGTGTGGTACGGCCTCGTGCGCTCCATCATGGAGCCCCTGCGCGACCCGAGCTTTATCTTAAACGGTGGCGGCGTGCCGTGGTCCTTCGTGACCTCCATTCTCATGATCGTCGGCGGCCTTGCGGGCATCGGCATCCTGCTCTTCTTCAATTACAGGAAAGAGGGCGCCCTCATCGGAAGCAAAAACGGCGACCCCTGCGGCATCACCGACTACCTCACGCCCTACAAGGACGACATTCCTTACTATTCCAAGATCAACATGATGGGGAAGAACTATCCCCCGAGGCCCGCAAAGGGTGAGGAGACGCCCACCCCCCTACCCCCCTCCCAAGGAGGGGGGAAAGAGGAAGCCTCTTCTTCTTGCCCGCCCCCTGCGTCAGGGGGAGGGGTAGGGGAGGGGGTCCGCCCCCAAACGAAGTCCAAGGAGGACAAATCATGAGAAATCTCACTCTTCTCACCGACCTGTATGAGCTCACCATGGGACAGGGGTACTTCAGGGAGGGCAAACACGAGGAGATCGCCGTGTTTGACGTCTTTTTCCGTCCCAACCGCCTCATTACCTATTCGGTGGCGGCGGGCATGGAGCAGGCGACCGAATATCTCGAGAATCTCCACTTTGACGAGAGCGACCTCGCCTATCTTCGCTCCCTCGGCATCTTCACCGAGGATTTTCTCGGCTATCTGAAAAATTTGCACTTCACGGGCGACGTCTATGCCGTGCGGGAGGGGGAGATCGTCTTTCCCTATGAGCCCATTCTGACGGTCAAAGCCCCCATGATACAGGCCCAGCTCGTCGAGACGGCCCTTCTCACCATCATCAACCATCAGACGCTCATCGCCTCCAAGGCGTCCAAGATCTGCGCGGCGGCGCAGGGGGACGTCGTGATGGAATTCGGCCTTCGCCGCGCACAGGGCGCGGACGCGGGCACCTACGGGGCGCGGGCGGCGGTCATCGGCGGCTGCAACTCCACCTCCAACGTCTATGCGGGCAAGCTCTTCGGCATTCCCGTCGCGGGGACCATGGCGCACAGCTGGGTCATGAATTTCCCCACCGAGACGGACGCCTTCCGCGCCTATGCGGAGGCCTTCCCCGACAACTGCCTCCTCCTCGTCGATACCTATGACACGCTGAAAAGCGGCGTTCCCCACGCCATTGAAGTGTTCAGAGAGCTTCGGGCCAAGGGGCACGAGCCCAAGGGCATCCGCCTCGATTCGGGCGACCTTGCCTACCTCTCCAAGGAGGCGAGGAAGATGCTCGACAGGGCGGGCTTTGAGAATACCGTCATCTGCGCCTCGGGCGACCTCGACGAGTACTCCATCCGCTCCCTCAAGGAGCAGGGGGCCAAGATCGACAGCTGGGGCGTCGGCACCAAACTCATCACGAGCGCCGACCTTCCCGCCCTCGGCGGCGTCTACAAACTCGCGGCCGTCTACGACGAAGACGGCGCCGAGATCCCCAAGATCAAACTCTCCAACACGACGGAGAAGATCACCAATCCCTCCTTCAAGGACGTCTACCGCATCTACGACCGCGCGACGGACAAGGCCATTGCCGACTACATCACCCGCCACGGCGAGACGATCGACGAGAGCGAGCCGCTCCTTCTCTTCCACCCCGTGGACACATGGAAGCGCATGACGGTGACAAATTTCCGCGTGCGCAATCTTCGCACCCTCCTCGTCAAGGGGGGCAAACGGACCTCTCCCGCCCGCCCGCTCATGGAAATCCAGAAATACTGCGCCGAGGAGAAGGGGAGATTTTGGGAAGAGTACACAAGGCAGGACATGCCGCATATCTATAAAGTGGACCTTTCTCCCGCCCTCTACGCGCTCAAGAGCGAGATGGTGGAGAAGTACGGAAAGGGAGATTGAGACGTGCTGTTCAAGCTCTATACCGAAAAAGACGTAAAAAAACTCCTCACCCGCCTGAAGGAGGAGTATGACGACGCCCTTCTCAAGCAGAGGGAAGTTTCTGATGCGCTCAAGGAGGAGAACCGCACCCTGCGCGCCCGCATTCTCGAGTTGGAAGGGGAGCGCTCGGGGGCTTTTTCGGCCTTCCGCGCCGCAGAGCGGGAGAGGGAGGCCCTCAAAACGGAGAATGAGGAGACCCTCGAGAACGACAGGCGGGAACTTGCCCTGCTCAAGGAGAGATGCCGCCAGATGCTCGAACGAATGCAGAGGAAATACCCCGACGAGGAAGACACGCGCCGCCTTGCCGCATTTCTCGCCGAGCTCGGAGGGGAGGAGGACGAGGAGACGGGCTTTGACCTCGAGGAGGTCACCGCGCCCAAGGGGCCTTTGGACCTCATGAAACTCTGCATCGATCTCGGACTTACGGAGGACGACAATGAAGAATGACAAAGTCACGCACGCACTGCAGTTTGCCCTGATCGCCTGCATCGCCATCTTTCTCGACCAGATCACCAAGGCCCTTGCCTTCGCCCTTCTGCCCGTGCCGAACTCCACGTTCCCGCTCATCGAGGGCGTCTTCGGCTTTTCTCACGTCGAGAACGACGCCATCGCCTTCGGCATCGGCAGCGGCAACCGCCCCTTCATGGTCGCCATCATGATCGTCACATCCCTGCTCATGATCGGGATCCCCGTCCTCGCCTTCACGGTGTTCAGGACCAACCGCCCCGCGCAGGTCTGCCTCTCCATCATCGAGGGGGGCGCGATCGGGAACTTTATCGACCGTCTCTTCGTCAAAAACGCAAACGGCGTCGCCGTCGTCAGGGATTTCATCGACGTCAGCCGCTTTGGCTTTGCCAACTGCAACATCGCCGATTTCTGCATCACCTTCGCCGCCGTCGCGCTCGTCATCATCATTCTGTTCATCGGCCCGCAGGCCGTCTTCCCGCTCACGAAGAAGTGGCGTGAGGAGGCCAAGGAGCAGGAGAAATGACCGCGCTCTCCTTTACCGCAGAGGCGGAGGGGAGGATAGACGTCTATGTCAGTTCGGTCTCCGAACTGACCCGCTCGGCCGTCAAACGGCTCGCCGACGAGGGGAGAGTTTTCCTCAACGGGAAGCCCGCAAAGGCGTCCTCTGACGTAAAATGCGGGGACCATGTCCGCGTTGACGTCCCCGATCCCGTCCCGACCCGCGCCGTTCCCGAGGACATTCCCATCGACGTCATCTATGAGGACGACGACATCGCCGTCGTCAACAAACCGCAGGGCATGACCGTCCATGCGGGCGCGGGAAACTACGAGGGCACCCTCGTCAACGCCCTCCTCTTTCGTCTCAAGAATTTGAGCGGCGTGGGGGGAGCCTACCGCCCGGGGATCGTGCACAGGATCGACAAGGACACTTCGGGCCTTCTCGTCGTCGCGAAGAACGACTTTGCACACATTTCCCTCTCCGAGCAGATCGCAAAGAAGACCGCCAAGCGGGAATATCTCGCCCTGCTCGAGGGAGTTTTGAAGGAGGAGCACGGGCGCGTCGTGACGGACATCGGGCGGGACCCCAAAAACCGTCTGAAGATGGCCGTCCTCCCCGCGGGGGAGGGAAAGGAGGCCGTCACCGAGTGGAGCGCCGTGGAGCGGTTCAGGGAGAACACGCTTGCCGCCTTCCGCCTGCAGACGGGTCGGACCCATCAGATCAGGGTCCATGCGCGGTACATCGGCCATCCCGTCGTCGGGGACAAGGTGTACGGCTACCAAAGACAGAGATTTTCCCTCGATGGACAGTTGCTTCACGCCTATCGGCTGACGCTCATCCACCCGAGGACGGGGGAGGAAATGGTGTTCACCGCGCCCCTTCCCGATTATTTTGAACATGTATTGGAAATTTTACGGAGGGAGAACGGCTCATGAAAAAGATCAAACGCGAAAAACGGGGCGAGGCGGAGAGAAGGGACGCCCAGAAATCGGCGCAGGACGTCACCTATGAGACCGAGAAAAAGGAGAGTTTACAGCAGAGCGAGACCGCTCAAAAGGAGAAGGAGGACAAGCTCAAGAACCGCTGGCGGTTCTCCGACCTGCTCGCTTTCTTTGCCCTCCTCCTGTCCGCACTGCTCTTCACTCTCGGGCCGATCATCAAATTTTTCCTCGCGGGGAACGACGCGGGGCAGAGGACGCTCGACATTCTCAATACCGTCGCCCAGTACTGCCTGCTCGCCGCCGTCGCGCTGCCCGCATGGTACTTTGTGCGCAAGCGCAACGCCTTCTGGACGATCCTCTACATCGTCATCATCGTCATCTATGTCATCGGAACGGTGATCGGACTGATATAAGTTTCGCGCGATTTCTTTTGCTACGCAAAACAAATACGCGCGAGGGGTCGACGTAGTGCATTCCACAGCCCTATCACCCCACGAACTTCCGTTCCTTGAAACACAATAAGGTTCCTGTAGGGTACCAAATGGGGTCGCCCACGGCGGAAGTGAATTCCGCCTAAGGCAAGGAATTGGGAATGTTTCGAACATTTCTTTACTCGCCCCGCCACTGGGGGGTAGGGGGGTGGGTCACCGCATTTCCCTTGTCGCCCCTTATAGGGGAGATGTCGAGGCGAAGCCGAGACAGAGGGGTTTCAAAACCCTTTTGGCTCACTTTGTTCGCCACTGTCTCGGGCGGGTAGAGACCCGCAGTACTTCGCGCTACGCGCTCGTGCCGCGCTTGGAGAAAAATAGAATGCGCGCGGGGCGGTCAGCATTTGCCCGAAACATATGGGCAAATGCAAAGAGAATTTCGCGCCAAAGATTATCAATCTTTGGCAGAAGTGCAAAATTCTCCCCTAAAAGGGGCAGCGAGGGTGGTACGCCCTGCCGCCGTAACGGGTAGGGTAGGGGGTGTCGTCCTTAAATCGTCACCGCATCAAAAAATCTCCGCGTTTTTCTTTACAAATCGGAGAATTTTCTCTATAATAAAGGTATTATGGATCCTGTAATCGCAATCGTTGGCCGCCCGAATGTCGGGAAGAGCACATTTTTCAATAAAGTCGCGGGAAGGAAGATCGCCATCACCGAGGACCGCCCCGGCGTCACGCGCGACCGCATCACCGCCTCCTGCGAATGGCGCGGCAGGCCCTTTACCCTCATCGACACGGGCGGCATCGAGCTGAAGAGCGACGACGTCATGTGGAAACAGATCGCCGTTCAGGCGCGGCTCGCCGTCGAGACCGCCGACGTCATCCTCTTCTTCACCGACGCAAAGGAAGGGCTGAACCCTTCCGATTACGATGTGGCCGACTTCCTCCGCAGGAGCCGAAAACCCGTCATTCCCGTCGTCAACAAGGTGGACGACTATTCCCCCGACAAGCTCTTTGAGTTCTACGCGCTCGGCCTCGGGGAGCCGATCGGCATCTCTTCGGAGCACTCGCAGGGCATCGGCGACGTCCTCGACAGGGCCGTCGAATTTTTCCCGCGCGGGGAGGTCCATGAGGACGATTCCCTGAAGATCGCCGTCGTGGGCAAGCCCAATGCGGGCAAGAGCTCCCTCGTCAACCAGCTCCTCGGCGAAGAGCGTGCCATCGTCACCGACATCGCGGGGACCACCCGCGACGCCATCGATACGCGCTTTGTCAGGAATGGGAAGGCCTACACCATCATCGACACGGCGGGGATCCGCAGGAAACGTTCCGTCGAGGACGACGTGGAGTACTATTCCGTGCTCCGCGCCTTCGACGCCGTGCGGCGGGCCGACGTCGTCCTGCTCGTCGTTGACTCCGTCGAGGGCGTCACCGAACAGGACGTCAAGATCATCGGCATGGTCCACGACGAGGGCAAACCTTCCGTCATCGTCATGAACAAGTGGGACCTCATCGAGAAGGACACGCACACCATGGAGAAATTTGAGGAAAAGCTCAAGGAAGCCCTCAAATTCATGGATTACTATAAGTCCGTCTATATCTCGGCCAAGACGGGCCAGCGCGCCGAGAAGACGCTTGCTCTCGCCGAAGAGGTCTTTGCCCACGCCTCCTTCCGCGTACCGACGGGGGAGCTCAACGACCTCCTCATGGACGCCGTCCGCATCAACGAACCGCCGAGCTACCTCGGCAAGCGGATGAAACTCTACTATGCCGCGCAGGTGGCGGTCAACCCGCCCCTCTTCGCCCTTCAGGTCAACGACGACACCCTGATGCACTTTTCGTACAAGAGGTACCTCGAAAACGTCATCAGGGACGCCTATGATTTCTCGGGCACGCCCATCCGCATTCAGGTGCGGAGCAAAAAGGAGAAGGAATGAGCGAACTCTCTTTTTCTCAACTATGGTATTGGTTTCTGCTGATGGCCGTCGTGAGCTACTTTGTCGGCTGTTTCAATTTCGCCGTCCTCATCGCGAAGGTGAAGAAGAAGGACGTCCGCAAGATCGGCTCGGGCAACCCGGGGACGATGAACATCTCCCGCGAGTTCGGCCTCAAGATCGGGCTTCTGAACTTCCTCCTCGACGCCTGCAAGGGGGGCATTCCCGCCATCATCAGCTTTTTTATCTTCAGAAACTATGTCTTCGCGGGGACGGACGTCGTGATCTCCGACTTCACCCGCTACTTCTGCGGCGTGTTCGTCATCATCGGGCACATTTTCCCCGTGACTATGAAGTTCAAAGGGGGGAAGGGCATCGCCTCGACATTGGGACTGTTTTGGTTCTCCCTCTCCTGCGAAAATCCGTGGAATATCCTCATCTGCCTCGCCGTTTTGCTCGTCGGGATCGTCGGCTTTATCGCCCTGACCGAATGGGGGTCGATGGGATCGCTCCTCGGCGTGACGGGGCTGTCCATCTGGCAGGGCGTGATCTTTGCGTTGAGATATGAGGCCGAGATCGCCTCCCCGTGGGCCGTCGCATGCTTCATGATGCTGCTCGCGCTGAACGTCCTCACATGGGTCGCCCACAGACAAAACCTCGTCCGCCTCTTCGCGGGCGAAGAGCACAGGACCTCCGTGCGCAAACTCTCCCGCGGCAAGCGCGGCATAAAGGAGATGTGAGGAAGGTCCACCGCTCTCCGCTTATCCCAAGGTGCGGCCGAAGGATCCCCTCGGCGGAATTAAAAATTGAAAATTAAAAATTGAGTGCGTCGCGCTCATCCTGAGAGAGCGAAGCGACCGAAGGATCCCCACTTCAACGAGGTCCGCAAAATTCCCGCGGAAAATGGTGTAAAAACGATTGCTTTTTTCGGCGCAATCATGTACAATAATAGAGCTTTGCAGAGATGGCGGAGCGGCTGAACGCGCACGATTCGAAATCGTGTTATGCAGGAATGTATACAAGGGTTCAAATCCCTTTCTCTGCGCCATGAAAATGCGGTGGACATTAGTCCGCCGCATTTTCATATTTGTAGAGCAGGAAAGGGATTTGAGGGGAGACAAACTCAATCGGTCGCCCTTCCACGCGGCCGATTGGGCGCAGGTCGCGCGGGTCCCTGCCCGCCGACTCGACAGCCCAGTGGGCTGTCGATTGTGCGCGCCGCCCAAGGCGCAAATCCCTTTCTCTGCGCCAAGTGGGACGTAAGTTGAACATAACTTGCGTCCCATTTTAATGCAGAAAGCGAGGGCAGAAACGCCCTCGCCTTCTTTGAGATTCATTGGATTAAATTTAATCAAGATTTTTGCCGATCAAATTTTCGTCAATGCGGGGATTGATATATCTATCTCTTTTCTTTTTACGGAGATACCTGATTGCCTTTTGGGGACACCGATGATAGCAACCGAGACACGCGACGCAAACATTGCCGAATGTGATTTTCCCATTCTCCATGGAAATATTCTGCGCAGGGCACAGCCCGACGCATTTCCCGCACCCGATGCAATCTTCCGAGACCGAGAACCGTTCCCCGATCAAATGCCAATTTGCCTTGTTCTTGTAATAAATCTTTTCTTTCGTCCTCTTCTTTTTCGGAAGTGCAGGTTCGCCGCGGGAAATTTTTGAAATGACCCTCTCGATACGTTTATCGGCACTCTCGAGGACGCGCTTTAAGTAGAAATTCGGCACGGTGAATGTGAGCGTATAATTTTCGGGCATTTTTAACGCAAAAACGCTCTTCACGTTGAGTCCGTTTTGCCGTGCATACTCATACGCGAAATAATCCGCACCGCCGACCATACCGCCATAGTTGAGGACAATATACAGCTCTTTCTCTTTGTCGAGGCGAGGCAAAAAATCATAAACGTGAACGGGCAGACCGGCGGAATAGATCGGCGATACGACGATGATTTTGTCAAACTCGCTGCCGTTCCCCGTATAGGTGGGGATATAGATGATTTTGCCGCCCATTTTTTCGCGGATTTTTTGAGAAATATACAGGCTGTTGCCCGTCGCGCTGAAATAAAATATACCTATCATTGTATTCTCCTAAAAGCGCAGATATGCCATAACTATACCATAAAACCGACGGTAAATCAAGTCCGTGCGGAACGAAAAAACAAAAATGGCATTTCGGCGTGAGCTCGTCTAAACGAATTGTCAAATGAAGAGCAACAGAGTATCAAAAACTGAAGCTCAAAGCCTTTGCGAAGAAAAGGCGGGAAAAAAGAAAGGCGTAGGTTCTGCCTACGCGAAAAGAAAAAATTAC
>CANQOX010000018.1 GCA_947625595.1 uncultured Clostridia bacterium
TCGAGTTTTTGATAAATTTCCTCCTCGGAGAGGTTGCGGCACTTGGCGTATTTGCCGTAATAGCCCGTGATCTCCTTCTTCGCCGTCTGCTCCTCGCGGAGGGCGTTCAGCTCCTCCTCCGTGCAGAAACAGGGGTATGCCCTGCCGATCTCGATGAGATGTTTGACAAAGGCGCGGTAGATGTCCGCCCTCTGCCGCTGATACCACGGCGCGTAGGTGTCATCGCCGCCGATCTCGGCGCCCTCATCGAATTTGATATCGAAATACTTGAGCGCACTGATGACTGCCTCCACCGCGCCGTCCACTTTGCGCTTTAAGTCGGTGTCCTCAATGCGCAGATAGAGAATGCCGCCGTTCTGATGGGCGAGGCGTTCGTCGGCAGTGGCGCTGAAGAGGTTTCCGAGGTGGATGAAGCCCGTCGGCGAGGGCGCGAGACGGGTCACCTGCGCTCCCTTGGGAAGGTCGCGCGGCGGGTACAATTTTTCATAAAATTCGAGATCGGGGTATTCCCCGGGGAGAAGTCTCTCCGCCAGTGCTTTATAGTCCATAGTTCTCCTTAAAATAGAAATCAAAGCAATTTCAGGCTCTCGGGGGACAGCTCTGCGAGGCCGTTCTCTATGTCATGGACAAGGGCGACAGCCGCGGAGAGTTTGGGCGTCTCCACGTGGAGGCGTTCCCCCGCCTTCACCACCGCGCCCGCGACAAAATCGACGTCGCACCTCCTGCCCGCCTCGAGGTCTTTGAGCATGCCCGAGCGGATGGCCCTGTGCTTTTTCATCGCGAAGGGCAAAATGAGGCCCGCAAAGGGACTTTTGAAGAGCTTCCCGATGTCATGGCCGTTCTGGACCAACTTCTTACAGCCCTCCCCTTGCGCGACGGCGACCGTCTCCCGCATGAGGGCGAGGACGAGTTTTCTGTGCTTTCCCGCAAGTTCGCCGAATGTCAGACCCGAGATCGCCGAGAGCGTCGAAAAGGCGGCGTTCACGACGAGTTTGGAGTAGCGGATCTCCTTGAGGTCCCCGACCGAAACGTCAAGTCCCCTGCCGAGAAGTTCGGCAATCTCCTGAAGCCGTTTCCCCCCGCCGAATGCGCCGAGCGCGAGGTGGTACTCCTCAGATGTGACCGAAACTTTCCCCGCGCCGACGAGCTCCGCGCCCCAGCCGAGGGCGGCGCCGTACACCCTGTCCGCACCCAAAATTTCGGCCAATCCCTCCTCGGGAAGGCCGTTCTGCACGGTGACAAACGCCCCATCCTCCGCCAAAAAGGGCAGAAGAAAGCGGGCGACGGCTTCATTTTCCCTCTGCCGCGTGGAAAGAAAGATGACGTCGTATTTTCCCGTCATCTCCTGCGGCAAAAGGGCGGAAACGGGCGTGACGGTCTCTTTTCCGCTCTCGATCAGGACCGCGCCGCGGCCTTTCAGCATTCCGACGTGGTCGGCGTTGCGGGTCACGAGGTCGCAGGGAACTCCCCCGCGCGTCAAAAGAACGCCAAGGCTTGTCCCCATTGCCCCCGCGCCGTAGACGAGGATCCTCACGACAGATGGAATCCCACCGCGGCCGCAAGCGTCTCGACAGTCTCATCGATGGTGAGGCCGTTGCAGTCGACGACGATGTCGGCATACTTCTCATAGAGCGGCACGCGCTCCGCATGCAGGGCCTTGACCGTGTTGATCCCGCCGCGCATGACGACACCGCGCTTTTTGAGGTTGGAGAGGCGGCGTTCGGCCTCCGACGCGCTGATCTCGAGGTAAATGATGGTCCCGAGAGACTTCAGATGCTCCATTGCCTCATCGCAGTAGCAGACGCTCCCGCCCGTCGCGACGACGCAATGCGAGACGTACAGTTTGGAACACACGCGGTTTTCCACCTGAATGAACCCCTCGGGGCCCTTCTCGTCGATGAGGTTGGACAGGAGGTCGTTCTCCTCCCCCTGTATCATGAGGTCGCAGTCCACAAATCCATAGCCGATGCGCTTGGCAAGCAGAACTCCTGCGGTACTCTTGCCTGCGGAAGGCATCCCGATAAGAATGATATTATCCATATTCATTATTATAATATAGCTTTTCCCTTTTGTCAATCTTGAGAAAACCTTTTCGGAATTTTTTCCAAACAGCTTGACATAATTTTTGCAATGGCGTATACTTATCGTACCAAAACCTATAAGGAGAGACTTATGAAAAGGAAAATTGCAACCATCATCACATCACTGACCCTTGTCGTCGTCCTCTTGGTCACCCTCTGCGCCTGCGGCTCCACATGGGGCTCCATCAAGAGCGCATATGAGAAGGAAGGGTATCACGAACTGACCCTTTCCGACAAAGTGAAAGAGAAGTTAGGCCTCACCGACGAGCAGACGAAGGAGGCTGACGCCACCGTCCACTTCCTCTGCACCGCGACGCTTTCCGAGGATCCCACCATTACCGAGCTCGCAGGGCTTCTGACCGCAAAGACGGCGATCGTCTGGGAGTATAAGAACGTTGACGCCCTCAAGAAGGCCTATCAGGAGGACCTCTCCGAATCCCAGCAGGAAAAGTTCGATGAGCTTTGGGACGAATATCAGAAGAGCGACCGCGTCAACGGCAACTGCATTCTCATCGTTGGCGATGCAAAGATCTTCAAGGGCACAAAGTAACAAAAAATTCTCTCCCTCTTCCCTCGCGGAGGAGGGATTTTTGTTTCCCAAAGAATTTTTCCAAAATCGTCTCAAAATAAGTTGCAATTTCTCTTTCCCTATGGTATAATTTTTTACGAATTTTGTAAAAAACACATAAGGACGTACCAAAATGGATGTTGTTTCCTTTATGACTGCCCTGCTTGCACCTGCAAGTTCTCAAGCTGCGTATAACACATACCGCATCGTCAGTTTTGTATTTATCGCCCTGATGTTTGTCGCCGCAGTCGCCGCGATCATCCTCGTCATGCTCACCCCCGGAAACTCCAACGGGATCGACGCCCTCGGCGGCACGAGCGAGACCTTCTACGGCAAGAACAAGGGCAAGTCCACCGAAGCCAAACTGAAACTGTGGACCTACATCTGCTTGGGTGTGCTCGCGGTCCTCGCGATCATATTCTTCATTCTGCAGATCGACGGTATCTGGACTGTTTAACGAAAAAATGAACGAAGGGCGGCTCTCGGGTCGCCCTATTTGTTTGCAATAAAAGGAGATAATTTGGAAGTCAAGCAAGTATTGCTCGCAAAGATCAGGGACGGCTCCTTCGCCCTCCATACCGCCGAGGAGATCGCAAGGAAACTTCGCCTCGGCAAAAAGGAAGCCTTCGCCCTCAAGGATATGCTCTGGTCGCTCGTCAGGAGCGGCGAATTGCTCTGTGACAGCGGCGGTCGGTTCGGCACAGCGGCGCAGTTTGGCGCAAAGCGCGGAAAGATCGTCGGCCATGAACGCGGATTTGCTTTTTTCGTCCCCGACGACGGCACGGGAGACCTCTTTCTCCCCCGCCGAGCGCAGAAAAACGCCCTGCACGGCGACGACGTCCTCTGCATCTGCACGGGCGGCCGCGGCGGCGACGAGGGAGAAGTTCTCGCCGTCCTTCAACGGGGCGTCAGGGAGGTCGTCGGTACCTTCCGCTATGAGAAACAGGGCGGGTTCGTCTCGTCCGACGACGCACGCTTCTCGGAGAGCGTCTTTGTCCCGAGAAACGGAGTAAACGGCGCCCGCAACGGGAGCAAAGTCGTCGCAAGGATCAAATCGTACGACGGCCGTCAGCCCATCGGCGAGATCAGTGAAATTTTGGGCAGGGGCGGAGACCTCTTCACCGAGGAGCTCTCCCTCATTCGCGCCCACGCGCTCAAGGAGGAATTTCCCGAGGAAGTTCTGCGCGAGGGCGAAAAGCAGGCTGCAAGAGACCCCTCCCTCTCCCTGTCGGGACGGGCAGATTTCAGGGATAACCTCATCATCACGGTCGATGGCGAGGACACGAGGGACATCGACGACGCGATCTCCGTCGAAAAGACGGGCTCGGTCTATCATTTGGGCGTCCACATCGCCGACGTTTCGCACTACGTCAAGCAGGGCGGCGCGATCGATGCGGAGGCCTTTGCGCGGGGGACAAGCGTCTACTTCCCCGACCGCGTCCTTCCCATGCTCCCCCGCTCCCTCTCCAACGACATCTGCTCGCTGAATGAGGGCGTCGTCCGCCTCACCCTCTCCTGCCTCATGACAGTGAACGCGCGGGGCGAAGTGACGGAGAAGAAGATCGTCCCCTCCGTCATTTGTTCCCGCCACAGAATGACCTACACGGAGGTCACGGCCATCGCAAACGGCGAGAAGGCCGCCGTAGAGAAATTTCCCGATCTCGTCGAATTCGTCAGAACGGCCGTTGAACTCACGAAGATCCTGATGACCGCGCAAAGAAGGCGGGGCGGGATCGATATGGACGTGAAGGAAGTGAAAATTTGCTACGAAGACGGCAAAATTGCCATTCCCGACCATGAGCGGACGATCTCCCACGACATGATCGAGCAGTTCATGATCCTCGCCAACGAATCCGTCGCCGAACTCATGACGGAGAAGGGCGTTCCCTTCGTCTACCGTGTGCATGAGAAGCCCTCGGAGGATAAGGCAGCCTCCTTCAAGGAATTTTTGAAACAGATCGGCGTTGCGGCGCGGTTCGATCCCGCAAACGTTTCCCCGTCCGACTATCAGAGACTTCTGCAGTCGCTGGAAAGATCCCCCTCGCCCCTCTATCCCGTGGTGAACCGCGTCATGCTTCGCTCCATGATGAAGGCCGTCTATTCCCCCGAGAACATCGGGCATTTCGGCCTCGCGTCGAAGTGTTACTGCCACTTCACCTCCCCCATCCGCCGCTATCCCGACCTCTGCATCCACCGCATCATCAAGGACGCCCTGAAGGACGAAGATCTCGCCCGCAGGAAGTACGCAGGCGTCGTCAAAGAGGTGGCAACGAGGTCATCCGCCTGCGAAAAGAACGCCGCAGAGGCCGAACGGGACGTCGATGACCTCTTTATCGCCTTCTACATGAAGGACAGGATCGGAGAAGAATACGAGGCGACCGTCTCTGGCGTCACCTCCTTCGGCCTCTTCGCCGAACTCTCAAATTCCGTCGAGGGCCTCATTCCCGTCGAGACGCTTCCCGATGACAGCTATGAATTTCTCGAGGACAGATTTTTGCTCCGCGGAATGAGGAATTCCTTCCGTCTCGGGCAACGCATTCTCGTCAAGGCCGTCGGAGTCGATCTCGGTGCAAGGCGCGTGCTCTTTGCACTGCAGCGGACCCTTTGACAAACGCGGAAGGGTATGGTAAAATATGGGTATGAAGATCATTGCAGTCAACAAATCGGCCTCGTTTGAATACTTCATCGGGGACAAATACGAAGCGGGCATCGTCCTTGAGGGCGCGGAGGTGAAGTCGCTCCGCGCGGGGCACGCCTCCCTCGGGGAGAGCTTCTGTGAGATCCGCGGCGGCGAGATCTTTCTGAAAAACATGCACATCGCCCTCTACGACAAGAGCGGCGCATTTTCGACGCGCGACTCGAGGAAGGAGAGAAAGCTCCTCCTACACCGCATGGAGATCTCCAAGATCGTCGGCAAGGTCAACGAGAGAGGCTACACCCTCGTGCCCCTGAAAATTTACTTCAAGGACGCCCTCATCAAAGTGGAGATCGCCCTCTGCAAGGGCAAACACACCTACGACAAGAAGCAGGCCATCAAGGAGCGCGACCAGAAGCGCGCCATGGACCGAGAGGCAAAATTATAGGAAAAACCCCGCTCAAGCGGGGTTTTCTTTCTATATATATTTGAAAAAAGGCAAAACGAAACCCCATATATCGGCGCAAATGTGAAACGGCACAATATACAGGGTCTGATGGTGGGAACGGCAGAACTCGAATCTGCGACCTCTTGCATGTCAAGCAAGCGCTCTAACCAACTGAGCTACGCCCCCGTGCATAACGTTATTATTTTACACGATGCCTGACGACTTGTCAAGCATTTTTTTTGATTTTTGAGCTTTTTGGGAAATTTTTTGTCGGAAAATTTTCCCGTCACTTCCTGATGAGCCTGAGAGCGTTGCGAAGATGTCCCAACTCCTCCTCCGAAAGCCCCTCCTTTGGCACGGGAAACACGGTTTCGGCCGTGGGATAGAGCAGAAAGTACTTTTTGCTCTCCTTGATCTTGACAAAGTCAACATAGTACGCCTTCGTCGCGCCCAGCCGCTCGCCGCGGCGGATCGACTCCACACTGACATAGTCGTCAAAGAAGGAATACTCGTTCATTTGGCTGATATTGTCGACATTTTTGATGTTCTTCTTCGCAGAAAGGAGGAAGACGATCCCCGTGCCGAGCAGGATCGCCCCGACAAAGAGCATGAGATAAAGCACGCCCGTGGGGAAGCTCAAAACGTCCTCTTCGCACAGCACATACAGTACGATATATGCGAGAAGCAAAGGGATCCCGACGGCAAGGCCGATGCGGGAATAGATCAAAAGCGGCTTCATGAGTTCCCTCTGTGTGTTTCCGTCGATCATACAATGCGCCACGAGGAAGGGCCTCTCCTCTGATTTTTGCTCTTCAATTTGTTCGATTTCCGAGTTATTTTCTTCAATTATGTCTGACATAGTACTATGTAAACTCCGATTTTTTTGCGATTTATTCGTACATTTCATCCTTCGTACTGCGGGCAAAGAGCTTGTCGATCTCCTCGCGGCAACGCTTCTCGTCGTCCCCGCTCCCAAAGCAGACGTTGTAGACGGCCTCGGTGATGGGGAGTTCGACATTGTATTTTTTCCCGAGGAAGCACATCGCCTCGCTCGTCGCGACGCCCTCGGCAAGTTTATCGTATCTCTGCCCTTTGGCAAGCATCTCGCCGTACATTCTGTTGTGGGAATACTTTGAGAAAAGTGTCGTCTCATAGTCGCCGAGGTGCGCAAGCCCGTAGGCGGAGAGCTCGTTCCCCCCCATCGCCTTGATGAGGCGGGCGACTTCGCGCGCCCCTCTCGACATCAGCGGGCCCTTGAGCGGGACGCAGATGACGTCCAATGCGCCCGCCGCAATGCCCATCACGTTCTTTGCCGCCGCGCCGATCTCCGTGCCGATGAGGTCGTTTCCGTAGTAGAAGCGGATGAGGTCGCTCTTGAAGGAGTGCACAAGCTCCCGCTTCAACGTCTCATTCTCCGAATCGATGACCATGCAGTTCGGAACGCCCTGCACAAAGCTCTGAATGTGCCCCGGACCGACCCAGACGGCGATCCTTTGGGGCGAAATGCCGCTCTCGACCATGATCTCGGAGAGCCTCTTCCCCGTGCCCGTCTCGATCCCCTTCATGCAGAGGACAAAATCCTTCTTGGAAACGTCAAACTGCGTCACCCGCTTCATGAAGCCGCGAAGGCCCTGCGAGGAGATGGAGATGACGATGAGTTCGGCCCGCTCCACGGCCTCCTGAAGGTCGCAGGTGAGGGTGATCTTGGGATCGAGGGTCACATATTCGTTCCTGCCCGTCTCCTTCAGGACGCGATAGGAAAAATCCTCCTCGGGCCCCCAGCTATAAACTTCATTGCCGCGGCGGGAGAGGTACCAAGCGATGAATGAGCCCCATCTTCCACAGCCTAAAACACTGATTTTCATATAAATTTCCTATATTTCCTTTCTCTCAATGAGGGCACGCGCAAGCGTCACATCGTCCGCGTATTCGATCTCACTGCCGACGGCGATGCCCCTTGCGAGCCGCGTCACCTTTACGCCGAGGGGTTTGAGAAGTTTCGCAATGTACATCGCCGTTGCCTCGCCCTCGACGTCGGGATTGGTCGCCATGATGACCTCCTGCACGTTGCCCCCATTTATCCTATCCAGAAGTTCGCGGATGCGGATATCGTTGGGGGTGACGCCGTTCATCGGGTCGATGACGCCGTGCAGGACGTGATAGACACCCCTGTACTCGTGCAGTTTCTCGAGGGCAATGACATCCTTTGGCTCCTTGACGACGCAGATCGTACTGCTGTCGCGGGTCCTGCAGATGTCGCAGACATCGCCCTCGGTAAAGTTCCCGCAGACCTTGCAGAAATGCACCTTCTCTTTGACGCCGATGATCGCCGCGGCAAACTCCTGCGCCTCCGCAGGCGTCATGTTGATGACGCGGTAGGCGTACCTCTGCGCCGTCTTTTTGCCGACGCCGGGGAGCTTGGAAAATTCATTCATCAGCCGCCCGATCGGTTCGATAAAGACTTCCACTTCAGAAAAGCCCTCCCAAATTCCCGCCTGCCGCGCCGAACTTTGCCATCTTCTCCTGATAGACGGCGTCCGCCTTCTTGTAGCCGTCCAAAATGGCCGCAAGAATGAGATCCTCGAGCATTTCGCTGTCCTCGGGGTCGATGACCGACTTGTCGATCTCGATGCCGTCGATGATCTTCTTTGCATTCATATACACGACGACGGCCTCGCCGCCCGCCGTGCCGACGATCTCCCACTCATCGAGGAGTTTCTCGGTCTCCTGCATCTCTTCCTGCATCTTCTGGGCCTGCTTCATGAGATTCTGCATGCCGCCCATGCCTCCCATACCGCCGCCTCTGCCGCCGTATGCCATACTTGTTTTCCTCCTTTATTTCAGCTCTATCGGATAATCTTTGAAATCCCGTTTCAGTTGCTCAATGCCGCCGTCCTCCGCGGGCTGGCCCTTCTTCCTCACATCAAATTCGGCAATGCCGATCTGCGCAAGGGCCTGCTTCAGCACGGCGACGTGTTCCTCCCGCTTCAGAGAGCGGAAGATGGTCTCATTGTCGGTATAAAAGACGAACAGACTGCCCTCAAAACTTGCCTCGAGATCGGAGCAAATGGTGACGAGGACCCCGTTACGGCAGGTCTTTCGAAGCGTCCGCATGAACATTCCGAATGCCGTCATCGCGTCCTTCGGGGGCGCCGCAGCGGGCGCGGAAGGAGCGGGAGGCGGGGTTTGAACGGCAGTCGCAACAGGCGCGGAAGGCGCTACAGGCGGTTCGGGCCGCCTCATTTCGGCCGCCTTCGGCGGTTCGGGCTCCCGCTTGGGAGAGGCCGTCGGGCCGTCCGAGAAATATGCCTCCTCAAACATCGGCTCCTCGGGCGGAGGCGGGAGGAAGTCCTCTTCGTCCCCCGCTTGGGGCTTCGTTTCGGGTGCGGGAGCGGGCTTTGACACTTCTTCGCTCCCATGCGCCTCGGTCGTGGGCGAAGAAACTGCGGGCGAAGAAACAGCGGGAAGCCCCGTTTCTTTTATGGCTTTCAGCTCTTCTTCGAGCGCGTTCATGCGGACGAGGAGCGCATCGATGTCGTAATCCTGCGCGGGCGTTGCGATGCGCACGATCGCCGTCTCCAACACGATGCGGGGCGAGGCGGTATAGCGAAGCTCGTTCTCCGTCTTTGCCAAAATCTCCGTCGCCCGCAAAATCGCCTTGCCGTCGGCCGCATCGGCAAGTTTCTTGACCTCTCGGAAGAGTTCCTTGGGCAGGGAGAGAAGTTTCTCTGCTGAGGCGCAGGTCTTGGCGACCAAGACCTGATTTAGAAGCTCGAGCACATTCCGCACGAGTACGCCCACGGCCTTGCCCTCGGAGAGAATGCCCTCCGTCCGCTCGACCGCGTCCGCGGTGTCGGCTTTGAGCAAGGCGGACACGAGCCCGCAGGTGACATGGAAGTCCGCCGCGCCGAGCACGGCCGTGACGCCGTCATAGGTGAGCGCGTCCGAATAGGCAATGCACATCTCGGCAATGGAGAGCATGTCCCTGTCGCTCCCCGCGCCCGCGCGGGCGATGGCGGAGACGGCCTCCCTCTCGTACTTTTTGCCGATGCTGTCGAGAATGCGCATCAGGTGCTTCTCGAGGTCCTCCTCGGGAATGAGTTTGAAATCCAGCCGCATACAGCGGGAGAGAATGGTCGCGGGGAGCTTCTGCGGCTCCGTCGTCGCGAGGATAAAGACCGCATGCGCGGGCGGCTCCTCGAGCGTCTTTAAGAGCGCATTGAAGGCGCTGTCCGTCAGCATGTGAACTTCGTCGATGATGTAAACTTTATACTTGCCGTTGACGGGCGGATACTGGACCTTCTCGCGGAGGTCGCGCATCTGGTCGACCCCGTTGTTGGAGGCGGCGTCGATCTCGGTGACGTCGAGGGAACCGTCGCGCAGGGCGAGGCAGGTCGGGCACTTCCCGCAGGGCGAGCCGTTGACGGGGGCTTCACAGTTGATCGCGCGCGCAAAGATGCGGGCGACCGTCGTTTTCCCCGTCCCGCGCGGCCCCGTGAAGAGATAGGCATGGCCGATCGACCCGCTCTCTATCTGATTTTTGAGGATGCGAACGACATGTTCCTGCCGAACCATTTCATCAAATGATTGCGGACGGAATTTCCGATACAGCGAAAGGTGCATTCCTTTTCCTCCTTATAGGGCGCTTAAAGGGCAAAAAAGCCGACTTTCTTCTTCGGGGGAAGGACGCGGCGGTTGACGGCGTACGTCAAGGCGATCCATAGCCCGAGCAGTGTGAACACAATGAAATAGTAGAGCGCGTAGTACCACCAAGTGAGCTTGACGGAGGGTGCGCCGATGAGGATCACGCTCCCGTCGACGATCTTGGAAAAGACGGCGTTCCCCTCCGCGACGCCCTTTGCCACGCAAATTTCGATGTAGGCGATCATGGCCGCGAGAAACAGGACCGTCCAAAGGAGGTCCGTCTTCTTGAAAGAGACATGCCCCATCATCGCAAGTCCGCCGAAGAAGAGCAGACAGTGGTTGACGATCGTCCATAAAATCGTCGTGATCTCGGGGTCCCGCGCACAGAAGACCTGCGGAAGGGAGAGAAAGACGAGCCCGTAGATCAGGCCGCAGAGGGCCGAAAACTGCGCCGCGACGACCTTGAGCGGGCGGATCGGCACGAAGAGACAGACGGCGTACAGGCAGTAGCAGAGCGCGCTGATGTCCATGGGGAAGGTGCGCGACGTGATGAACTGGACAAATTTGAAGACGAAAAACCAGAGCGCGACCCCATAGACGGCGAGATAAGAGACGACCCTGTTCTTATACGTCGCATAGGCCGCAAGCGGAACGAAGCATAAGAGGATAAATTGTACGGCTTGAATGTAAAAATAGGAATTCGCTGACATGATCTATCTCATTTTCTCGTCCGTAGTTGGCAAGTTATTTCAGATAACCGATAAGTTTGCGCTTCGCCCGCGCCAAGGCATTGTCGATGCTCTTGATCTCCTTTCCCGTCGCGTCGGAGATCTCCGCATAGCTCATTCCGTCGAGATACATCGTCATCACGCGGAATTCAAAGTCGCTCAAGACCTTCATGAGCTTCGACTGGATCTCCTTCGCGGACTCGTCGTCGAGGAGAAACTCCTCGGGCGAACCCCCGCTCTCCACGGTGTCGGGGTCGACGTCTCCGAAGGAGCTGTTCTGCCTCCCCGCCGCGCGCAGAGCGTCATAGATGCGCCTCGTCACGCAAAGATAGGCGAAATTTTTGAACCGCTTCCCCGCGGAGGGGTCAAACGCCCCGATGGCAGTGAGAAGGCCGATCATGCCCTCCTGCACGAGATCGTCGGTCTCGCCGCCCTGCAAAAAGAACTTTCGGGCGCGCGCACGGACGGCGTTTTTATAGCGGAGGAGCAACTCCTCCGTCGCGGCCGTCTCCCCCCTCTGCGCCCGCAAAACGAGCGCTTCATCGCTTTCATTTCTGAATTCTTGCACGCACGACCTCATATACCGCGATGCCCAACGCGACAGACGCATTGAGCGAATTTACCTTTCCGAAGAGCGGAATGGACAAGATTTTGTCGCATTTTTCCTGCGTGAGCCGCCTCACGCCGCTGTCCTCGCCGCCGACGACAAGGGCGATCCTGCCCGTAAGTTTATTGTCATAGATGCTCTCGCCGCCCGCCTCCAAGCCGTACACCCAGTAGCCGCGCTCCTTGAGCGCGTCGATGGCGGAATTAATGGAGGAGACCTTCGCGACGGGAATGTGCTCCGCCGCGCCCGCGGAAATTCGGATGACGGCCTCCGTCACAGTGGCCCCCTTGGCCTTGGGAATGACGACGCCGTCCGCGCCCGCACACTCGGCGACGCGCAGGATGGAACCGAGATTGTGGACGTCCTCGATGCCGTCGCAGAGAACGATGAGGCTGTCCTCCCCTCCGCCGAGGTCATAGAGGTCGGTATAGGCAAAGTCCGTCGTGTAGGCGATGACGCCCTGATGACGCTTCTCCGCGCTCTCCCTGTCGAGCACGGCGCGGTCGACGAACTGGACGCGGATGTCCCTCTTCCGCGCCTCTGCGAAGATCTTTCCGAGCGTCCCCTGCGCTCCCTTTTCGAGCAATATTTTATCGATCGTCTTGTCCGTCTTGAGAAGTTCCAGAACGGCGTTTCTGCCCTCAGTTTTCATATCGATCCCCCTTTCATGCGGTCAAACGCAAGCGCACATGCGCAGAGATTGCTTCAAAAGAACAATTCCTCGATCCGCTCCGTCCTGCCCGTGAGATAGAGATAGCCGATGACGGCCTCAAACCCCGTGGAGCGCACATATTCGCCCACGCTCGCATTCTTGCTCTTCGTGGGCTTTTTCGCATTCCTGCCGCGGCGGTAGATCTCGGCCTCCTCCTCGGTGAGCGCGGGGAGGATCCTCTCGAGAAGTTCGCTCTGCCCGTGTGCGGAGACGAGCTCGGACGCCCGCTTATTGAGTGCGCCCGCCTTCTCCCCCGACGAGAGAGCCAGCTTCTCCCGCACGAGGAGGGTATAGACGGCGTCCCCCACAAAGGCAAGGACGACGGGATTCATCTGTCTCGCCTGCATTTCAGGGACAGGCAGGGTATTGGTCAACATCTCACATATTATAACATAGACCGTGGAAAATAGCAAGCGGTTCCCCGAAAGCATTGCCTCAAAATGAGAATTTTATGGAATTTATTTCATGAACTGCCTCGAAAAAGTTGCTTTTCGACAGAAAAAGACTATAATAGATTAAGTTGTCATCGATGTTGAAGTAAGGCAGAATATGGAAGCGTTTGAAATTCTTCTCCCCCTCGCCGTGATCCTGCTCCTCTCGAAGCTGATGGGTCTCGGCGCACACAAGTGCGGCATGCCCGCAGTCCTCGGCATGCTCGTCGCGGGGATCCTCATCGGACTTTTGCAATATATCCCGTGGGCCCCTCTTCAGGAGGCCTTCTTCGGGGAATATGTCACTTATTTCCTGAAGGTGATGAGCAAGATCGGCGTCGTGCTCATCATGTTCTCCGCAGGGCTTGGCACCGACCTCAAAAAGCTCAAGCAGACGGGCGTCGCGTCCATCGTCATCACCTCCCTCGGGGTCATCGTCCCCATGGGGCTCGGGACGCTCGTCGCATTTCTCTTCCGTCAGCCGAATGAAAATGCCCTGAACTGGCTCTTCTACGGGGCCATTCTGACTGCGACTTCCGTCTCCGTGACCGTCGCCGTCCTGAAAGAACTCGGCAAGCTCGACTCCAAAGTCGGCACTTCGATCGTCGCCGCGGCCGTCATCGACGACGTCATCGGCATCGTCATTCTCTCCGTCCTCACGGGCTTTTCGGGCTCGGGCGGAAGCGAGGGCGGCGGCTGGAACTGGTTTTCCCCCGGGGCGGGGCTCGTCGTCATCAAGATCGTCCTCTTCTTCATCGCCGCGATCGCCGTCGGCGTCGGCCTCAGAAAGCTCTTTGACCTCATGGAGCGCAAGGCACCGCACAACAGGCGCGTCCCCATCATCTCCCTGGCCGCATGCTTTCTCTATGCCTATGTCGCCGAAAAGATCTTCGGCGTTGCCGACATCACGGGCGCATACATCGCGGGCATTCTCCTCGGCGGGACCCTCTCGGAGACCCCCTATGTGGAGAGCAAGGTGGACGAGATGGGCTATCTCATCTTTTCCCCCATCTTCTTTGCCTTCATCGGAATGAGCAACATCGAATATTTCGCCTCCATCAGCCTGCGCTTCCTCGGGTTCGGCCTCGTGTTCGTCGCGGCGGGCCTTCTCGGGAAGCTCCTCGGCTGCGGTCTCGGCGCAAAGATGTGCAAATTCTCCTTCCGCGACAGTTTTCGCGTCGGCATCGGCATGATGGTCCGCGCCGAAGTCGTCCTCATCTGCACCGAAAAGGGCGTCGCCTCGGGCCTCGTCGACCCCGCGATCTATCCCTTCGTCATCGTCATCATCCTGCTCTCCTCCATTCTCACGCCCATTCTCATGAAGCGGTCGTACAGAAAAGAGGAACAGCAACTAATGAGCGGCGGCGCATCGGTCTGATATCATTTGAAAAGGAGCCATTATGAAGTATCGGAACATGGGAAAAACGGGTCTCAAGCTCTCCGAGATCGCCCTCGGGAGCTGGGTCACAGACCTTTCGGACGCCTCTGCCGTCGCGACTGCTAAGGAGACGATCGACAGGGCCTTCGATCTCGGCGTGAACTTCTTTGACTGCGCGGACGCCTACTCGGGCGGCGAAGCGGAGCGGTTTTTCGGCAAAGTCCTAAAAGACCATCGGCGGAGCGAATACGTCGTCTCCTCCAAGGTCTTCTTCCCCATGGGACGGGGTGCAAATGAATGGGGTTGTAGCCGCAAGCACATCAAGGAACAGCTCGAAACTACGCTCAAAAATATGGGATTGGACTATCTCGATCTCTATTTTTGCCACCGTTTCGACCCCACGACGCCCGTTGCAGAGACGGTCGAGGTCCTCTCCGACCTCGTCAAGGAGGGCAAGATCCTCTATTACGGCGTTTCGGAATGGACGCCCGCGCAGATCGTCGAGGCGATCCTCACGGCACAGCGCGACGGCAACCGTCCCCTCTCCGTCATTCAGCCGCAGTACAACATGGTCGACCGCTATATCGAGAATGAGATCGTCGGCATCTGCGAGCGGTTCGGCGTCGGTATCACCCCCTTCTCTCCGCTCTCGCAGGGACTTTTGACGGGAAAATACCGCAAGGGAATGCCCCTCCCCGAGGGTTCCCGCGCCACATGGCAGGCGGACAGGCAGATCAACAACCTTCTCACCGAGGAGAACCTCGACAAGGTCGAAAAACTTCTGAAGGTCGCCGAAAGGCTGAATGTCCCCCTCTCCGTGCTCGCGCTCTCATGGATCCTGCGCCTTGACCAGATCACGACGGTCATTACGGGCGCAAGCAAGATGAAACAGCTCGAGAGCAACGTTGAGGCAAGCGGGTTTACGATCCCCGCCGACGCCCTCGGCGAGATCGAAACGATCCTCGACTATCATCCCTTCGTCAGACGCATCGGATAAAAATTTAAGGGACCGCTGAAAGTACGCGATCCCTTTTTTTGTACAAATTTTCACTCTACCGTGACGCTCTTGGCGAGATTTCTCGGCTTATCGGGATTGTTTCCGCGGGCGACAGAGGTGTAATAGGCCAAAAGTTGGAGCGGAATGACGGAGAGAATGGGCGAAAAGACGGGCGGACACTTCGGGAGAAGGACAGACGCCGTGATCTCCTTTCTCCCGCAATATTCCTCGAAACAGGTGACGAGAAAGACGCTCGCGCCCCGCGAATAGGCCTCATGGACGGCATTCATGGTCTTCTCGGCAATGTCCCGCCGCATGAGAACGGCGACGACGGGCGTGTACGGCTCGATGAGGGCGAGAGTGCCGTGTTTGAGCTCGCCCGCCGCATACCCCTCGCTCGGAAGATAGGAGATCTCCTTGAGCTTGAGACTGCCCTCGAGGGCGGCGCACATGTCCTCCCCGCGCCCGATGAAGTACGAGCTCTTGGCCCCCGCAAAGTACGGGACCCAGCTTCGCACCCCTTCGCCCGCCGCGATCGCGCGAAGCGCCTTGCCCTCTATTCCCCGCAAAGAGGGCGACTTCTTCCCCCTGATAGAGGCCATGGCCGCAACGATCGAATAGACGACCATGAGTTGGGCGTTGAAACTCTTTGTCGCGGCGACGGCGACTTCCCTACCCGCCTGCGTGAAGAGGACGGTGTCGGCAAGGCGAGCGAGAGAGGAATACTTCACGTTGACGATGGCGGCGACGTGCGCTCCCTTTCGCTTGGCGAGGCGGACGGCGGCGAGGGTATCCGCTGTCTCTCCGCTCTGGCTGATTGCGATGAGAAGGGTCCCCCTGCGCACAATGGGGTCCATATAGCGGTATTCGCTCGCGATGAAGACCTCCGCGGGAATGCGGCAGACGCGCTCCAACGCGGCCTGAAAACAAAGACCGCTGTGATATGCCGTCCCGCAGGCGACGATTTGTATATACTCTGTCTGACATAGTACTTTGCAAAAGTCCGAAAAACAAAAGTTTCTCTCGATTTCTTCCCTCGATTGCCGCAAAACGATGGGGATCTGATCGATCTCCTTGCGCATGAAGTGGCGATACGGCCCAAGGTCTACCCTTCCCTCTTCGAGGTCGAATTCCATGGGCTCCTTCCTGACTTCGGCCCGCGAGGCATTGCAGATGACGATCTTCTCCCCTTCGAGGACGGCAAATTCACCGTCCTTGAGGGAGTACAGCACCGCCCCCTCCTCGGCCACGGCGGGAATGTCGCTCGCAACGACGAGACCATCCTTGGCTCTTCCGACGATCAGGGGACTTCGCATCCTCGCGCAGACGAGCCGCGCAGGTTCGTCCTCACAGAGGACGGCAATGGCGTACGAGCCGACGATCTGGTTGCACGCCCTGATGACGGCGTCGAGGAGATCGCCCTGATATTCTGCCGCGATGAGGTGAGCGATGACCTCGCTGTCGGTGTCCGAAGCGAACCTTTCCCCCCTCTTTTCGCACTCCGATTTGAGCTTTGCGGCATTTTCGACAATTCCGTTGTGGACGAGCGTGATATTCCGACAGGTGTGCGGGTGCGCATTTTCGACGGTGACGTCGCCGTGCGTCGCCCAGCGGGTATGGCCGATCCCCACCCTTCCAATTTCGTCCCGCGCCGTCTCGATTTCCTTCACACGGCCAATCTTTTTGATAATTTTGAGCTTCTTCCCGTCCGAAACGGCGATCCCCACCGAATCATAGCCGCGGTACTCAAGCTGATACAGCCCGTCGATGAGGACGGGCGCGGCCTGCCTTTTCCCGAGATACCCCACGATCCCGCACATCAGAGGGCCTCCCCGACGTGCAAAACGGCACGTTCCAGCTCGCCGAGCGCTTCCGCGCAGAGGCGGCCGTCCTCGCCCTCGGCGAGAAGGCGGATCAGCGGCTCCGTCCCCGAGGGGCGAAGCAAAATCCTCCCGCCGACAAGAGATGTTTTTGCATGTTCAAGGGCCTTTTGGACCCCCTCATCGCGCAAAACGGCCTCTTTGTCGGCGACTTTGACATTCTTTATGTACTGGGGAATGCGGCCGAACCCCTCGACGAGGCAGGAGAGCGGGCACTTGTTTTCGAGCATGGTCTCCATGACTTTTAGGGCTGTGAGAATGCCGTCGCCCGTCGCGGAGACCTTGCGGAAGATAATGTGGCCCGACTGCTCACCGCCGAGCATGAAGCCGCTCGAGACAAGTTCGTCATGTACGAATTTGTCCCCGACGTCACACCGAAGGAGGGAAATTCCGTCTCTCGCAAGGCTCTCTTCGAGCCCTAAATTGCTCATTATCGTCGCAACGACGCCGTTTCCGTCGAGCTCGCCGCGGTTTTTCATGGCGCGAGCGGAGAGATAGAGAATGCCGTCGCCGTCGACGACGTTTCCCCGTTCGTCCACGCAGAGACAGCGGTCGGCGTCCCCGTCGAAGGCAAACCCGACGTCGAGATTTCTCTCGATCACGAGCGTTTGAAGTGCGGAAATGTGTGTGGAACCGCAAATTTCGTTGATATTTGTGCCGTTCGGCTCCGCACCGATCGCGAAAACGCGGGCACCGAGGGCGTCAAAGACGGTCTTGGCGATCTGCCATGCGCTGCCGTTTGCGCAGTCAAGCCCCACCCGCATGCCGCGGAATGAGGCGCGGGAGAGCGTGAGAAGGTAGGCGAGATAGCGATTTCTTCCCGCCACGAAGTCCACCGTCCGCCCGATGTCTTCGCCCGTCGCAAGGGGAATATTCCCGCCGTCGATGTACTCCTCGACGCGGCAGAGGACGTGCTCCTCGAGCTTTTCCCCGCCTGAATTGAAGAGTTTGATGCCGTTGTCGGAGTAAGGATTGTGGCTGGCGGAGATCATCACGCCGCAGTCGAATCCCTCCGTCCGCGTGAGGTAGGAGACGGAGGGCGTCGTCGTCACATGGAGCAGGTAGACGTCCGCCCCCGAGGCCGTTGCCCCCGCCGTCAGGGCGTACTCAAACATGTACGAGGAGAGCCTCGTGTCCTTCCCGACGAGGATCCTCGCCCGCGTCCCGCGTGAAAAATATCTGCCCAAAAAACGGCCAACGCGGAAGGCATGGATCGCCGTGAGCGTCTCATTCGCCTTCCCGCGGAAGCCGTCTGTCCCGAAATATTTTCCCAATAAAAGCACCTCCCGCTCCCCGCTGACACGGGGTGCAAACCATCGTATGAGGAAGTGCTGTTTTTTGTGAAAAGGCCGTTTTTGAGAGATTTTCCCTCAAAAACGGCCTATTATGTCTGACATAGTACTATGTAAAATGGCAATTATTAAGAATCAAAGTGCATCAATGCCCGCTTTTCGGCGATCAGGTAGGCGTCGTAGATCTTCTTGGCCTCTCTCTTGCCCTTCGGGACAAACACTCTCTCGCACTCCCGCCTTGCGGAAATGTCGCCGAAGTCCATGAGACCTTTGGCGCATGCGCAGAGGTATGCCGCGCCGAGGGCCGTGCTCTCCCTCTCGCGCGGGCGGTTGACATTTGCCCCGAGCACGTCGGCCTGAAATTGCATCAGGAAGTTGTTCTGCGACGCGCCGCCGTCGCACTTGATCTCCTTCAACAGAATGCCGCTGTCCTTCGTCATGCAGTCGAGGAGCTCCCTTGCGCCGCAGGCGATGCTCTCGAGCACGGCACGGACGATGTGCGCCCGCGTCGTCCCCCGCGTGATCCCTGTGAGCATTCCCCTCGCCTCGCTGTCCCAGTGGGGCGCGCCGAGGCCCGTGAATGCAGGCACGAAGGACACGCCGCCCGCATCGGGCACCGAGAGCGCGATCCTCTCGCTCTCCGCGGAGGAGGGCAGGATCTCCAATCCGTCGCGCAGCCACTGGACGGAGGAACCCGCGTGGAACACGCTCCCCTCGAGTGCATAGCAGGTCTTTCCCTTGATCTGATAGGCAATGGTGGAGAGCAGTCCGCTCTTTGAGGAAATGCACCGCTCCCCCGTATGGAAGAGCAGGAACAGCCCTGTGCCGTATGTGATCTTCCCCTCACCCTCCGTGAGCGCGGCCTGACCGATGAGAGCGGATTGCTGGTCGCCCGCGACGCCCGCGAGCGGGATCCTGCTTCCGCCGACGTTCGCCGTCCCGAAATCGGCGTCCGACGCCCGCACTTCGGGCAATATTTCGCGCGGAATGCCGAAAAATTTGAGAAGATCCTCGTCATAGTCGAGCTTATGGATGTCGTAGAGCATCGTGCGAGAGGCGTTCGTCACGTCGGTCGCAAAGGTCTTTCCCCCCGTCAGCTTGAAGATGAGGTAGCTGTCAATGGTGCCCGCGCAGAGCTTTTTCTCCTTGAGAAGGGTCCGCGCGGCGGGGACGTGGCCGATGGCCCAGCGGATCTTGCTCGCCGAAAAGTAGGCGTCGTTCGTCAGCCCCGTCCTCTCCCGCACGATCTGCACGACGTCCTGCGGCATGTTTTTGCAAAATTCGCTTGTCCGCCTGCACTGCCAGACGATCGCGGGACAGACGGGTTCGCCCGTCTCCCTGTCCCACAGCACGACCGTCTCGCGCTGGTTCGTGATACCGATGCCTGCCGCCTTTCCCTTGGCAAAGGCGAGACAGTCGTTGAGGACATAGGCCGCCTTGAAGTAAATCTCGTTGGCGTCCTGCTCCACCCACCCGGAGAAGGGATATTTGCTCTCGACCTCCTGCTGGGCGCCGTGGACAAACACGCCCCTCTCGGCGTCATAGAGAAAGGCCCGTATGCTCGTCGTGCCCGCATCAAGCGCAATGACGTATTTCATGGTTCACCTTTTTTCTTCGGAATGCCCCACGGGGCTTCACTGTATCTGTGCAAATTTTAAGATGTTGGTGTAAAGTTCGGTATCGGAGGGCAAAAACGTGTTGAAGAGGACCTTCATCTTGCTCCTCGTGCGCATCTTCCAGTTGAGGACGGCGCCCGTCGCGATCTCGGCCGCGGCTTCGCGGGGGAAGTTGAACACTCCCGTCGAGATACAGCAGAATGCGATGCTCTGAAGTCCCGCTTCCTCGGCGAGATTGAGACAGGAGATGTAGCAGGAGCGGAGCGCGCCGCGGTCCTCCCGCGAGGGTTCGCCCGCGATTATCGGTCCCACGGTGTGCAAAACGTACTTGCTCGGAAGGTTGTATGCTCGCGTGATCTTTGCGCCGCCGCACTCCTCCTCCTTGTCCTGAAAGGCCATGAGCTTGGCGCAGTCGTCGCGAAGCTGCATGCCCGCAAAGGAGTGAATGACGTTGTCGATGCAGTTGTGCCCCGCCAAGAAACAGCCGAGGAGGGCGGAATTGGCCGCGTTGACGATGCCGTCCACCCCCAGCCGCGTGATGTCTCCCTGCCAGACGCCGAAGCCGTACTCACCGAAGGGCAGGTCATTCTCCGTCAGGATCCCCCGCTCCTCGCTCTCCGTCCAGAAGAGGCTGTCCTGAATGGTCAGGATCTCCTGCGGAATGGGGAGCGGCATGCGCCTGTTCATGATGCGCCGTATCGTGTCCCTTCTCCTCTCATAGGGAGCGTTGAACGCCGCGATGAGCCCCTGCTCCTTGAGGAGAAATTTGAGAAGTTCATTGCAACAGGCCTCTTTCTCTGCCTCCGCGAGGCGTGCGGGACGCGGATAGGGCGTAAGGTCGATGATATTTTTCGTTTCCTGAAACGTCATGGGTCCTCTCTTTCGGCCAAGGCGCCGTTTCTGCCATCTCTCTGTCCCCATTATACGATACAAATAAAACTTTTTCAAGACCCATTTGGAAAATCGTTGATTTTTTGGGAAATTTCATTTATACTTTGTGGTATGAAACAGTCGCCTCAAACCTCTTCCAATGCAAAATTCCCCTTCCAGTTCTCCGTGATGATGAAATTGGTGTTTTCTCTCCTCCTTCTGCTCTGCGCGGCGGGGATCGGATTGACGCTCTGGCAATTCATCGACTTTCTGAAGGGTCCGATCGACTCGGTGTGGGATTGGCTCAAGTACATTCTGATGTTCCTCGTCTGCGGACTGCTCTTCGTCCTCACCGTCGCCATGCTCATCCGCTCGCAGTACGTCATCACCGACGCCGAACTCATTCAGCAGTTCGGCCTCATCAAGACGCGCTACTCGCTCAAAAAGATCCGTTCGGTGCGGCACTTCATGGGCTCGGGGCGGCTGGCGGTGTACTTCGACGACATGAAGAACGAATACGCCATCATCGTCATAAAGGAGAGCTGGTTCAACGATTTCGTGAAGGCTCTGCGGGAGAAAAACGAGAACATCGAATTTGACTTCACCTCCGCCGAGGAGGAAGAGGAATGGAAGAAATTGAAATAAAAAACCGTCGCCCCGAATCTGCTTCAGGGCGGCGTTTTTTATTTGCGCGGAGATTTTTATCGCCTTTCTTCGCCGTAAAAATCCTTCGTGGTCTTCTTCCAAATGTTGGCGGCGAAGTGCATGCGCCACGACATGGGGATAAGATGGGAGCCGAAGTTTGTCAGCTTGTTCCAAAAGCCAATGATGACCCGCATCTTGTTCTTTCGGACGGCCTTCAGGGCCCTCTCGGCGACCTTCCTCGGGGGGAGAACGGTCAGGCGGCTGTATCCGCCGTGCGCATTGATACTTTTGACAATGTCCTCCCGCGTCGGCATGCTCCCGGGGAGCACGACGGTCACCTTGGCCCGCCCTTTCAGTTCGGTGCGAAGGGCCATGCAGAAGTACTCGAGGGCCTTCTTCGTCGCGGCATAGAGCGCAAAATAAGGCTCGGGCAGGATGCTCGTCACGCTCCCGATGCAGAGGATCTCCGTCTTTCCGTCCAGCGGCGACCTGCCGAGAAACCTCCTGATGAAGGAGACCGCACCCTCGAAATTGACCCTCGTCTGCGTGAGAATGCGCCCTTCGTCGTACTGTTCAAAGGGCATCTGCGTGTCCACGCCCGCGACATAGATGAGGCGGTCGAATATGATACCCTTGCCGTCGGCGTATTCAAAGAGAGCGGCGCGGCTCTCTTCGCTCCGCAGATCGCATGGAAAAATCTCAATCTCGAGAGCGGGATCTTTTGCTTTCAGGGAGGCCTGAAGCGCAGTCAGACGTTCTTCGCTCCTCCCCGTGAGAAAGAGCGGCGTGCCCCTCTCGGCAAGAATGTCCGTAAACGCGCTTCCCAGCCCCCCGCACGCGCCCGTGATGAGCGTATAGTTCATGGCTTTCTCCTTTTCAGAGGTTTTGACGCCCGAACGCTCTCCTGCGGATCGGAAAGCGGAAAAAAGGTTTCAGGGATCCGCAGAGTGATATCAGATCTTCGGGCTCTTCTCCATTATAACACAGTTCAGCGGAGCGGGCAAAAGATTTTTTGCAAAAGACATAAAAATCGGTTGCTTTTTGCGGGCATTTGGTGTAAAATAACCATTGTCTTTGCAGAGATGTCTGAGTGGCTTAAGGAGCACGATTGGAAATCGTGTGACGGTGGTGAATCGTCCCGGGGTTCAAATCCCCGTCTCTGCGCCATGAAAATGCGGTGGACATTAGTCCACCGCATTTTCATATATGTAGCGCGGAAAGGGGATTTGAGGGGAGGCAAGCCCAATCGGTTGCCCTTTCCCGCAAGCGATTGGGCGCAGGTCGCGCGGGTCCCAGCCCGCCGACTCGACAGCCCAGTGGGCTGTCGACCGTGCGCGCCGCTCAAGGCGAAAATCCCCGTCTCTGCGCCATCGTCGCGGCAAAGCGACGTTATGAAGCGGTTGCCTTTCGGCAACCGCTATCCTTTTGCCGCTTGTCGCTCCTCTTCCCGAAAAATCTTTCTCCGAAATCTTTTTCGGGAGCCCTGTGCAATTTTGACTTCCGCCCCCACTTACGTCCATAGAAATGCGGTGGACATTCGTCCACCTCATTTTCATATATGTTGCGCAAGAAGGAGTGCCACTTGACGCCCCCTTGAGGGGGAGCTGTCGAGGCAAAGCCGAGACTGAGGGGGGTGTCTTGCTGCCCCTGTAGGGGAAGTCCCCCGCAGGGGGAAAAGGGTTTCCCTCGGCTCCTCCCAAGGAGGAGCTGTCACCGAAGGTGACTGAGGTGGGCATGATTGGCCGTTGCCCACCCCCCTACC
>CANQOX010000019.1 GCA_947625595.1 uncultured Clostridia bacterium
GCGTCGGGCGAGGGGAAGGTGCACAGCCTGTTCTGATAGTACATGCTGTTGGAGAAGGCGATGAGGCTCTCGTGGCGGCTCCTGTAGTGCCAGAGAAGGTGTCTCTCGGGCAGGCCGAGGGCGAGGCAGTCGTCGAGCACGCTCTCGAGGTCCTCCTCCCCGAGGCCGTCGTCCGCGATCTCTCCGCGGAAGAAGGTCGTGGGCGGGAGCTGTTTGGGGTCGCCGACGACGATCGCCGCCTTGCCCCGCGCAATGGAGCCCGCCGCTTCGGCCGTGGACATCTGGGAGGCCTCGTCGAAGATGACGAGGTCGAAAAGGTCGGCCTGCGGGCGCAAGTACTGCGCGACGGAGACGGGGCTCATGAGCATGCAGGGGCAGACGGCCGCGAGCAGGTCGGGGATCTCCTCGAAGAGGGAGCGGAGGGAGGAATTTCTCAAATTTCCCTTGGCGATGCGGTAGAAGGCCGCCTTGTCGGCGTCCAACTTCTCATCCGCGAGGCGGGAGACGAGCGTGCAGAGAATGTGTTGCCGCGTCGCGCGGGAGAAGGCGTCATGGGCGAGCCTGAATTTCTCGGCCGTGTCCTCGAGGGTTCCCGCCGTGAAACGGGAGAGGTCGCTGTCATTCGGAATGACCGATTCGAGAAAATTCTGATAGATGTTCTTCTCAAAGCCCGCGAGCAGTTCCTCGGTGGCGAGTTTCCCGCTCTCGAGGGCGTCGGTGAGGAAGGTCAGCCCGCAGGCCGCCATTTCCTCCGCCGTCGCGCGGTACATGCACCAGCTGTTGAGCAGGTCGATGTTGTCGATGAGCCCCGCCGCCTTCTGCGAATAGAACTGTACGAGGTCGCTCTCGTCGCTCCTCTTTCTGTCCGTCTGCGTGACGGTGACGAAGCTGTCGAGGGCGGTGAAGAAGGCCTCCGCGGCCTTGACATAGCCGTCGAGGACGGGAAGCGTGTACCCGCTTGCCGCCCGCACGCACATGCTGTTGAAGGCCTCGGCGTTGTAGTCGGAGAAGATGGAGGCGTTGCTGTCGTGAAGGCGGTACAGATCCTCCAAAAATTCACTGCGCTTCTTGTAATTGATGCGCTTTCCCCTGTCGAGGAAGCTCTTCGAGAGGGGGAAGGAGGCGACCTTCTCCTCGGCCTCCGCGATGTCGGCGAGGGTGACGAGGAACTTGACGACGTCCTCGTCACGAATGGGGGAGAGGGCGACGCGATTGAGCTTTTTGAGCGTGCTCTTGCCGCTCTTCAGAAGCCTCCAGTCCCCGCCCGCGCGGAGGGAGCGGAGTTCGGCGGGATTCTCGGGCTCGACGAGGGCCTTGAAGTGCTTGAAGTAATACCCAAGACAGCTGTCGAGCTGGTGGTTGGCGGTGTAGAAGGCCGAGAACTCTTCGGCGGTCACCGACTGGAAATATTTGTCATACTTGCCCTTTTTGAGGTCGTCCGCGAGCGTCATGAGCGCGCGGATCTTGGCCTCGGAGAGGGCGGAGACGGTCTGGCGGTAAAATTCGAGGAAGAGGGTCAGGAAGGACTTCAGGTGCCTGCTCTCGGCGATGATGACCTCGGAGGCGCAGAAAACTCTGTCGCGGAGCTGGGGGGTCCAGACGGTCAGGCCGACGTTCTCGAAGGGGGAATGCGCGACCGAGCCGCACTCCTTGGCCGCGGCCGCCGCGCGGAGAATGACCGTCTTGTATTCGGCAAACTTCTCCTCCGTCAGGGTGTCATAGAAGCCGCTCTCGATGTCGAGAATGTCGGGCGCGGCCTTATTCTCGAGGTAGCCGAGGATGGCGCTGTAGACGGAGAGACCGAGTTTGCGCTTCCTGTGCAGGGCGAGCATGGGCGCGGAGAGATCGCGCATGAGGGCGCGGACCTCCTCGGCGCCGCGGGGGCCGTCCTCCTCGGGCTTGAGGGAGAGGGCGGTCTCTATCTTTCGGATGGCGGCGGCCTTGTCGGCCTTGTCGCCGTAGAGGCCGAGGCAGAATGCGCCGATGCCGACGCTGTCGAGCCGCTTTGCGACGACGTCGAGCGCGGCCCGCTTCTCGGCGACGAAGAGCACTCTCCTGCCCTTGGCGAGGGCGTTGGAGATGATGTTTGCAATGGTCTGGCTCTTGCCCGTCCCCGGGGGGCCGTGCAGGACAAAGCTCGTGCCCGTGTCGGAGAGGGCGACGGCCGAGAACTGCGAACTGTCCGAGGGCAGGGGCAGGAAATAGTCGGCGGGGTCGCTCTCGTCCTCGCCCGCGACGGGCGCCGCGTGCGTCTCAATGGTCCCGTCCTTGAGGGCGGTGAAGAGGGCGTTCTTGCCGAATTCCTCATAGGAGCGGCGGAGGTCGTTCCACATCAGGAAGCGTTCAAAGGAGAGGGAGGCGAGATAGGCGTCCTCGTAGACCTTCCAATTCTTCATGCGCGCCGTTTCTGCGCGGACGGCCGCGAAGATCTCGCTCGGCTTGAGGGAGGAGACGTTCCCCCCGAGGCCGCGCATGTCCACGCCGAATTCGCGTTTGAGATATTCGAGGAGGGTGGCGTTGACGAAGCGTTCCTTCCCCTCGGCATAGAGGATACAGCCGTCGATGCCCTTCTGCCGTTTGAGGGAGGCGGGAATGAGCATGAGGGGGGCAAAGCGGGTCTGTCCCTCCTTTGTCGTATAGGAGAGAAAGCCGATGGCAAGGTAGAGGGTGCTCGCGCCCGTCTCCTCGGCCGCCGTGCGGTTGCGGCGAAGCAGACGAAGGGCAACAGCCGCCGTCTCCTCCGCCCCGCCGTAGGCCTTCAGAAGGCCCTGCTCCTGCTCGAGGCGGATGAGCTCTCTTTTCTGTCCGTCCGTCTTTGCGCCGAAGGGGTCGGCCTTCTCGCCGCTGCCGATGAGGCGCAGGGGCGCGGAAGCGGCGATGAGCTGGAGCTCGTCCGCGCCGCAACACTGGAGATGAAGGGCGTTCTTGCCTGTGAAATTCAGAAGGGCGTTCTTGCCCGAGAGGTCGAGGAGGCGCCGCTCCCACTTTTCACTGCCCGTTGCAACGGTCTCCTGCTTGCCGAGCTCGGGAAGGGGCGCGGGGGCGCGGTCGCCCGAAGTCTCCTCCTCGCTGTAGATCTCGTAGCCGTTCTCGCCCTTTTCGCGGGTGGGGCAGGGCTTGATGCCCGCCAGCCTACAGCGGCGGATATCTGTAAAGAGGGTAAATTTGCCCTTCTCGAGTTTGTTCTTGAAGTGCGATTCGGCGATGACGTAGGCGCCCTTCTTGTCCGAGAAGAGGTCGTCCGCGTCGAAGAAGGCCAAATTGTTGATGCCGTCGGAGATGTATCTCTCCACGATCTCCCGATCGTCCGAGACGCTGTCGAGAAAGCAGGTCTCGTACAGCCAGACGCCGACGCCGACGTCCCTCTCGCCGAGGGCGAGCACGGGGTGAAGTCCCGCGCCCTCGAGGCAGGAACAGGCGAGGACGGCGATCTCGAGCGCGGTCGCCTTTTTGCCCTCGAGCAGTCTGTCCCGCATGCAGGAGAGGGGAGAAGTCATGTCGACGTCGCCCGCGCGCTCGATGGATTTGCCCTTGAGGACGGCAAAGATCGCCGCCAACACGCTCCGTATGCTGTTCTTGTCGCAGTTCTCGTAGCCGTTGGAGTGGTCGCTCCCCCAGACTTTGAGGCGGTTGCCCGCCTCGAGGAGGACGGCGTTGCAGTCGGGAAGGCGGGGACGGACGTAATAGGCGAGCCGCTCGGGGTTGCCCTTCATGCCCTCCCAGAAGTCAAAGGGCAGGGCGACGATCTCGGCCGTCGCCGAACAGACCTCTCTGCCGTCCTTCAGAATGGCGGCCGTCGCGGTGCAGGGGGTGACCCGTTCGCATTCGGAGAGGAAAACGGGATTGAAGATCCCCTCGAGGCCGAGCTCCACCGCGCTCTCATAGGGGACGGACACCTGCTTTTCGCAGTAGACGAACAAGCCTTCCCCGCAGGTGACGCGCACGGTGATGTCGGCGTCCGTGAGGGCGTCGTTGCGCACGATGACCGAGGCGGGGGCGGAAAAGTAGTGATCCGCGTAGCCGACGTATGCGGGGAAGCGCATTTGGAGGGAGAGATCTTTTTCTGTCTTTGCCATGTTTAACCTGACGATTATGATGTTTTTTCTTCCATATTATACCATGAAACGTTCCCGCATGCAAGCGGGAGATGACCGAAAAAATTGATTTTGAACGAATTTCCTTCTCTGCATCCCGCAAATAGTTGACATTCGACAAAATTCTCTGTAAAATGATAAAAAATTGAGCACATGGGGGAGGAAATTTTATGGAAAGCGAGGAGGAAGCGCCCAAAAAAGACAGATCGCTTCCCCTTGTCAACTTTCGGCCCCTCCTCTTCTGTGCGCTCGGGATCTCCTTCGGCGTCTTTCTGTACTGCCGCATTCGCTTCGGCGGGCTGCTGCCCTCCGATTTTTTGCTGCTTCTCTGCTTCCTGCCCCTCGCCGCCGCGCCCCTGACGAAGAAGCGGCTCATCGCCATGCTCGTGTGCCTCTGCGTGTTTGCGGCGGCGGGCGTCATCGGCATACACATCTACACCGAAAATTTTCTCTCGGGAAAGCGGGCGGGGAGCTATACCGTGGAGGGGACGGTCACCGTCATCAATGTGCAGGACGGCTACACCGAGGCCGAACTTGACGGCCTCGTCCTCAACGGGGAGAGCGTTGGAGGAAAGCTCGCGGTCTCCGTCACGGGGGAGAGGCTCCGCACGGGCGACAGGATCGTCTTTTCTGCAAACATAGCGCGAAATCCCCTTCCGACGGGGGTCTCCGACTCCTATGAATTCGTCAACGACATCCGCTACCGCGCCGACATCGAGGCCTATGAAGAGGGGGAGAGGGGCTTTCACCCGCTCCTTTCGCTGAATGCGAAGATCTTCGACGCGGCGACGGAGCAGATGGGCGGGGAGGAAGGATACATCTCCTACGCCCTCCTGACGGGGAACTCGCGCATGGTGGACAGCGGCTTCATGACGGCCGTGCGGCGGGGCGGGATCGCGCACATCTTCGCTGTCTCGGGTCTGCACATCGGCATTCTGTTCGGGGCCGTGCTCCTCGTCTGCCGTCCCTTCCTGCGGCGGTGGGCGGCCCTCCCCGCCCTCGCCCTCTCGACGGTCTACTGCGCCCTCTGCGGGTTCACCGTCTCCTCCCTCCGCGCCCTCATCATGTGTATCTTTTTGAGCCTCAACGGGCTCTTGGGGCGGAAGACAGACATGCTCACCTCCATTTCCCTCGCCGCCGTCGGGGTCCTGCTGTTTCTGCCCGCGCAGTGGCTGTCCGTCGGGTTCCGCCTCTCCTTCGGCGCCTGCCTCGGGCTTGCCCTCTTCTCATCGAGCCTCTCCGCGCTCTTCAGGAAGATCCATCTCCCGCAGTTTCTCGGGGACTACCTCTCGGCAAGCCTGTCCGTCCAGCTCTTCACCTTTCCCATCATGCTGGAAGCCTTCGGGTACTTCTCGGTGTGGGGGCTTGCGCTCAATCTCGTCATCGTGCCCCTCCTGCCCCTCGCCTTCCTGACCCTGCTCCTGTGCATGCTCCTCTCGCTCATCATTCCGCCCGCCGCGGGTTTCTTCCTGATCTTCCCGAAGGGGCTCTTCTCGGCCCTCCTCTTCCTGTTTGCGGCCGAGGACTTCGGGTGGGCGCTCACGGGCTTTGCCGTCGGGGCGGCGGGCGTCGTCTGGCTGACGGGTTGCATTCTCTGCACACAGCGTGTCCGATTGCACCCCGCTGTGCGCGTTTTCGCAACATGTTTCGCGGTTTTGCTCTTTTCTCTCTGCCTCGTCGCCGAAAATTGCCTCTTCGGCGGGGCCGTCATCGACACATATGAGCACGGCGAAGGCATGCTCGCGCTCGTCAGGACGGAGGAGAGCAGTGTGCTCATTCTCGACGGCGACCTCTCCCTTGCGGACTGCAAAGATTTTCTCTCCCGCCATACGGGGCACATCGACGCCGCCGTGGTCCTCTCCGAGGAGCAGACGCGGGCGGTGAACATCGCCGCCTTCACGGGCGCGGAGCGGGTATATTGCCTCCGCGACAAGGAGGACGGCCTGCGCGAAACGGACGTCGTCTGCGGAAAGACCTTCGCGGAGGGGGAGCTCGCCTTCTCCTATGAAGCGGACAATACGCTCATGCTCTTCGTGCGCGGGCTGACCGTGAAGTTTGAATTCGGCGAAGTTTCCGCCCTCCGCGCCGATTTGTGCATCGAAAAGGGGTGCGGGACCTTGAAATATTTTCTCGATTATGATATAATCCTATTGCTATGAAGTTCGTACAGCTCGCAAGATCGTTGCAGGAGGGGCTTGACCCCATCTATCTCGTGGACGGGGAGGAGACCTATTTCCGCGATCACGCCGTGAAGAGCATCTCCGCGGCCTGCGGCATCACCATGCCCATGCTCAACGACGCCCGCGTCGAGGGGGAGACCCTCAAGGGCGACAGGCTGGTCTCCTTCAAGGGGGACCTCTGCGCCCTGCCCTTCATGGACGAGAGGCGCCTCGTTCGAGTGTATGATTTCTACCCCTCCGAGAAGGAATGGGAGATCTTGCGCCCCTATGCGGAGAAGCCCTGCGAGAGCACCGTCCTCGTCATCGTCAACAGCGGCAAGAAGGCCAATTCCGCAGACCTGCGCAAGAAGAAGGGGCTCACCCTCGTCGACTGCTCCCGTGAGAGCGAGGAGACGCTTGCGCGCTGGCTCTTCGGCCTCATGCGGAAAAAGGGCCTCGCGGCGGACGGCGACGCCCTCTCCCTCATGGTCCGCTACTGCAACCTCGACGCCGCGCGCATGGCGAAGGAGTGCGACAAACTTCTCCTCCTGCTCGGCGAGGGGGGAAGGGTGACCGCCGAGACCGTCGAGGAGAACATCGCCAAGGACGTCGAGTACAAAATTTACGAACTCACGCAGGCGGCCTCCCGCAGGAACGGGAACGCCTTCAACGAGATCCTGCACGACCTCCTCGAGAAGGGGTACGACGAGTATGCCGTGCTCTCCTCCCTCACGTCCCACTATCGGACACTGTGCGAGATCTCGGGCATGAAGCTCTCCGACGAGCAGACGGCCAAAGTCCTCGGCGTCAAGCCCTACTCCGTCCGAAAGAACAGGGAGGCGGCGGAGCGGCTGGGAAAGGAGCGCGTGCAGGCCCTGTATGAGGGGCTCTATTCCCTCTCCTGCGGGGCAAAAAACGGAAAATATTCGGCAAAAGGGGCTTTGTTTGCCGCCATTGCGAAAATATTTTTCGGATAATATCAAAAATCTTTGCTTTTTCCGCAAAATTCGCTATAATATAGTATGAAACCGTTATTTCCGCCATCGGGCGGGAGGGGAGGGTATCATGAGATCGGGACAGGAAGTCTGGACCGGCATCAAGGACTTTTTCTTGTCATATGCGACGGCCCCCTACCAGTGGGTCACGGTCCTCGAGCTCATTCTGTTTTTCTTTGTGATCTATTTTGTCCTGCGGACGCTGTATGAGAACAACGCGAAGCGCTTTATTCCCGTGTACATCTTTCTCATTCTCTGCATGGCCGTCATCACCGTCTTCTCCGCGAAGGTGGACGTTCTGTGGTTCTTCCTCTTCGTGTGCCTGCTGTCCCTCTTCTTCCTGTTCCTCTTCGGGACGGAGATCAAGCGGAACATCTACAACGCCAACGCGGGCAAGGGGGCACAGAGGCACGTCGCCAACTCTCCCGACAAGCACGTCCAGCGGGCGGAGGAGTGCATCAACGCCATCACGAAGGCCGTCTTCAACCTCTCGAAGAGCAACACGGGCGCCCTCATCGTCCTCTCCAACGGCAGTATGCCGAAGGACATCATCGAGAGCGGGGTCCAGCTCAACGCCGACATCTCGAGCCAGCTGATCGAGGGCATTTTCGTTCCCAAGGCCCCCCTTCACGACGGCGCGATGCTCATCAACGGCGACAAGATCATGGCGGCGGGGTGCTTCCTTCCCCTGACGCAGAAGACCTTCCCGAGCGACTACGGCACGCGGCATAGGGCGGGCATCGGCATCGCCGAGGTCGCCGACGTCTCGACGATCATCGTCTCCGAGGAGACGGGCATCATCTCCTACGCACAGAAGAGAAATCAGGACGTGCAGATCTCCCGCTACATCGACTCTGTCGGCCTGAAACGCATTCTGAAGGACTATTATAGCAGAGAATTCTCCGCGGAGGGCAAGAAGGCATGAAATTCGCAGAATTTTTGAAACGTGTATTTTTGACGCACATTCCGCTGAAACTGTTTGCGCTCGTCCTCGCGGCTGTCTGCGTCGTCGTGATCAATCTCGTATGAAAAATTGTTTCCGTGCCCCGCGCCTCTTTTTGCCGCGCGGCGGCTTTGAAAAATGGGCGGTGCCTGCCGCCGACAGTCACGCTGGTGACAGAAACTTTTGGGAGCGCGTTGCAAGGAATGTCGGCAACGCGCCCTCTTGTCTTCGCTTCATTCTCCCCGACGTCTATGACGGGGAGGAGGCGGACGCCGCCGACGCCGTCGCGGCGGGGATCTATGACGCCTTGGCCGAGGAGAAGCTGGACCGCGTCGGGCGGAGTTTCCTCTTCATCGAGCGCACGTTGAGGGACGGGCGCGTCAGGACGGGGATCCTCGCCGCGCTCGACCTCGAGCAGTTCTCCTACGCCCGCAGGGAGGTCACGCCCGTCCGCGCGACGGAGGGGCCTTCCCCCCGCGCAGAGGTCCTGAAGGCCGTCAGGGCGAAGACCTTGCTCGAATTTCCCCATACGCTCCTCTTCTACAGGGACAAGAAAAACAGGCTCGCGAAGGACCTCGCCGCGTGCGACCTCGAGACGCTGTATGACTTCCCCCTCATGGAGGAAGGCGGGAGGATCTGCGGCAGTTTCATCGAAGAGCGGTACGCCTATGACGTCGCCGAGGACATGATGTCGCGCGGGGAGCCGTGCTTTGCCGTCGCCGACGGCCACGACGAGATCATCGCCGCCAAGATGTACTGGGAGGAGCTCAAACCCACCCTCAAGGGGGCGGAGATCAGGAACCACCCCGCGCGCTTTGCCCTCGTCGAGTGCATCAATATCTACGACCCCGCCGTGGAGATCAGGCCCGTGCACAGGCTCGTCACCGACACGGACGGGGCGGCCTTTGCCGACTATTTCGCAAAGAATATCAAGTGCAAGCGGCAGGGGAACTTCCTCTATTGCATGCTTCCCGCTGGGGCGGACGCCGTGCGCCGCGCCGACGGGGTCATTGCCGCTTACCTCCGCGCCAACGGCGGAAGGGTGGAGTACTTTGAGGACGCGGACGCCCTTGCCCGAAGCGAGGGGATCGGCGTCATCTTCAGACCCATCGAGAAGGACGACATCTTCTACGACATCAAGGGAGGGGAACTCATGCCCCGCCATACGTTCACGATCGGGGAGGAGAACAAGCGGTACAGTCTGGAGGGAAGAGAGATCAGCTATGATTAAGGTATGCAAGTTCGGCGGGACGTCCATGGCCGACGGCATCAATATCCGCCGCGTCGCAGACATCGTATCGCGCGACGGGGCGAGGCGGTATCTCGTCGTCTCCGCCCCGGGGAAGAGGTACAGCGGCGACGTCAAGGTCACCGATCTCCTCTATGCGGCCCATCGGGAGCTCATGGAGAAGGGAGCGCTCGGGGAGGCCTTTGCGAAGGCCGCCGCCCGCTTTCGCCGCATCGTCGATGAACTGCATCTCGACTTTGACATCGAGGCCGCGCTCAACGAGACGGCGGCGGACATCGTCCGCGAGAGGAGCGAGGAATTCACGGCTTCCCGCGGGGAATATCTCACGGGCCGCATCATGGCGGCACTTCTCGGCGTGCCCTTCGTCGACGCAAAGGACGTCATCCGCTTCGACGGCGACGGCCGCTTCGACCCCGTCGGCTACACCCTTATCAGGGAGGCCTTGAAGGGCAAACGGCGGGCCGTCATCGCGGGCTTTTACGGCGCAGACGGCGACGGAAAGATCAAGACCTTCTCCCGCGGGGGGAGCGACCTCTCGGGGGCGATCGTCGCGCGGGCCGTCCTTGCCGACGTGTACGAAAACTGGACGGACGTCAGCGGCTTTCTCTCCTGCGACCCGCACATCGTCCGCGCGCCCGTCGGCATTCCGCGCATCAGTTACAGGGAACTGCGCGAGTTGAGCTATATGGGGGCAAATGTCCTCCACAGCGAGGCGATCTTTCCCGTGCGCGAGGCGGACATTCCCATCCATATCCTCAATACTTTCCGCCCCGAGGACGAGGGGACGATGATCCTTCCCACCGCGAGGTACCTCGCGGAGGCGGGGCGCATGCGGACGGTCACAGGCATCGCGGGAAAGAAAAATTTCACCGTCATCAACATTGAAAAATCGCTCATGAACACCGAGATCGGCTTCACCTACAAGATCATGGAGGTGCTCGTGCGGCACAATATTTCCTTCGAGCATCTGCCCTCGGGGATCGACACGATGTCGCTCATCATCGACAGCGAGTTCCTCTCCCACGGGGTCCTCGAGGAGGTGAGGCGGGACATTGAGAAGGCCGTCCTGCCCGACAGGACCAACATCTACTCGGACGTCGCCCTCATCGCCGTCGTGGGGCACGGCATGGCGAAGAGCGTCGGTACTTCGGCGCGGCTGTTTGCGGCCATTGCCAATGCGGGCGTCAACGTCCGAATGATCGATCAGGGCTCCTCGGAGCTCAACATCATCGTCGGGGTGGACAACGGCGACTACGAGCGCACGGTCCGCGCCGTGTATGAGGAATTTTTTCGGGAAACGTAAGGGAGAAAAACCATGGAATTGAAGGAAAACAGGGCGTTCAGTTTTATCATTGTCGCCATCGTCTATCTGCTCGCTCTGGCGGCGGGGATCGCGGTGTATGTCTTCTGCCCCCTCGACCTCTGGGCAAAGCTTCTCATCGCCGACGTCGCGGCCACCGTTGTCGTGTTCTGTTTCAGCCTCATTTTGAGGAACGCCTCCGTCTACGACCCCTATTGGAGCGTCCAGCCCATCGCCATTCTCTTCGCCCTCTTGGCGGAATTTAAGCCCACCATGCCCGCGATCCTCCTTCTCATCGCGATCACGGTATGGGGCGTGCGGCTCACAGCGAACTGGGCGTACACTTTCAAAAATCTCAATGCGCAGGATTGGCGGTACACCATGCTGAAGGAGAAGACGGGCAAGCTGTACTTCTTCGTCAACCTCTTCGGCATTCACATGTTCCCGACGCTCGTCGTCTACAGCTGTATTCTGCCCGCCGTCTATGTCCTGCGCGACGCCCCCGCCTTCAATGCGGGCGCGGCGGTCTTCTTTCTCGTCTGCCTCGCGGCCGTCCTTCTGCAGGGGATCGCCGACTGTCAGATGCACGCCTTCCGCAAAAAGGGGACGGGCGGATTCCTCCGCGAAGGGCTGTGGAAATATTCGCGCCACCCCAACTACCTCGGCGAGATCCTGATGTGGTGGGGCGTGGGACTTGCGGCCGTGTGCGTCGATCCCGCGCGGTGGTATTTGCTCGCGGGCGCCCTCATCAATACCCTGATGTTCCTCTTCGTCAGCATTCCCATGGCGGACAAGCATCAGTCGCGGAAGAGGGGATTCGATACATACAAGGCCGAGACGCGCATGCTCCTGCCCATTCCGAAAAAGTAAAAAAAGCCCCGCGGCCGTCATGATGACGGCCGCGGGGCGGTTTTTTATTTCTTCTTGATCGGCTCATAGGTCCTTGCCTCGAGGAAGGCGAGAACGGTACTGACGGCGGTTTGAAGATGTTGCCCGCCGAAGCCGTGTCCCGCGCCCTCGAGGACGGTGAGATCCGTCCTGTCCTTTCCATAGGTCTCGACGGCCCTGTCGATGTATTTCCTCGCGACGAGGGCATCGAGCGTCCCCCAGACGATGCAGACGTCCTTCTTGAAGTCCCCGATGACCGCATAGGGGTCGAGGTCCTGCACCGATTTGATGAATTCCGCCCCGATGGAGTAGCCCATGAGCGGGGTCTTGACCTGCGGCTTGCCGTGCCAATCGTCGGGAATGTTGAAGGCGGGGAAGTACATCGCGATCGCCGCGATCTCGTCCTTCACCCGCGCGTCTGCCGCCGCAAGCGCGGTAACAAAGCCGCCCTGACTGCCGCCGAAGAGGAAAACCTGCGTGCTGTCCACCTCGGGAAGTTTCTTGAGTTCTTTGACGAGGGCGACGAGGTCCTCCTTCATCGTGAACGGCGTATATTCGTCCTCCGTCCTGCCCGTGCTCTTGCCGCCCGACTGCGCCCCGCAGAAATCGAAGGCGTAGGCGACGTAGCCGCGCTGGGCGAGGCGTTGGCACTCCAAGGGAAAGTCCGTATAGTGCCCGTTGAAGCCGTGGCTCAAGATGACGAGGGGGAATTTCCCGCCCGCATCGGGTTCCCAGAGATGCCCGAAGATCGTGATGCCGTCATACTTGACGGAATAGTCTTCCTCATCATAGACTTCATAGGCAAAGTCCGCGGGCAGGACGCGGAGTTTCCGCTCCTCGGGCGTCTGTTCTGTGACGTTGTCCTGTTCCACGTCGCCGCCTCCCGTCTTGTCTTCCCCGCCGCCGCAGCCGACGGCAAATGCGCCGAGCGACAGCGTCACCGCAAGCGCAAGCGCAAAAACAGCCTTCTTCATATTCTCCCACAATATGATTTTTATTTCTTATTTGTAAACCGCAGAATGGCCTCGGTGTTGCCGAATACGACGATGAGGTCGCCCTCCTCGAAGACATAGTTCCCATCGACCGTGGCGATGACGTTGTTCCCCTTCTTGACGGTCAGAATGTTCATGCCGTACTTCCCGCGGGGGTTGATGTCGATGAGCCGCTTTTTCAGCCATTTCTTCGGCGTCTCGATCTCAAAGATCGCGTGCTCGGCGTCGAGCTCGATGAAGTTGACGACGTTGGCCGAATTGAGCGTGACGGCAAGTTTCTCCGCGACGTCCCTGTCGGGATAGATGACCTCGTCGGCGCCCGCGCGCATGAGGAACTTCCGCTGGATCTCTGTGGAGGCCTTGGAGACCACGCGCTTGGCCCCGAGGTCCTTCAGATTGGAAGCGATCTCGAGGGAAGCCTGAAAGTCGTCCCCGATCGCGACGACGCAGACGTCGTAGGAGGGAATGTCGAGCGTGCGCAGGTTGTCTATGACCATGCAGTTCATGATGAGGGCATTGGTGTAGCGGGAAGCGAGGGCGTCGATCGTGTCCTCGTCCTTGTCAACGATCATGATTTCGTCGCCCATGCCGAGCAGCCGTTCGCCGAGCTCCCGTCCGAATTTTCCCATGCCGATGAGTAAAACTGATACCATATTTCTCCTTATCCGATAAAAATCGTTTCCACGGGGCGTTTGATCTTCGCCTCCGATTTGTTCTTGCGCCCGAGGGCCATGGCGATCGTGAGCACGCCCGCCCTTCCCGCGAACATCAGAAGTGTCAGAATGATCTTCGAAGCGATGGTGAGCTTCGACGTGAGCGAGAGGCTGAGCCCGACCGTTCCGAGGGCGGAGACCGTCTCAAAGAGCACTTCCTTGAAGCTGAACGGCTCGATCGCGCAGATCGTCATCACGCCCACGAGAATGATCGTGAGGTAGGCTGTGAACACCGCGAGGGCCTGATGGAGCTGGGACATGTCCACGCGGCGTTTGCCGAGCTCGATGTCCTTCTTCCCCGCGAGGGCGGCGACCATACCCATGATCATGACGGCGAAAGTGCCCACCTTGATGCCGCCCGCCGTGGACCCCGAACACCCGCCGATGAACATCAGAATGACGGTCAGAAGATATCCGCTCTCTGACATCTTCGTATAGTCCACTGTGTAAAATCCCGCCGTCCGCGCCGTCGTGGCGTCGAAGAGGGCGCACAGAATTTTCCCGCCCCAGCCCTTGTCGGCATAGCCGACATTCCAGTCGAAGGCGAGGAAGAGCCCCGTCGAGACCGTGAGAAGGATCCCGCTGACGAGGAGAATGAATTTGGTGTAGAACTGGAACTTTTTGGGATTGGCCCTGCAGTTGAAGATGTCCCCCCACACGCAGAAGCCCAGCCCGCCGATGAAGATGAGGGCGCAGACAGTGATGACGACGAGGGGATCGGAGGCATAGGCCGAGAGGGACCCCGCCTCGCCCATGAGGTCAAAGCCCGCATTGCAGAAGGCCGAGACAGCGTGGAAGACCGAGAAGTAGATGCCCTGCCCGACGCCGAAATCGGGAATGAAGCGAATGGAGAGGAGCCCCGCGCCGAGGAGCTCGAAGACGAGCGTCCCGATGACGATCTGTTGCACGAGGGTCTTGACGCCCTTGAGATTGTTGCTCCCGAGGGAGCGGACGACGGCGCTCCGCTCATAGAGCCCGAAGCCGCGTTTGAGCATGATGAAGAGAATGGAGACAAAGGTCGTGAACCCGAGCCCGCCCAGCTGAATGAGGAGGAGGATGACGATCTGTCCGAAGAGCGTCCAGTGCGTGAACGTGTCGAAGGGGACGAGCCCCGTGACGCAGGCGGCCGAGGTCGCCGTGAAGAGAGCGTCGATATAGGAAGTGTGCCCCTCCCTCGCCGCGAAGGGCAGGACGAGAAGGACGCTCCCGAGAAGTATGATGATGAGATATCCGAGCGTCAGATACCGCCAGATGCTCATCTTCGTTTTGGGTTTCAGTTTCATGCTTTTCCTCTGTAAAAGGATAACATCTATATTTTATCAAATCGCGTGACAATTATCAAGCATTTTTCGGGGCAATCGTACGCGCAGGGGCAAGAAAGCTCCCCCGAGTGGCCCGCGGGAGCGCCCCGACGCCCCCTCCGAAAAAATCTGAAAAATTTTTCCAAAAATTTGCCTCCAAACCCTTGACAATACGGGAAAGGGGTGTTACAATGTCAAAGGTTGTGAGATACAACAATGATTTGGTAAAAATCATCTGTAAGGAGTACAGAAACCAAAATGGCAACGGCAAAGCGTACAATTCTGCGGGGAAACAACTCCGCGAAGGCAGAAAACCTGTCTTTCTTCGGCACAGCGGCAAGAGGGGGATCCCATGCTCTCAACTTTGCGCGCTGAACTTTCGGGAGCCCGAGGAAAGACCGTCTTTTCTGCAAAAGACGGTCTTATTTTTTGCAAAAACAGAAGCACAGCACATCTGAAAGGAGGAAGGAGATCAAAGATATGTTAGGCTATCGAACGGAAATCATGTTGCACACCTATTTTCTCGCCGAAGCGGTCGTCGGCCGCTTTTGCGGGGACAAGCGCGCGCTCTTCGGCGTGTTCGCGCGCATTTTCCTCCTCCCCGAGGAGGAGAGAGAGCGCCTTTTCGGGCTCGCCATGCGGGACGAACTGCAGGGATTGAAGAGCGAACAGCTCTATATGCAGCTGCGCAGGCTCCGCCAATTTTTCGTCATGCGCGGCGAGACGAAGGAGGAGGATCCCGAGACCGTGCGCCTTCTCGACATCAAGGGGAGCGCGCTCTCTCTTGCCGAGCGGTACAAACTGCCCCTCACGGAGTCGGTGCAGACCGTCGCCTGCGAGAACCTTCTCGCCGCGGCGGAGGGGGGGTGCGTGCCCTTCCTCGTCATTGTCGGCGCCCTGCTCTGCGAGGGCATCGTCACGGGAAAGGACCCTGCCCGCGGCCTTCAGAATCTCCGCAAGGCCGCCGAATGGAACAGCATCGAGGGTCTCTTTGCGGGGCTTGCCTACGATCCCGACGGCAGATCGCGCTACCTCGCCCCCTTGAGCGGTCTGCTCAAGCGGCTCGGCCATGACGAGACGGCGCGCCGCGTCGAGGCCGTCTATGGGACGGCCGACCATGGCTGTGAGAGGGGGTATCTCCTCCTCGAGAAGGCCTTCGCGCAGGGCATTGTCCGCCGCGACGTCTACTCCAAGGCCCACGCCCGTCTCATCTACAGCTCCGCTGTGGACGAGAAGGACAAGGAGGCCGTCATTCTCTCCCCCAATCAGGAACTCTTCGCCGAAGCGAGCGCACTCCCCTTAAAGCTCGCCTTTACGGACGCGCCCTTCGACCCTTCGCCCATTCTCGCCGTCCGTCCCTACCTCGGCAGGGAGACGGAGGACGTCGCCGCCCGCATCGAGAACTTCGACCTGCGCGGCATCGACGGCTATTGCCCCGTCTGCCTGTCTTCGGACAGCGTCTACATGACCGAACGGTATGCCGCCGCCGTCCGCAGGGCCTTCCCCACCGCCCGCATCGAGCGCATCGAGGTCTCCGACATGAGCGAATACGACCTCGAGCCGAGCCAGAACAATATTTTCGTGCGCGGGTGCGCGGAGGACAGGTTCAATGTCTACCTGATGTTCTTCCGCGGGGAGATCCGCGAGCGGGTGTTTGACGCCGCCAAAAATTTCCTCAAGAGCGCGAAGCGGAGGCGTTTCCGCCTCATCCGTCCCGCGGTGTCCATCGACCTCTCGCCCGTCCTGCCCGTCTGCTTCTGCGACGCCGAGTGGGAAAAGCGGCTGGAGGGGCTGTGTGACATCGTGCGCGTCTCCTCCCTCTCGCAGGAGGAGAAGGGCTGGCTGCCCGCCGAGATCTTCAGGGAGAAGCAGGCAGTCTATCGGGCCGATTCCGTCATCATGGCGGACGTCGCGCCCGCAGTCCTCTCGGGGTACACGGCAGATGAGATCGACAAGATCCTCGACGCCGCCGTCCGCGAACACAGGAGGACGGCCTTTGAACTGACCGATGACGACGTGAAGAAGTACTACCGTCTCATCTGCGAAAAACACAATACATATTACGGATTCGGAGGCGGTTACAATGGATATCATGAGTGAACTTCTCAAAGGTTACGACAATACGGCGTACGTCCATTACAGCGACATGGACGAGGGCTTTTCGAACAGCGTCTGGTACGACGAACTGCCCGAGCGGGAAGTGACGGGGGTCCTGAAGGCCGCGCGGTACGTCGGCGGAAGACTGCTTCAGACCTATTCGGAGAAGGAGAACCACGTCGGCGTCATCGCCTCCACTCGGCTCGGGAAGACGACATCCTACGTCATTCCCACCGTCATCTCCTTCGCACGGGCAAAAAATAAGAAGAGCATGGTCATCTCTGACCCCAAGGGGGAGATCTACCGCCACACCGCCGCCGCGCTCGAGAAGGAGGGGTACACCGTCCTGCTTCTCAATTTCAGGAACTACCTCCATTCGGAGTGTTGGAACCCCCTGACACCCATCTTCCGCAAGTATCATTCCATCTTTTCGGTGTACAGCGAAGTCGAACTCGTCATGACGCCGAAGGGTCCGAGGAACAAGTTCCGCGGCGTCATCTATGAGGATCAGAGGGCGCTCGACGAGGCCCTTTCCCGCTGGGTCAGGCTCATGACGGAGGAGGTCGGCAACGACATCGACAGCATCGCGCAGATGGTCTGTCCCACCGAGGACAAGCGCGACCCCTACTGGGAGGACAGCGCGAGGGAGCTTCTGAAGGCCTATCTCTGGGGCATGCTCGAGGACAGCGACGCAGAATATGCCAAAAAACAGCGCCGCCAGCCCATCACCGAGGGGACGTTCTCCTTCGGCACGATCATCACCCTGATGGGGGAGATCACGAACAATTTCCCGACCTTCTTCTCCTCCCGTCCCTCCTCCTCCCGCGCGAGGGGCATTGCGTACAGCACACTGCCCGAGGCGGCCAACGTCACGCGGCAGTGCATCATCAGTATGTTCAGCTCCAAGATGTCGGTCTTCCGCGAGAGCGCGATGCGCCTTGTGACGAGCTGTAATTCCTTCGAGATGAGCATTCTGACGGGGGAAAAGCCCGTCGCCGTGTTCATCTGCTACCGCGACGAGCTCAAGGTGCACTTCAAGGTCATCAGCCTCTTCATTCAGGACGCCTACCGCCTCCTGATCGAGCACGCCAATTCACAGCCGACGGGCATGCGGAAGATCCCGTTCTACTTCATTTTGGACGAGTTCGGCAATTTCCCCGCGATGAAGGACTTCGAGACGACCATCTCTGCCTGTGCGGGGCGGAATATCTTCTTTATCCTCATCATGCAGTCGTATGCCCAGCTCAACAGCGTTTACAGCGACGCCGTCGCGGAGATCGTCGTCGAAAACCTGAACATGCACATCTTCATGGGCTCCAATGACCCGGGGACGCTCGAGAAATTCTCCAAGGAGTGCGGCAAAGTGACGCGGCTCTCTCCCGTCTCCGCCCTCAACGGCAGTGGGTACGAGATGAACCAGTTCTTCTTCGACACCATTCCGCTCGTCCCCGTCAGCATGCTCTCCCGCTTCAATGCGGGCGAGTGCATCATCACCGAGGCCAACTGCGGATATGTGCTCTTCTCGAAGTTGGAACGGTACTACGAGTGCAAAGAATTCACCGATCTTCCCCTCCGCGACGAAAAGCAGTATGTCGGCAGGACAGATCCCTTTGACAAGAAATACACATATAGCGCCGAATGACGGGAGGCGGTCATGGCAGACAAGAGAAAAATGGAGGAGTACATCCTCAAAAAACAGCGGGTGTCCATTCCCGCTCTGCAGCAGAAATTTTCAGCGGACTATTACACAGTCTCCACCCTCGTGAACGATCTCGTGAGGCGGGGGGTGCTGTTTTACGACAAGGGCGTCGATTACGTCACGGCGGGGGCCCAGCAGATCCCCGAGGTGTCCGAAGCCATCGAGGAGCCCTTTGTCCGCATGATCGAGGAGAACGATCCTCCCCGTGAGGAGGAGCGGCCGAAGGTGGACATCTCTATCTCGCGGCGGCGGGGCGGGCCCGTACAGGCCTTCTTCGACGGGCTCTTCAATAATTCGCAAAAGTACAACCAGACCCTTCTCCGCGGCCTCTACGGCGACGGGGACCCGCTCGGGGAGCAGTTGGACGCCGAGACGAAGCGGCTCAAGGCCCTCCTCGAGGAGGACGAGGGGACGGACGACGAGGACGACTTTGCCGACACCTTCTACGAGGACGGCGATGACGACGATGACGAGGATTTCTCAAGGCCGATGACCGATGAGGAACTCGATGAGATCATCGAGGCCTGCGAGCGCCGCATCGCGAGCGCCCTCGCCATGGAGGAAGTTCTGGAGGGGGAGACCATTCCCGATACGCTCAATCCCGACGAGCTGGCCTTCATTCTCCCGCACATCAGGCGCGCCGAGGTCGACGACCCCACGATCGGGGAGACGAGCCTCGTCTCCTACTGCTGTCCCCGCCAACGGGTCGGCAAGGACGTCGCCCGCATTCTCGAGGCGGTGCGGGACCTCTTCGCCAGCGTCTTTGACCTCTGCGATGTGAAAGCGGAGATCGCGCGGATCGACGTCGGCTATTCGGCGGTCGGGTTTACGTTCAAGGCGGAGAGGGCCGACTATGTCCGCATGCAACGGTATGTCGCCCACTACGCGCTCGGGCTCTTTCTCCATGCGAGCGTTGAGGAAGACCCGCAGATCGGCCTTCTCAAACTCGTCGTGCCCCTCCCCGAGTGCCTGCGCAAGACGCTCTCTGTCTCCTATTTTGTCAGGACGCTCAAATATCCCCGCAAGCGCGGGCTCTTCCTCGCCATCGGCAGGACGCACGAGGGGGAGGATATCTTCTGCGACCTCAAGGCAAACAGCCTTCTCATCGCGGGGGACGACGGCGTCGAGGGGGACAACTTCCTGCACGGCGCGGTGGCTGCGCTTGCCAAGAAGTACCCTCCCGAGAAGCTCCGCATCTTCTTTGCGGTCTTCCGCCATGCGGACTTTCTTCCCTACGAAAACCTGACCCACGCCTACGCACAGCGGGCGGTCACGACCAAATTCGGACTGTTCGCCCTGCTCGACACCCTTTCCGAATTTGCCAAGCCGCCCAAGGAGGGGGAGACCCGCCCCCAGCACATTCTCCTCGTTCTGAACGGGCTCCCCGCCATGGACGAGGCGGAGCGCGAGCAGTTCGCGGCCAAGATGGAGCAGATCGCAAAGGCGCGGCCGATGGGTGTGCGCGTCATTCTCTCCGTCAACGACGCCTCGGAGGAGGCGCTTCCCTCGCGCGTCATCGGACTGTTCGGCGCAAAGCTGTGCTTCCGCCTTTCAGAGGGAGCGGGCGAGCGGGAGGAATTTTGCTGTGAAGGGGAGGGATTTACGCCCCTCTGCGCACAGTCCGAACTTCCCATGGGCGGCGGGGACGGCTACTTCATCGCGGGGGGCAGGACGGTCAGAGTGCAGACGGACCTCTCCTCTTCGCCGCGGGTGGCCGTTCAGAATATAAACATGTCGGCGGCAAGGCGGGTCGACCTCTATTCCATCGCAGAGCCCCCCTCCGAAATGGTCACCATCGAGCCGCCCGAGAAGGTCTTTCTCGACGGCCTGAAGTTGTGCGTGGATTCGCACAATGCGAGTATTTCCTACGTCCAGCGCAAGTGCGGGATTGGGTTCAATCATGCGGGGAAGATCATGGAATGGATGGCAAATCTCGGCTACATCTCCGAGTTCAACGGTTGCCGTCCCCGCCGCGTCTTCCTCTCCGAAGACCTCTTCCACGACCTCTACTGGGATATTTATTGACCCCGTATCGCTGAATGATCATAGAGAGCCTCTCGGCTCTCTTTTTTTTGATTCCGCACGGCGCGCAGCGAGGGAACACCGCTCATCCTGAGGGCGAAGCCCGAAGAATCCCCCTGAACGAAGTTCACTCATGGCTCCTCCCAAGGAGGAGCTGTCGCCGAAGGCGACTGAGGTGGGCATGATTGGACGTTGCCCACCCCCCTACCCCCCTCCTCGGGAGGGGGTAAAAAATGGCACCCCTCGGAGGGGGGATAACCCGCTCATTCTGAACGCAGTGAAGAATCCCCCCAAACGAAGTCCGTGGGTCTATGAGATGTTTCGCTACGCTCAACATGAGCGTGGGGGGCAGGATGACGCGGAGCGCGGTTCAGCGAAAAAACCAAAAAACATCCTCAAAAATCATTGACAAGCGGATTTGAAAAGTATATAATGTAAGAAAAGTAATACTTTTAGGAGAAACATAGGATGGAAAACTTTCCCGAAGGCAAATATCTTGCGACTGTGAAGATCGGCCCCAAGGGGCAGATCGTCATTCCGAAGGAAGTGCGCGACATGTTTTCGCTGGGCGCAGGCGACGCACTCCTGCTCATGGCCGACAAAAACCAAGGCATCGCCCTGCAACCCTTCTCCTACGCGGAGGCTTTTTGGAACGCCGTCAAGCAGGTCAAGGACGGGGAGGACTGACCATGTACGCGCTCGAAGTCCAAAACTTAAAAAAGGTCTACCCCAATTTCACGCTCGACAACATTTCCTTCGCGGTAGAAGTCGGAACGATCGCGGGGCTGATCGGCCGCAACGGCGCGGGGAAGAGCACGACGCTGAAATCGATCATGCGGCTGATTTCCTCGGAGGGGAAAGTCAAGGTGTTCGGGAGGGACTTTTCCGAGGAAGAGAGCGCGGCCAAGGAACTGATCGGCTACGTCGGCGGCGGGTTTCGGTTCTATCCGAATCAGACCCTTGCCGCCATTGCAAAGGCGGTCGCGCCCTTTTATCCCCATTGGGACGAAAACGCGTTCAAACGTTGCTGTGAAGCGTATGAGCTCGTCCTCTCCAAGAAAGTGCGGGAGCTCTCCGAGGGCATGAAGATCAAATTTGCCCTCGCGCTCGCCCTCTCCCACGGGGCGAAACTGCTCCTTTTGGACGAGCCGACGAGCGGCCTCGACCCGCTCTCGCGGGAAGATCTCTGCGACACCCTCCTTTCCCTCAAGGCGAGGGGCGTCACTGTGCTCTTTTCCACGCACATCACCTCCGACCTCATGCGCGTCGCCGATCGGATCGTCTATCTGTCGGACGGGACGATCCTCGCAGATGCGCCCCTTCAGGAGCTCATGGCGCGGTATCGGGTCAAAAAATTTTCCTCCGCGTCAGAGGCGGAGGGGGCAATCGGCGTGAAGGCGGTGAAGGATGGCTTTGAGGGACTTGTCATGGGAAACCAAGAGGGGCGGGAGGCCACCCTCGACGAGATCATGATCCACCTTGAATGGGAAAAGAGGAGACAAAATGAAAGCACTCATTAAGAAGGAATTTTCTCTCTGTCTGCACCCGACGTCCTTTGTCTTTTTGGCGTTTGCGGCGCTCGTCTTTGTGCCGAACTATCCCTATGAAGTCATCTTCTTCTTTTCGGGGCTGTCGGTCTTCTTCATCTCCATGGCGGCGCGGGAGAGCGGGGATTTGACATTCACTTGTTCGCTCCCCGTCAGAAAGAGGACTGTCCCCCTCGCGCGGATCCTTGTCGCCGTTACGTTTCAATGTGCGCTCCTGCTGTTGACGGCGATCTGCGTCGCCGTAAAACAGGCGGTATTCCCCGAAGAAATGCTCGTCAATCTCGCGGGAAACAGCGCAAATCTCGCCTTCTGCGGGTTTGGCGGGCTGCTTTTGGGCGCGTTCAATCTCGTGTTCTTTCCCCTGCACTATGGCCGCCCCGAAAAGGTCGGCGTGCCGTTCGTGATCGCGGCGGCGGTGCAGTTTGTCCTCATCGGCCTTTTGGTCGCGGTCAGGCATTTGCCCTTCTTCGCGCCGCTCACTCTGCCCGACCCCGCAAATTATGGAGTGAAACTCGCTGTCCTCTTCGGCGGGCTTGCCCTGTACGGTCTCATGACCGCTGTCGCCGCGCTTCTCTCCATGAAACGCTTTGAAAGCGTGGACTTGTAATTTTTTGAAGTAAGCCTGTCTCGTCGCCTCTTGAACGAAGTCCGTGGGTAAACGCGTCATTCTGAGCCGAAGGCGAAGAATCCCCTCAAACGAAGTTCACTCTTGGCTCTTCCCAAGGAGGAGCTGTCGCCGAAGGCGACTGAGGTGGGCATGATTGGACGTTGCCCACCCCCCTACCCCCCTCCTCGGGAGGGGGTAAAAAACGGCACCCCTCGGAGGGGGGTAACCCGCTCATTCTGAGCCGAAGGCGAAGAATCCCCTCGACGAAGTTCACTCTTGGCTCCCCTGTAGGGGAGCTGTCGAGCGGAGCGAGACTGAAGGGTTTCAAAACCCCTTTGGCTCACTGCGTTCGCCACTGTCTCGGGCGGGTAGCACCCCGCCCTCGGTCAGCATTTGCCCGAAAC
>CANQOX010000020.1 GCA_947625595.1 uncultured Clostridia bacterium
ACTCTATTATAACACAGACTTCCGTTTGAACTACTTTTTTTCTCATCACCCCGTTGCACTTGATAGTATAATTCACCACCGAGACTTGCCCACCCCTTGAGGGGTGGGTGTCACGTAGTGACGGAAGGGGTGTCGTTCTGATCCCCCCCGCCATAATTTTCAATTTTTAATTAAAATGCGGTGACCCCCGCACGGGGAAGAGCCCTTGCTCGTCACGCTGTGTATTCTCGGCGATTTTTTGAATGTTTCTCTCGATTATCTCATCGGCAGAAGGGATGACTGAAATCCCGAAGAACGCAGTCCGCGCCCCCCGCTCATTCTGACCCTCCCGCTCATTCTGACCCTGAGCGTAGCCGAAGAATCCCCTCAAACAAAGTCCCCTTGGCTCCCCTGTAGGGGAGCTGTCGAGCGAAGCGAGACTGAAGGGTTTCAAAACCCCTTTCCCCTCGCAAGCTCGGGGACTGTCTCATGCGGGTAGCGACCCGCATTCGGTCAGCATTTGCCCGAAACATATGGGCAAATGCAAAGAGAATTTTGCGCCAAAGATTATCAATCTTTGGCAGAAGTGCAAAATTCTCCCCTATGAGGGGCAGCGAGGGGGCGACTGCGTCATCCCGAGCCGCCGCCATAGGCGGCGTGTCGAGGGATCCCGAAGAACGAAGTCCCAAGGCTTCCCCCCTCGGGGTGAAGGCTTTATAATGCGGTGACCTACCCCCATGGAGGGGGTAGAGCCCCCCTTTGAAAGATCGCAAAAAAAATTCCCCGACTTCTCGGGGAATTTTTTTAACTTATGAATTTCAGAATTTCATCGTAGATGGCGTCGGGGGAGACGACGTCCTTGAAGCGGGGCGGCTTGTAGCGGATCTCCTTCAACGCCTCGGGCACCTTCATGGCCGTCAGAAGGTGAATGCGCTTGACCCCTTTGTACGAGTCCTTGACGTCGTTCCCCGTCAGGGCGTAGAGGACGTCCTGCGGGAATTTATAGGGGCTCGCCGTGGAGACGACGACCATGGGACGTTTCTCGGCGTCCTTGTCGTCCGCGATCTCCTCCGCGTACTTGTGCGCAACGCTCATTGCGACGCCCGTGTGCGTGTCCATAGGGTAGCCGTAGTCCATGAAAAAGTCATAGATGCACTCCACGGTGTCCGCTTCATTGGTACAGCCCGCATAGATGAAGGAACGCATCTCCTTGAGCTCCTCCGCGCGGACGGAGTATTTGCCCGTCTCCGAAAGGGACTTCATGCGCGCCGCCGTGAGGGCCGCATCCCGCCCCGAGATCTCGAAGATGAACCGCTCCACATTGGAGGAGACGAGGATATCCATCGACGGGGACATCGTCCGAAAGAGGGGCCGTTTGATGTTGTAGGAGCCGTTTTTGAAGAAATCGGTGAGCACGCAGTTCCTGTTCGAGGCGCAGACGAGCGTTCCGACGGGCAGGCCCATGCGCTTTGCGTAGTACGCCGAGAGAATGTTGCCGAAATTCCCCGTGGGGACGGCAAAATCGACTCTCTGCCCCATCTTGAGCTGGTTGGAGGTCAGAAGGTCGCAATAGGCGGAGAAATAATAGGCGATCTGAGGGAGAAGCCTTCCCACATTGATGGAGTTCGCCGAGGAGAGGAGGTACCCCTTTCCCGCGATCTCTGCCCGACATTCGGGCGAATTCATGATCTTCTTGACGGCCGTCTGGCAGTCGTCGAAGTTCCCCTTCACGGCCGCGACAAAGACGTTGTCCCCCTCCGTCGTGACCATCTGGAGTTTCTGCATCTTGCTGACCCCGTCCTCGGGATAGAAGGCGCAGATCTTGACCCCGTCATGATTTTTGAACCCCTCGAGGGCGGCCTTGCCCGTGTCGCCGCTCGTCGCGGCGACGACGAGGACATTCTCCTTCACCCCCGAAATTTCGCACCCCTTCTTCAGAAGATAGGGCATGACGGTGAGGGCGACGTCCTTGAAGGCGCACGTCGGGCCATGGAAGAGCTCTAAAAGGTACACGCCCTCGTCCATTCTGACGAGGGGAATGGGATCGCCGCCGACAAAGCGGCTATACGCCTCCCTGCACGCCTCGAGCAGTTCCTCTCTGTCGTATTCGTCAAAATATTTGGATAAAAGAAAAGCGGCGCGCTCGGGATAATCCATCGCGCACATCTCCCCGATCTCCTCTGCGGAGACGGTAGGGAAAAATTCGGGAACGAACAGTCCTCCGTCCCCCGCGATGCCCTTGACGACCGCCTGTGCGCCCGTGGCCCTTTCACCCCCGCGCGTGCTGATAAAATTCATGGTTGCCTTCTTTTCTCTATGCTTATTCCGTCCCGCAGATGCGGGACGGATCGGATGCTTTTTTCAGTTCGGCTCCGCGATGCGGAGAGCCGAATTACAGATACTTTTTCAGGAAGTCGGGAAGCTCTTCCTCGGCGCAGGAGCAGGTGACATAGAGCTTGATGGAGCGAAGCTCTGCGACCTTCTCCAAAATGTAGAACAGCTGTGCCATCTCCGCGAGGGGCTTGCCTGCGATGCGGGCGACGCCGTCCAAAAATACATACTCGTTATCATAGGAGCCAGCGATCGCGCCGCGGATGAATCCGCTGAGCGCGTCCAAGCCTGCGATGGCGTAGTCGCTCACATCGATGAAGCGGATCTCGCGCCGCAGATCGTACATATATCTCTTGGTATCGGTGATGAAAATGAGGTGGCCCTTGGCCGTTGCGACGGCTTCGTTCGCCGCGTCAATGATCCTCTTCGTCTTTCCGCTGCCCTTGGGTCCGCAAATAATGGAAATCATGATGTCCTCCAGTGCCTCTCGGCAACACATATTTACAAATCTATTTCTATTCTAACAAGTTTTTGTGTCAATTTCAAGGGGTTTGCAAAAAATTAGCGAAAATATTTTTCTCACTCGCCCAAACTTTGCAAAAAGCCGTCAATGTCGGGCAAATCGAGACGGAGGAGTTTTGAAACCCCTTTCCCCAATGAGGGGAGGCTCTGCCGCAGGCGGTGGTGGGGAGACATCGACCGAGGGGATTCTTCGCTTCGCTCTGAATGACGCGGGGAAACCCCATGGGGAAATGCGTCATCCTGAGGGTGAAGCCCGAAGGATCCCGAGAAACGAAGACCGCCCCCTTCATTCGCCTGCGAGTTTCATCTCTGTCTCGCGGCGGGCGAGGGCGTCGATCATCTCGTCGAGGTCGCCCGAAAGAAACCCCTCCATGTCGTGCAGGGAAAGCCCGATGCGGTGGTCGGTGATGCGGCTCTGCGGGAAATTGTAGGTGCGGATGCGTTCGCTCCTGTCCCCCGTGCCGACGAGACTGCGCCTGTTGGCCGCCTCCGTCCCCGCCGCTCGGGTCGAATAATAGTCGTACAGCCGCGCTTTCAGGACGCGGAAGGCCTTCTCCTTGTTCTTGAGCTGGCTCCTCTCGTCCTGACAGGTGACGACGATGCCCGTCGGAAAATGGGTGATGCGGATGGCCGTCTCCGTCTTGTTGACCTTCTGCCCGCCCGCGCCCGAACTGCGGAAGAGATCGACGCGGATGTCCTTTTCGTCGATGCTGACCTCCACATCTTCGGCCTCGGGGAGCACGGCGACGGTACAGGTCGAGGTATGGATGCGCCCCTGCGACTCCGTCTCGGGCACGCGCTGGACGCGGTGCACGCCGCTCTCGTATTTGAGACGCTTGTACGCTCCCTGTCCCGTGATGTTGACGATGGCCTCCTTGACGCCGCCGAGTTCGGTGCCGTTGAGACTGACGACGTCCCAGCGCAGGCGGTGCTTTTCGCAGTATCCCATGTACATGCGGTAGAGTTCGTAGGCAAAGAGGGCGGCCTCTTCTCCGCCCGCCCCCGCCCTGATCTCGAGGGTACAGTTTCTCTCGTCGTTTTTGTCCTTGGGAAGGAGAAGGATCTTGAGCTGGGTCTCCTCCTCCGAGAGCCTCTCCTTGAGGGAATAATACTCCTCCGTCAGAAGCTCCTTCATCTCCCCGCTCTCCCCCTCGGCCTCGAGGAGGGCGGCGTTCATCTCCTCCTCCGTCCTGCGGTAGGCGCGGAAAGAGGTGACGATCTCCTCTAAATCGGCCTGCTCCTTCGCGAGGCGGGTATATTTCTCCATATCCGAAAGAGCCTCTCCCGAGGAGAGGTACTTTCCGATCTCATCATAACGTTTTTCGATCTCTTGCAATCGTTTCAGCATATCAGAATCCGATCTTCACGACGCGCGCCACGCCCTGCAGGTCTTTGACGACCATGGCAAAGTCACAGCGGGCGACCTGTCTGAAAATTTTGATGACCTCCTGCGCCTGTCCCTCGCCGACCTCCACCATGACCATGCCGCCGCGGGCGATGTAGCGGCTCGCCTTCTCGGCAATGGCGCGGTAGAAGTCGAGGCCGTCCTCGCCGCCGTCCAAGGCGATCTTCGGCTCGAACTCCCTGACGTCGCGGGGAAGGTTCTCCATCTCCGCATGCTTGATGTAGGGCGGGTTGGCCGTGATGAGGTTGAATTTGCCCCTGATGTTCTTGAAGAGGTCGCTCTGCACGAAGGTGACGTTGGCCTTGCACTGCCGCGCGTTGTCCTTGGCGACCTCGAGGGTCTCCGCCGAGATGTCCGAAGCGACGACGCTCACCTGACGATCCTTTGCGGCCTCGCAGGCAATGGCGATGGCGACCGCCCCGCTCCCCGTGCAGAGGTCGAGGACGCTGTCGCCGTTTTTGAGAAAGCCGAGCGCCTCGCGCACAAGGTCCTCCGTCTCGGGACGGGGAATGAGCACCCGCTCGTCCACTTTGATGGGATATCCGTAAAATTCGGTATTGCCGATGATGTACCAGAGCGGTCTGCCCGTGAGCCGCTTCTCGAAGACCTCGAGGAGCTTTGCGCACTCCTGCCGCGTGATGACCCGCTCCTTCCCGAGTTCGCTCCGCGGAACGTTGAGCCCGAGGCTCACGATCCACTCGGCGTCGGTCTCATCGATGTCCGCCTCGCGGAAACTGCGCTTCATGTCGGGCAGGAGCTTTTGAAGTTTGGTCTCCGTCACGAAGAACCGCTCGGGAGAGGCAGGGTCCTCGTCCATCTCGTACGCCTTGCGGAAGGCCTCGATCGCGCACTCGATCATGCCGTCGTCGGGCTCCCGCGTCGTCAGGCACTGCATGAGGTAGCCGGGGGCCTTGAAGGGCAGAAGGAGAGGGGTCTGGAAGAGGGCGAGGAACTTTAAGATCTCATACGAGACGCCCGCGACGATGGGAAGGCAAATGAGCTTTGCGGCCATGGAGATGATCCGCCGCCAGATGCCCGCGAGCGCGAAGTGGTCGTACATGAGGTTGAGCGGCCAGCCGACGAGCGCAAACACGATAATGGAGATGAGCAGGACGAGAAAGATGAACGTCGTGCCGCATCTGTCGTGCAGGCGGGAACACTTTTTGACGTTCTCTACCGTGAGCGGAAGGCCGTATTCGTAGCAGTTGATCGTCTTATGCTCCGCGCCGTGGTACATGTAAGTCTCCCGCAGGGACTTGAAACACAGCGTGAAGAGAATGTACAGGATAAAGATGACGAGGCGGAAGCCCCCCTCGATGAGGCAGTACCAGATGTCCCCCTCCCCGATGAGGTCGGTGCTCCGCGCGATGAGCCCCGCGAGGAGCTGGGGCACAAAGAGGAAGAGCGCGAGCGCCAAAATGACCCCGAAGAGGACGGAGACAAAGGAGATGATGTCCGAGACGCTGATCTTGAGGTGGTCGGCCATCCATTTGGAAAGTTTGGAGGGCGGGGTCTCCTCGTCCTCCGTGATGGCGGCGTCCGCACTGCGCGTCAGAGCCTTCATGCCGAGAATGAGAGAGGAGACAAAGTTGACGACCCCCCTGATGATGGGGATCTTCGTCCAGACGCTCCTCTTCTCGGGCGGGGTGATGCGGAGGGCCTCCATGCGGAGCTGTCCGCTGTCATCCCTGACAACGGTCGCCATGCCGCTCTTGCCCCGCATCATGACGCCCTGTATGACTGCCTGTCCGCCGATATATGTCCGATTCGTCTTTTTTTTCATTGCTCGCACCAAATTCCGCTGTCAGTAAAAATAACAAAACAGCCCCTCGGAAGTGGGGCTGATCTGTTACATGCCGTATCTTTTCTTGAATTTATCGACACGCCCGCCGGTATCGACCAACTTCTGCCTTCCCGTGAAGAAGGGGTGGCATTTGCTGCAAATATCCACCTTCAGAATGTCCGTGTCCTTCGTGGTCCCCGTCTGGAAGGTCTCCCCGCAGGCGCAGACGACCGTCACCGTGTGATATTTGGGATGAATATCGGGTTTCATGGTATCACCTCGCTGTATTCTTTGTTTTCGGCTCTATTATATCTTATTTTTTATTCTCCGTCAACTCATTTTCACGTCCAATCAAAAAAACTTGTGCGCTTTTTCCAAAATGGCTTTCGACAGGAACGCCGCAAACGCTTGCAAAAAATCTTTTCCTGCTGTATAATAAAGCAGAAGTTGCAGACATTGCAAAAGGAGCCATCTATGAACGAATGGAAAGTATGGAAGATCAACGGGCCGAAGTCGCTTGTGTGTACGGAGCGCACGGCGCCCGCCATTCCGGACAAGCAGCTCCGTGTGCGCGTGACCAAAGTCTTCCTCTCGGGCGTGGACGCCGCCATCTGGCGGGGGGCGCTCAAGGCCGATTATCCCATCGTCCCGGGGAGATTTGCGGTGGGCATGATCGCCGATGAGTCGGGGAACGAGCTCTTCCCGAAGGGGACGCGCGTGCTCCTGCACACCTTCCGCCCCCGCCCCTACACGGGAACGGAGAAGATCGACTTCTCCGAGGACGAGACCGTCGTCTGCGGACAGACGCAGGACGGGTTCCTCTCCGACTTCGTCTATGCCGACCCCTGCGACCTCACCCCCATTCCCGACGTCCTCTCCGATGAGCGCGCCCTCGTCGCCCACTACATCGCCCTTGCCAAGAGCGCGGTCGAGTGCCTCGGCCCCTGCAAGGGGCAGAACATCGCCGTCGTCGGCGCAAACATCATGGGGATCCTGACGGCCCAGCTCCTCATCTACCAGCAGGCGGCCCCCATTCTCATCGACACCGACCCCTCCCGCCTCGAATTTGCCCGCTCCTGCGGCATCTACTACACCTTGGCCGCCGACGAGGACCTTCTCGACGGCGTCGCAAACATCACGGGCGGGCGTCTCGCCTCGGGCGCGGTCTTCATCTATGACGCGCACGGGAACGATCACAAGATCCCCTTCCGCATCTGCGGGGAGAGATCGACGGCCGTCTACTGCGGCTTTGTGCCCGACGGGGAGGCCTTCTCCCTCGACCTCGCCCTCCGCAAACAGCTCACGCTCAAATTTGTGCGGAAAGTCTCCGAGTTCGAGCCTGCCTTCAACCTCCTCTTCACCCACGCAGTGGACACGGAGGCATTCCGAAGCCGCCTCATCTCGCCCGACGAGATCGTCGAATTCTTCGGAAACTACGAACAGCACCCCGAACACGACGTCAGCGAAGTCAACATCGTCAGCCTCATATGATTACATAGCGCCGTGCGGGCCCGCCCGACGGCGCTTTCTGTCATATGCGGAAACTCAAATATTTTTTCTGCGGAAGGTTCTTCCCTTTCGCCCTCATCGCCCTCGGGATCCTGACCGTCGGGATCGTCCTTGCCGTGCGCCTTCCCGCGCTCCTCGCGCCGATCGCCGTCCTCGAGCGGATCGCGGCCGTCCTTGCCGCCCTTGCCGCCGCCTGCGGAAAGTCTCCTTCGGAGTACAAACTCCTGCGCGTCGTCCTCATTCTGCTCATTCCTTGGGTGGGAACGGCCGCCGCCCTTCTCCTTCCCGACAGGACTGCGGGATCGGAGGAGGAGTGCGCCGCCTCTGCCCCCTTTCCCCTCTCCGCCCTCGCCGAAAATCTCTCGTCCGTCGGGCCGTGTTCCCTCAAGACGGCCGAGTATTTCTCCGTCGGGAGTGAGATGTACCCCCGCCTCCTCGAGGACCTCAAGGGGGCGAAAAAGAGCATATATCTCGAATTTTACATCATCGCCGAGGGAATTTTCTGGAGCGATGTGCTCGAGATCCTGACCGAAAAGGCCCGCGCGGGCGTCGATGTCAGGGTCATCTATGACGGCTTCGGCTGTGTCCTGACCCTGCCCCCTTCCTTTGAAAAGGAGATGGCGCGGCGGGGTGTCAAGGCGTACTGCTTCCGCCCCCTCGGCTTTCCCTCCCGCAATGCGTCGCGGCGGGACCACAGGAAGATCGCGGCCATCGACGGCGAGATCGCCTACACGGGCGGGATCAACCTTGCCGACGAGTACATCGGCGAAAAGATCCGCTTCGGCCACTGGAAGGACACGGGGATCCGCGTCACGGGCGGGGCCGCCGCCGCGCTCGCCCTCCTCTTCACCCGCACATGGAATGCGGGGAACCCAAGCGACGTCCTCTGCCCGCCCAAGCCCTCGGGCGGGAATATCCCCTGCGCCGTCATCTCCGACGACAGCGGCGACAGGGAACTGCGCGCGGGGCATCAGGCCCTTCTGAAACTCTTCGCGGGCGCCGAAAAGCGGCTCTACGTCAACACGCCCTATCTCGCCCCCGACCTGCCCCTCCTGCGCGCCTTGGAGTGCGCCGCGCTCTCGGGCGCCGATGTTCGGCTCATGATCCCCCACATTCCCGACAAGAAGTACCCCTTCCTCCTCACCCGCTCCTATGCGGCGGAACTCGAGAAAAGCGGCGTCAAGGTCAGGGAGTACACCGACGGCTTTCTCCACGCGAAGAGCGTCGTCTCGGACGGGATCGCCTTCGTCTCCACCTACAATCTCGATTTCAGGAGCCTCTTTCTGCAGGCCGAATGCGGCGTCGCCGTAAAGCAAACGGCCCTTGCGGACAAGCTCGCCGCCGATTTTCTCACGGCATGGGAGGGCGGGACCCCCCTGCCCGCCCGCGGCAGGGCGCACGCGCTCTTTTGCCGCATTCTGCGCCTCACCGCGCCCCTACTTTGACACATATGATCCGTTTTATTGCCTGCGACCTCGACGGGACCCTCCTCGACGGCAACCGACAGCTGCCCGAGGAGATCTTCCCCCTGATCTCCGCCCTCACGGCGCGGGGCGTTTTGTTCGCGCCCGCGAGCGGAAGGCAATACGAAAATCTGCGGACGCTCTTTGCCCCCGCCGAGGACAGCGTGCTCTTTCTCTGCGAGAACGGCGCCCTCGTGAAGTACAGGGGCAGGACCCTCCACCTCGCCCCCATCGGGGACGGACTTCTGAAGGGCGCCCTCGACGAGATCCGCGCCATCCCCCGCCTTCACCCCGTTCTCTGCGGGACGGAAACGGCATACATAGAGGGGGAAGCCGAACCCTTCCGCACGCTCTCCTTCGAGGCTTACACGCGCTGCAGGGCCGTGCCCTCCCTCGACGGGGTCATTGGAAAGGAGCCGATCTGCAAGATTGCCGTCTATGACGAAATTTCCGCCGCCGACCGCTGTATCAGGGTCCTCCCGCAGCGGCTCGGAGGGCTTCGGACGATCCTCTCGGGCGACCATTGGTGCGACGTCTCGGCCCCCGAGGCAAACAAGGGGACGGCCGTCGCGAAAGTGCAGGAGCTCTTCGGCTTTGCGCGGGAGGAGTGCCTCGCCTTCGGCGACCACATGAACGACTATGAGATGCTCTCAAGGTGCGGTTCGGCCTTTGTTCCCGAAAACGCCTATCCGCCCCTCAAGGAGCGCATCGGAAGGACCATTCCCTCCAACACCGAGGGCGGCGTCCTATGGAAACTCAAGGAAATTTTAGCGGGGAAGGAAATATGAAATATCTCATCGCATCGGACATTCACGGCTCGGCCCACTATTGCGGGCTACTGCGGGAACGCTTTGAGGAGGAAGGGCCGCAGAAGCTCATTTTGCTCGGCGATCTGCTCTATCACGGGGCAAGAAATCCCCTTCCGAAGGATTACAATACGCTCAAATGCGCGGAGATCCTCAACGGCATGAAGGAGCACATCCTCTGCATCAGGGGAAACTGCGACAGTCAGGTGGACACGCTCGTCCTCGAGTTTCCCGTCGAAGCAGACTTTGCCATCCTCCCCGTCGGGGAGAGAACGGCGATCTTAGCGCACGGACATCTTTTGCCCGCCGTCCTGAACAGGGGCGACATTCTCTTCAACGGCCACTTCCATGTGCCCGCCTTCGAGGAGCGCGAGACCTGCACCTACGTCAACTGCGGCTCGGTGTCCATTCCCAAGGAAAACTCCCCGCACAGCTACCTCATTCTCGAAGACGGCCGCCTCCTCTGGAAGGACGTCGAAACAGGCGAGGTCTTTTTAGAAAAACAACTTTGATTGAAGCATATCATGTCAAAAAAAGGAAAATCGGCCCCTTTCCGAAAAAGTTTTCAGGAAAATTCCCCGAACCCCTTGACAAGACACAAAGAAGAAGGTAGAATATTATCATAAAAATCTATAAGGAGAATGTTCTATGGATACGTGGTTTCACAAACAGAGTAAATTGATTCAGGTCATTTTGCTGCTTATCCCCGTTGTTAACTACATCGTGGAGATCCTCGTCCGTTGGTCTGCAGTGCTGAAGAAGGGCGGCCTGGTCAGCATCGTTGTCGCCATCATCGTCACCATCCCCACCGGTATCATCATCGGCTGGCTCGATGCGATTTGGACCCTTCTGTTCAACAAACTTCTTTTCGAATGATTTGGCAAAAAAGCCCGCTCCCTCGGAGCGGGCTTTTTCCTTGCCCATGATCCGATGATCTCCACAGATCTCCCTCATTTTTACCCCCTCCATGGGGGTGCCCCTTGCCTTTACCCCCTCCGTGGGAGGGGGGTAGGGGGGTGGGTCACCTTATTCTCGCTGCCCCTCGTAGGGGAAGTGGCGAACGCAGTGAGCCAAAGGGGTTTCAAAACCCCTCTGTCTCGGCTATGCCTCGACATCTCCCCTAAAAGGGGCGACAAGAGTACCCCCCCGCTCATTCTGAGGGAGCGAAGCGACCGAAGAATCCCCTCAACGAAGTCCGAGAACAACCGCGTCATTCTGAGCCGCCGCCGCAGGCGGCGTGTCGAAGAATCCCCCGAACGAAGTCCGCAGGCAACCGCGTCATTCTGAGCCGCCGCCACAGGCGGCGTGCCGAAGAATCGCCCGAACGAAGTCCGAAGGCAACCGCGTCATTCTGAGCCGCCGCCGCAGGCGGCGTGTCGAAGAATCCCCCGAACGAAGTCCGTCCCCCCTCCGTGGGGGTCCCTTGCCTTTACCCCCTCCCGAGGAGGGGTGGAGCGGCGCAGTTCTGCTCAACAGTGCGGTGCACTGTGAGCTGCGCCGCGACAGGAGCGCTGGCAAGCGCGACGGGCTTTGCGGCGGTCCCTGCCGCCGTAAAGTAGGGGGGTGGGCAACGTCCCCTTCTCACATTTCCCCCTAACCCCACGGAGTCATTTTTTGTCCACAAAGTGTAAAATTTTTGTCGAAAGAGAAAAAACTTTTTGTAAACTTGTTGACTTTCTACCATGAAGTGTGTACAATAATATTATCAAATTTATATAAGGAGAGACGGTTATGAATTTTGATACTTGGTTCCATAAACAAGACAAGGTCATCCAGATCGTTTTGCTCATCATTCCCTTCGTCGGCTGGATCGTTGACCTCCTTGTCAGATGGTCTGCATTCCTCAAGAATCAGAGCACAGTGAACCTCGTCATGGCTATTGTCATCACTCTCTTCGGCGAATTCTGGATCCTCACGATCCTCGACGCCGTCATGATCGCGATGAACAACAAGCTCTTCCTCGAGGAATAACACAAAAAGAGATCCGTCGGCCCTCCGCCGACGGATCTCTTTTTTTTGCTCATTTCAACCTGCAACGAAACAAAATACACCTCCCCCGTCAAATCCCAATAAGGCATGGGCAACGATTTTGCCCCCCAAGGGAGCCGCAGGTGCAAAAAAGTGAGGTTTTTCATCAGAAAAGTTTCCCCAAATTTTCGCTTCAGCGCAATCAGAAAAACTCACCCAAAAGGCGCACCCACAGTCGTGCCTTTCACATTGTCTCAAGGCGAATTTCGATCTGCTTCATCATCTTTATCGCCATTATTTTTGTTTTTTGAACGTTCCACCGCTTGACTTTCAACCATTTCTTTGCTATACTTATTGCGCAAAAAGTGCAGCATATCAAATTTTAGGAAGTAATTCGATGCGGACCATTCAGCGTAAGATTTATCTTCAAAAACTTATCGACCGAAAGGAAAACGGGCTCATTAAGATCATCACCGGGGTTCGTCGCTCGGGGAAAAGTTTCTTGCTGTTCAATCTCTACTACAACTACTTGCTGTCTGTCGGCGTGGACAAAAATCATATCATTGCCCTTGATTTAGACAGCGAGGAGAACCAACAGTACCGCAACCCCGATGCGCTTTGGAAATACCTTCTTTCACGCATCACCAATCAGACCGAGATGTTCTATGTGTTTCTCGATGAGGTTCAGTTCGCCATTTCTGATGCGGAAATGAAGAGCGACGAGCCGATCCGTTTATACGGGATCCTCAACGGACTGATGCACAGGCAGAACGTGGACGTCTATATTACGGGGAGCAACTCCAAAATGCTTTCGTCCGACGTCCGAACCGAATTCCGCGGGCGAGGAGATGAGGTGCGCATCTATCCGCTTTCGTTTTCTGAATTCATGTCCGCCTACGACGGCGATAAGTATGACGGGTGGAGGGACTATCTCACCTACGGCGGGCTACCGTATATCCTCGCTTGCAAGACCGATGAACAGAAGGCAAGCTACCTTTCCAATCTTTTCCAGAACACCTATATCAAGGATGTTGTCGACCGTCATCACTTACGCGGGGAGAATTTCTTGGATCCCCTCGTCAATATCCTTGCCTCTGCCGTCGGTTCTTTGACCAACCCGCGCAAACTCGCCGATACTTTTTCAAGTAAAGGTATCAAGGTGTCCGAACACACCATTCGGGATTACATTACCTATTTGGAGGAATCCTTCCTGCTCTCGCGCGCCGTACGGTATGACATCAAGGGGAAAAAGTATATCGATTCCCCTTTTAAGTTCTACTTCACCGATATTGGTCTCAGAAATGTGCGTCTCAATTTTCGTCAACAGGAAGAGACGCACCTCATAGAAAATATCATCTATAACGAGCTATTGTACCGTGGGTTCCATGTCGATATCGGAATTATCAGTACCCGCGTCAAACACCCTGACGGAAAACAGGAGCAGAATCAGACCGAGGTGGATTTTGTATGCAATCGTGGGAGTAGTCGGTTTTATATCCAATCCGCTTTTGCGATCCCCAATCAAGACAAAATGGAACAGGAGCAGTATTCCCTTATCCATATCAATGACTATTTCAAAAAAATCATCGTGACGCAGAGCAATGTCAAGCCGTGGCATAATGAGAAGGGCATTCTCATCATCGGCATTTTGGACTTCCTGCTCGATCTAAACAGTTTAGAAGAATAATAAAGCTGAAACGACGAGGACGATTAAATTCTCCACAATTTGCCATTCCCCCCCATGATTTTGTTCCGGTTTTGGCGCGAAATGTGCTATAATAGATGAAAGACGCAGAGTGACAAGAGGAAAATATGTTTTATAGGATGATAACGAAAAAGCGTGATGAGTGGCTGCGGGGCGAAAACTCTGTGAAGGACCTCATTGCTTATATCGAAAGAGCAGGGCAAATGCGGGATGCGCAAGTCGACGCGATCAAGACCTATCTTTTTTTGAAAATCGCCTGCGAAAATCAACCGCTTGTCAAGTTGTTCTCTGCAGGAAAATTCAACAGCCTCGATCTTGATGCTTTGGAAATCTCCACTTCGACACGCGACGCGCTGAAAATACGCCCGCGCTTGCGGCGTTGTATGAGTTTGCAAGTCAGATGGACGACGACGGCAATCAAATATCCGTGAGCATTTGCGAAGCAATCAGGAAAGAGCCGACGAGCGTCGATGCCGTGGAATTTTTTAAGGCGGCGTTCTATCACGTTACATATACGGACTATCTTTTCAGTCTGCCTATGGGCGCGGGCAAGACTTACCTCATGGCGGCATTTATCTATTTAGACCTCTATTTCGCTTGCAATGAACCCAGCAATCGGGTTTTCGCGCATAACTTCATTGTCTTTGCGCCCTCGGGCTTGAAATCATCCGTCGTTCCGAGTTTAAGGACGATACAAAACTTTGACCCTTCTTGGATCATCCCCGAGCCTGCGGCATCGAATTTGAAACAGATGCTGATTTTTGAGGTCTTGGACGAGAGCAAAACGGCGAAGAAATCCAATAAAACGAAAAACCCGAACGTTCAGAAAATTGCAATCCATCAACCGCTCGAAAAGCTGTTTGGGCTTGTCGCCGTCACGAACGCCGAAAAGGTTATCTTGAACGGCATCGTCGAATCGAAAGGGCAAATGAGTGTGTTTGAAGAGAGCGACGACGAAAAAGACAGGCAGGCGAACGAACTCCGAAATTTGATCGGAAAACTGCCCAATCTTTCCGTATTCATCGATGAAGTGCATCATGCCGCGACGGACGAAAAAAAGTTGCGTTCGGTCGTCAGTAAATGGGCGCGGCTTGGAAGTATCAATAGCGTGATCGGGTTCTCGGGAACGCCTTACCTACAAGGGGCTGAAAAAATCAAAGCGACAGGCAAGATCGCGATTGCGATGAAAGAAATCGCAAATATCGTATATTACTATCCTCTTGTGGGTGGCATCGGAAATTTCTTGAAGAAACCCGTCGTGTATATTTCCGACAGCAACAAGCGTCTTGAAATTATAGAAAACGGCGTGAGGGAATTTTTACGGCAATATAGAGATACGACCTACCCCGACGGGACGTGTGCGAAGCTCGGGATCTATTGCGGTTCGATCCGAACGCTCGAAGAACAGGTCTATCCCCTTGTGAAAAAAATCGTTTCGGAGTACGGTCTTGATCCCTCTTCGGTCGTTTTGAAGTATCATGGGGGCAATCAGGAGTATTCCATTCCCGTAGACAGCGAGCTTGACTTTCAAGCGCTTGATAAACCCTTCTCTACAAAGAAGATCATCTTACTTGTGCAGATCGGCAAAGAGGGCTGGGACTGCAAGAGCCTAACGGGGATCATTTTATCGCAGGAAGGCGATTGCGCCACCAATATGGTTTTGCAAACATCTTGTCGGTGTTTGCGCCAAGTGCAAAAAAATGAAATCGAAACGGCTTTGATCTATCTCAATAAGAGCAATGCCGAAACGCTGAACCTTCAACTTCAACAGCAACATAAAATCTCGCTGAAAGAATTTCAGAACGGGGCAGATGCTCGCCCCGCCACCTTAAAGCGGTATGAGCGGATGCGCCATTTGCGGCTACCCAAAGTGGATTTTTACCAACTGAAAGTGGTTTATCATGCCGTGAATGTGGAACCGCCGACGGACATTACCGCAAAGATTTCGGCTGTTCCCGATGCGGTAAGACAGGACACGCTTATTCAAAAGAGAGAGTTTTCGACATCGCTTTCCATTACCGACAGCGGAAGCCTCGATAGAGCGGAGCGCGGCAATAGCGTCGCCAATTTTGAACTATGGGTAAATGAGATCGCCAAAGAGAGCTTTGGTTTTCTTTCCCGTGCACAACTTTTAGAGTATCGGGACGCACTTGAAAAGGCGTTTTCTGCAATGACTTATGAGCGCGACGGGGTGCGGTATTTCAGCTCGCATTACGATTTGCCCGAAGCGAACGCCATGATCCGCAAGGCGTTTTATGAGCATCGTTCTTTTGAAACGGCCGAGGGACTTGTCCCCGAGGAGGCGAGCCTTCTGCATATCGAAAACTTTACTCCCGAAGTGCAGACGACGAAACCGAAAGACTACTATCCCGATCAAGAGGTCGTGGAGAAAATCATCAAGGACGATAAGGGAAAATTGGAGCTTTCCGAAAGTCAGAAACATAAAATCGAAGTCTTGGAATCTATCGGATATACCGATGAAGCAGAGAAAATCAAGAAAGAGGTGATTTCCCACCCGATGAAGGACGCTTCTTTCCACTATCTGCCTTATCATACCGACAGCGAGTTTGAGCAAGTCTATTTGGAAGAGCTTCTGAAATCTCCTTGTATCAAAGAAAAACAACTTGAAGTCTACTATAACGGCGACCGCGCCCTCACTGAGTTCAAGATCAAGTGTTATAAAAAAGTCGGAAAGGCTTGGCGGTATATCGGAATGTACACGCCCGACTTTTTGGTCGTTCAAAGAAAAGACGGGGCGATTTATAAGGCGTTGATCGAGGAAACGAAGGGCGAAGGTTTTGCCGCCGACTTTGAGGACAAGCGTAAATTTATGGAAACATACTTTACGGACGCCAACAACAAAAAGTTCGGCTACCCTCGGTTCGATTTTCTGTATGTGGAAGATACATTGGAACAATCGGAGCGCATCAAAAAGACGATCAAGAAGATAGAAGAGTTCTTTACGGAGGAATAGATATGAGCAAAGATAAGAAGGGAATCGTGGAATCATCGGCAGAAGCCGCGAAGTCATTGGTCCCTAGTACCGTTGAGCAGACAGACGGGATTTTGTCGACGGTTGTTGGCTTCTTTAACAACGTGGTACTATATCCTGTTAAAAAAGCTAATTTGACATTCAAATATAAACTTGAAGCATTTGAACAGGACCTAAAAAAGAAAATTAAAAATATACCGGCAGAAAATTTGCAAGAACCCCCACTTATGATTGCGGGTCCCGTTTTGGAAGCATTAAAATATACATACGATGAAGATTATCTCCGTGAAATGTATGAAAATTTATTGGCTTCTGCAATGGATAATAGAAACACAAATAATGCACACCCATCGTTTGTAGATGCAATAAAACAAATGAGCCCTTTGGATGCAAGGATATACGCATTTTTCTTTTGTGAAAATCTTCAGAAATTTTATGGGAAATGTAAACTTCAGGACTTTTCATTTGACCACCTAATGAGGAGTATGAAGGCAAGGGATGGGCAAGTTGTGGAAATGCGCTGTTTGAATGCAACGAACAGGAAATCGGAAGCCGAAAAGCGAACGGGAAACGGAACACGAACAGCATCAAACGCCGTAAAAACAACTGCGATCTGTGGTCGACAGGCAGATGCGAACAGCATTTCGCAACAAGGTCTCGGCTATCGAAAAGCAATCGGGCAGGTTTGGGGGCAACCGCAAATCGGAGGGAAAAACAACCGCAAAGGAGGTAAAGGCGAAAAGCAAAGAGGCAAACAAACGACAGGGGAGAACTCGAAACCGCAGGGCACCCGCAAGCAATGTTAGATATTCTGAGGGACACAAATGCAAAAAATTTAGCAAACAGCAAGCCCAAAAATAATTCGATATTTATGCTATTCAATAAGATGTGATGGTTACACTTGCTTTATGAATTTATTTGCAGTATAATAAGTTCAATTATATTGTGGTGGAATTATGTATACATTAGAAGAAAAATTAAAGATAATTGATGCAGCACACAGTTTTGATGATCTTAAAAACAGTGCCATTTTGCCCGAACCGTGCGGTGAGGATGGATACTATTTTATCAGTTATTCGCACCGAGATTTTAAGCAAGTAATCCCAGATATACTTGCTTTTCAGAAAGCGGGCATCAAAATTTGGTATGACCGCGGTTTGGAGACGGGTATCAGTTGGTTCAAGGATGTGAGCCGCAAAATAGATTCGTTTCGCTGCAAGGGAATTATAATATATTCTAGCGAAAATTTTTGTAAATCAGCATCTTGCGCACGTGAAATTGCGCAGGTTATCGAAAGCAAAAAAAGCATTCTGATGGTAAAGCTCGAGAATCGCGCCCCGTATGGATTGACCCCCAATGCAACGATAGACTACGCTAGTCCCATCGTCGAAAAACTGCGTTCTTTGCATATGCTGCCGCTCCCAGCGTTATACGAATTTACAGTAACTCGCATGAAATGGAACGGCGCTTGTGCCGCTTTGACGAAAATCAACGATCGGAACGTGACACGCATCGAAGTGCCGAAGTTTACAAAAATCGGAAAGAAAAAATACCGTGTCCGCGTCATTTTGCAAAACGCATTTTCGGCCTGTCACAATCTCCGCGAGGTCGTAATCCCGGATGGGTGGTCCTTTATTTACAGCGGCGCGTTTTTGAATTGTCCTTCGCTGCGCCGAATCGTATTAGGCCATCCTTCTAAATGCCGCTTTGGATTACTATTCGGCCATTACGGTTTTATCCAACAATTGGATAGATGTTCCGCTTTGTCCTCGATAGAATTCCCGACGAAAAAATATCATAATGAATATATCTACCTTGAAGAGGCGTTCCGTAACTGCATCGATTTGAATAAAATCGATCTGAAAGACGTCGGAATATGCGGCGACAATTGTTTCCGTAACTGCTCGTCGCTCGAGACCGCTACGATAGGCCCTTCCGACAGCATGTCGGGATATTTCGCCTTTTATGACTGCTCATCACTCAAAAGCGTAACGTTTACTGCCGCCTGGAGAGAGAAAAGTTTGCCTGCGGGAATGTTTATGCGCTGTTCGTCTTTGGAAAAGATAACCTTCCCGAAAGGGGTGGAAATTATTCAAGGGCACTGCTTCGGCTACTGCACCAGTCTGAAAGAAATCAATCTCCCTACATCTATAAAAACAATAAACGGAGCCGCATTCAAAATGGCCGAAAACTTAAAGACCGTCGTTGTCAATAGCAAGATTACGTTTCCCTTAAACGAAAAATTTTGTTCGATCGATGAAGTCTTTCCTTATGCGGAAACCTTTTATATTAGAAAAGGCCTTGCGTATGATTTCGTAAATGAATTTGAACAGATCCCTTGCGAATGTCCAGATCACTCTGCCTTCAGGAGGATAAAATGAGCGACAAACAGATTCTGACTGCCATTGAAAACGCATCATCCATTACAGAACTTTTTTACAACGGGCTTTTGCCGGAGCCAAACGACGATGGTAAATTTTACTTTTTCTATTATCCGCGTACAGATTTTAAGGCAGCACTCAAAGATATTGTCATGCTTTCCGACAGTGGTCTGAATATCTGGTACGATCGCAAGCAGGAAAACGGCAGCGACTGGGAAGAAACTATGTTGGAACGGGCAAATGATTTCCATTGCGCCGCCGTTGTGTTTTATCTCAGCGACAATGTCGTGAAATCTGATTTCTTTTGGCGGCTTTGCGATTCGGTGATGCGGCGCCATATCAATTTTTGTTCGGTAAAGGTCACAGATAAAAGCGTTTTTTCTTCGACAGTAATACAAGAACTTACTCCGGAACAAACAAACACCATCAACAAAATGTTTGGAGAAGAGATCACCTATGTGCCATACTCTCTTTCCGCGGAAGAGAAAAAACTTTCCATCGAGCGTATTGGAAAATGCGGCAATTTGGTCTTTACCGTAAAAGATGGGAGCGCTTGTGTGTTGTGCACGAGGGACCTTTCCGAGGAGGAAATAATAATTCCCGCAACGACTGAGATCGGCGGCATTGAATATCCGGTACTTCACATCGCCCCACAAGCATTCTTAAATTGCGGACGATTAAAAACTATTATATTTCCGGATCAAATAGAATCCATAGGCGAGGTCAACGAAACAAATCAGGAGGATAGCTTTGGACAAGTATTTTCCGGCTGCAACGCGCTCGAAGATGTTACGTTGCCCGCCGAATTGAAAATTTTAATCGTCGATAACTTCCGCGACTGCCCATCGCTTAAGCGGCTTCTTTGCGGAACCAAAATCGAAAAAATCATTGGAGATTTACGCGATTTTGAAGGATTGGAAGAACTTCGGCTTCCGCCGATAGTAAAGCGTACGCAAGAAGGAAATTTCTTATACCATGCTGAAACCTGGCAATTTTTCGGATCGTTTTCGGTAGCAAATGTTTACGGCTACGAAAATATAACTCTTCCGGAAGTTTGTATCCCTCCGAAAGATGGCCATGTCGGAGAACTTTATATGCGTAGTGCCGTGTTGCGGCGAATAGATGCCAGAAATGTAGACGGTGACCTGTCTGGCAATTTTTTCGGTTGCGAAAATCTCGAAGAAGTCATCCTGCCTACGCGAGCAAAGAATCTCTGCTGCTATTTTAAGGAATGCAAAAAACTGGATCATATTGAATTGCCGAATACGCTGGAAAGCATAGGGCATGAAACTTTCAACGGAGGTCAGTTTGAGTGTGGCGAGTATATTTTTCTCGGGTGCAAATTAAAGACGTTCACCATTCCAGAAGATGTTAACAGTATAGACAGAACTACTTTTTGCAAAGCAGATGTTGAGACCCTGATCTCAAATAGTCGACATAACGATGAAATTCTTGTAAAACTATTTGCAAAACAAAATGAATACACTAGATTAGTCGAAATGTTTAGCAAAGCGGCGACCAAAAAAAATCATCCGAGACTATGGGCGGCCTTTGGTGCACCAATAATATTTTTTAAGGCACATTTTCGTGCTCTTGCGCTGGGACATTTTTGGGCGCTTGCATTGATTTTGACCTTCCCAATTTCGTTTTGGTTTTGGCTGTTCCATAAAGATAAATATAAAGATATAGGACACGGCAATGTCGGGGAACTTTATTTAAAAAGCGGTAGCTACAAAAAGGCTCCGCGCGGGTGGAAGCGTGCAGAGTCTTCAATGAGAGGATATGATCGTTTTATTAAGAAACGAGGCTGGCGTATCAAAAATGATGAAAATGCTTTAAAAACAGATTCATGAGCATTACATATTTTGACAATATCAAATGGGAAAGTGTTGTGCTAGGACGGCGAGTTGTCATATCAAGAGATATACGCTTTTCCAGAATAATTCGGGTTGTCCGAGTGTTAGTATATAGAGGGTAAGTTAAAACTAATAATTTAGGCATTCTCGTGGCTTATAATTAGGGACGCAAAAACCAAATAGCAACGATCAAGGAAGTTTCGTGCAAGGGACTTCCTTTTTCGTGCGATTAAATGTTGCATTTGCCGAAAAAATTCCGCCATACCATAGTAGGAGGTGATATCAATGCAGGATGAATGACTTTTGCCGAACAGTCGTTAAACAGCGGCAAAGAGAATTTTCACGGGAAGTAAAACAACTTTCGGGGAGAAATCTGCTCCCCGAACAAGCTCCATGCAATGGCTCACGGACTATAAGAAGGGCTCACGCCAAAAGACGAAGTTTTTTGTAGGAAGAGGAGTCGCAACGGAGCGGGCGAATTGTCAAATGAAGTGCAACATATTTTCAAACAGAAGTTGTGGGGAGAGGAAGTTGAGGATTTTTTTGGGGCGGTTGTTGATGAGGTCTACATTGCGTTGAAGGGTTTTCGGATTCACCCTTGAGAGGCCTCTGCCTTTGGGGTAGAATTCTCGGAGAAGTCCGTTGCTGTTTTCAATGCTTCCCTTCTGCCAAGCACGGTAGGGATCGGTGAAGTATACGTCGCAATGAAGTGCCTC
>CANQOX010000021.1 GCA_947625595.1 uncultured Clostridia bacterium
TAGGGCCGAAGGCCCAAATTTTTGCCGCGGAACTTCTTCAGAAGATCGTCGAGGAAGCCGACGAGCATATACCCCGCTCCGACGGCAATACTCACCGCGAAGGGCCTGTCCGACACGCCGCAGAGAAGCATTGCCGCAGTGCAGGCGGCGAGAATGAAGCCCAGCCCGCCCATCGTCGGCGTCCCGCCCTTGTCCTTGTGCTCCTTGACATATTCGAGAATGTTCTGCCCCGCCTTCAGCTTCCTGAGGAGAGGGATCTCGGCGGCGCAGAGAAGAAGGGAGAGCGCGAAGGAGACAAGCAGGGCGATCAAAATGGTTTTAAGCATTTCCCTGCCCCATGAGCGACCGAAGGACGGCCTTGTCGCTGTAACTGTACTTTGTGCCCATGATCTCCTGTTCGGTCTCTCCCCCCTTCCCCGCGACGAGGAGGATGTCCCCCTTCTTCAATTTCCCCATCGCGTAGGCGATGGCCTTCTCCCGCTCCTCGACGGCAACGTACTCGCGGCTGACCTTCCTGTACCCCGCCTCGATCTCCGCAATGATGGCACAGGGATCCTCATAGCGGGGGTTGTCGGAGGTGATGACGGCAAAATCGCAGTGCCGCGCGGCGACTTCCCCCATGAGGGGGCGCTTGGCCGTGTCGCGGTTCCCCCCGCAACCGAAGACGACAAAGAGCCGCCCTTTGAGGTGCCGTTTGAGCGCCAAGAGAGACTTTTCAAGCCCGTCGGGCGTATGGGCGAAGTCCACAAAGAGGTCTGCCCCGCGATAGACGCCGACATGTTCGAGCCTCCCCTCCACGCGGATGTCGGAGAGGCCCTCGGCGATCGCGTCCATGCTGACGCCGAGCCTTCTGCAACACGCCGCGGCCGCGAGGGCGTTGGAGACGTTGAATTTCCCCGTCATGGGCAGTTCGATCTCGCAGATCTCGTCCTCGAGGTTGAGAATGGCCCGCGTGCAGTCGAGGTCTTCGCTCTCGATCATGGCAAAGCAGTCCGCGGGCGTATCGATGCCGTAAGTAATTGTCTCGGGCGCGAGGCGGGCGATCTCTGCCGAAAACGGGTCGTCGGCGTTGACGATCGCGAGGCGGCAACGGGTGAACATGCCCTTTTTGGCCTCGCCGTAGGAGCGCATGTCCGAGAAAAAGTCCAAATGATCCTGCGTCAGGTTGGTGAAGATCGCGCTCTCGTACACGATCGGACAGTCCTTTTTGAGGGCAAGGGCGTGCGCGGAGACTTCCATTGCGACGGCCTCCGTCCCCTCCTTTTTCATGTCGGCAAGGAGGGAAAAGAGGGAGATCGGGTCGGGCGTCGTCAGGGCGGGCGGCAGGATGGTCTTGCCGAATTTGGCGCCGAGCGTCCCGATGAGCCCTCCCTTCCGCCCCGCCGCGGACAAAATGGCGTAGATCATGTGCGTGACCGTCGTCTTTCCGTTGGTCCCCGTCACGCCGAGCACGGTCAGACGCTTCTCGGGGTGTCCATAGAACCCCGCGGAGATGTGCGCCATCGCCCGCCTGCAATCGGGCGTGAGAATGTAGGGAAGGTCGGTCTCCGTCGGCTTTTCGCAGACAATGGCGGCCGCGCCCCGCCGCTCTGCCTCGGCGGCATATCTGTGGGCATCCTCGTGGGTGCCGTTGATGCAGAAAAAGAGATCCCCCGCCCCCGCCACTCTGCTGTCGGCGCAGAGCGATCTGATGTCTGTGTCCGCCCCGTTGAGCGTTCCGCCCCCCTCTACGGCGAGCAAGGATAGCTTCATATCACACCTCCGTTTTCTGCAGGCCCATCATGCCGATGATGCCCTGAAATATTTCCTGTGCGCAGGGGGCCGCCACGGTACTGCCGTAATAGCTCCCCTGCGGTTCGTCCACGATGATGAGCGCAAGATATTTTGGGTCATTCGCGGGAAAATATCCCACGAAGGAAGAGACATACTTGCCCTGCGCGATGCGGCCGTTCTCGTACTTTTGGGCCGTCCCCGTCTTTCCCGCGACGCGGTAGCCCTCGATGAAGGCCTTTTTGCCGCTCCCGTCCCGCACGACACCCTCGAGCATGGACGAGAGGATCCTTGACGCCTCCTCGCTCACCGTACGGTGCAGGAGTTTCCTCTCCGTCTTCTCCCGCACACTGCCGTCCTCCGAAAAGATCTCCTCCACGAGCCGCGGAGCGTAGTAGTACCCCCCGTTGACCGCCGAGGCCGCGGCGCAGGCGAGCTGAAGCGGGCTTACGGCGATGGTCTGTCCGAAGCCGATGCGGGCGAGGTCGCAGTCGCGGACGATGCTCTCGGGGAGGAGCATGCCGATGGCCTCCCCCGAAAAGTCGATCCCCGTCGCCCGTCCGAACCCGAAGGCGTCGAGATAGTCGTAGAACGTCTCCTTCCCCAAAGCGAGGGCGATGTCCACAAAGCAGGGGTTACAGCTGTTGTTCAGGGCCTCGGCGAGCGTCTGATTGGAATGTTTGCCGTTTTTATGGTCGCTCCAGCACTTGATGGTCGTCCCGTCCACCGTGCGCGTGCGCGAAGAGGAATAAACGTGGTTGAGGGGCAGAGCGCGGCTGTTTCCCTTCAGCCCCTCCTCGATGTTGGCGGCCGCCGTGACGATCTTGAACGTAGACCCCGGTTCATAGATGTCCGAGACGAGGCTGTTGCGCGAGAGCGCGTTGAGCGCGGAAAGGTCGTTTCTCGGAATGTCGTTGAGATCGTACGAGGGCAGATTTACCATGGCGAGGACCGAAAAATCGGAGGGGTCGAGCACGATCGCCCGCGCGGCCTTGGCCTGCGATTCGGCAAGGACCCTCCCCATGACCTGTTCGGCAAGCGATTGAATGCGATAATCGAGCTTGAGCCTGACGGAGAGCCCGTCCTCCGCGGGAAGATAGGCCGCCGTCGCGTCCGCGAGGTCGACGCCGACGAGGTCGGTCTCATAGAGGATCTCCCCGTCCTTCCCGCCGAGAAAGGAGTCATAGTACCCTTCCACGCCCGTTGTTCCCGAGCCGTCGAAGGAAGTGAACCCGAGGACCTGACAGGCGAGTGCGCCATAAGGGTACACCCGAACATCGTCTCGGGCATAGTAGACGCCGCGGATATTCCGCCCCGCAAGGGCCTCCACCGTCTCCTTTCCCGTCTTGCGCAGGAGCACGATCTCCGATTTGCTCTTGTCAGAGAGCTTTTTTTCAAGTTCCTCCCTCCCGACGCCGAAGAGCTCCGCAAGGACGGACGACGTCTCTTCGGCGTCCTCCACGGCGTTGGCGCGGGCATAGACGGTGTAAGCGGCGGTATTCCCCGCGAGGAGTTCGCCGTTGACGTCATAGATATTTCCCCTTCCCGCATGGACGGGGATCTCCCTTGTCCACTGGTCGAGGGCGAGGTAGTGCAATTTCTCCTTCCAAATGACCTGAATATAGAAAAATCTGCCCAAAAAGAGACAAAAAATAAAGGTTATTACCAATAGTATGGCGAATAACCTCTTTCGTAAAACCGTTACGGAATATTGATTTCTGATGGGATTTTCCCCCTTTACGGACGGACCATTCCGAGCTCGTGCTCCGCATAGTCATCCACGAAGGCGGGATCGGTGACTTCGTCGATGCGGCCGTTGAGCTGTTCGGAATACTGCGTGAGTTCGGTCAATTCGGCCTGACGCGCGGCAAGGTCGTACTTCATGGAGTTGATGATGCCCGTATTGATGCAGACGAGCGCGATCGCGACCACAAAGGCAGCGGCGACGATGGCAAGCGCCATCTTGACCTTTCCCGAGAGGGACGCAAAGAATCCCACATGCTGGTCAAGCTCAAGTTCTGCGCCGTAATCGTCGGTGTACAGCTCCTCCCGCTTCAGCGTCTCCATCGTGCGGCGCGTGGGGCGAAGGTCTTCGTTCTCCTCCGTCTCGGGCTCGGATGCAGGCGCAAAGGCGGGCGCGGCCTCGGGCGCAACTTCGGGTGTAAAGGCGGGCGCGGGCGCGAAGGCAGGCGCAACTTCGGGCGCGAAGGCGGGCGCGGCCTCGGGGGCAAGCGTCGCCGTGTCGTCCTTCACTTCCCTCCTGACGAGGGTGTGATCTTTGTATTCAAGGTCGGAGAAGAGTTCCCTGTGCGCAGGGGCCTCCCTCACGGGCGCCTCGACGGCCGAAGCCGCAGGGGCGGGAGCGGCCGCAGGCTCCGCCGTCAGAACGGAAGGCCTCGCGGACCCGCCGGGCATGGAGAAGGCCGCCGCGATCCTCTCCGCATCGAAGTCATTGCTCTCGAATACGGTGCTGTAGATCTCACTGCTTCTCTTTCTATGTGCGATCGCCTCGGGCGATTCCTTATCATCAACTACGGAAGTCTGATAATCTCTTTCAAGCAAAGCTGACTGTGCCATGGTCCCCTTCTCCTTGTAGATATCTTATTCGACAAATTGCCCGTTCATTCTGTGATTTTTTCGGCAATTCGCAGTTTTGCGCTCTTGGAGCGCGGATTGTCTTGTTGCTCCTTTTCACCCGCCGTGACGGGCTTGCGTGTGACGATCTCCATCTCTTTGACCCTCCCGCACACGCAGACGGGAAGATCCTTGGGGCAGGTACAACCCGTCGACAGATCCCTGAAGACGTTCTTGACGATCCTGTCCTCGAGGGAGTGAAACGACAGGATCGCCGCTCTTCCCCCCTTCTTGAGCCTCGCACAGAGGCCCCTGATACATTCCTCCAACCCTTTGAGTTCGCCGTTCACCTCGATGCGGATGGCCTGAAAGGTCTGTCTTGCGCAGGCCGCCGAGCGGAATCGGGGCGGGAGACTGTTCTCCACAAGTTCCTTCAGCTCGCCGCAAGTGCGGATGGGCGCCTTTTCGCGCTCCCTCACGATGCTCTTTGCGATGGTCCCCGCGAAGGGTTCCTCGCCGTACTCTCTCAAAATTCTCTTCAGTTCCTCGGCGGAATACCCGTTCACGACGTCTGCCGCCGTGAGGGCCGAACGCTTGTCCATGCGCATGTCGAGGGGAGCGCTCGGAATGCGGTAGGCAAATCCCCTGCTCTCGTCGTCGATCTGATGGGAAGAGACCCCGAGGTCGAGGAGAAATCCGTCGATGCGTTCGTCGGGGAGAAGGACTTCCCCGAAGTTCTTGAAATCCGTCCTGATCAGCCGATACCGACCCTCGTAGGGGGACAGTCTTTTGGCCGCCTCTTCGATCGCGTCGCCGTCCTTGTCCGTCGCTATGAGCCTTGCGGTCGGCTCGCGCCTCAGAATGCCCTCCGAATGCCCCGCTCCGCCGCATGTCCCGTCAAAGTACAGTCCGTACGGTTTCAGAGCCAATCCGTCGAGCACTTCATCGAGCAGAATGGGACGATGATACGCGCTCATTGCTTTTCCTTGTACGCCCGCTTGATGCTGTTCGCCGCGGTGACCGTCATGCCCTTGAGCTGTTCGGTGAGAGCCTCTTCGTCCCAGACCTCGATGTAGTCCCCCATGCCGACGGAGACGAGGTCCTTTTTGAGCCCCGCAAAATCGCGGTACTCGCGCGGGATCATGAAACGCCCCTGATTGTCCTCGACGAGGTCATCGACGACGGTGTACATGAACCGCTTGGCGGCGTACGTCTCTTCGTCGGCGGGATCGACGTCCCCGAAGGAGAGGAGCTTCCTCTCCATGACCGACTCGCACATGATGGCGACGCACCCTGCGGTGTACTTCACAAAGAAGAGCTTTTCATCCTGCGGAAACGCAGTCCTGAATTTCGCGGGAATGCGCGTTCTGTTCTTGGCGTCAAGCTGGTGATATGCCTTGCCGCTCACGAATTGCATTTCCATGAAAAACCCTCCTTTTTTCTGTCGTGAATCTATTATAAATCATTTCTATGGGAAAGTCAACCACATTTGCCCATTTTTTTCCACCAATTTGGAAAAATTTTTTAGAAAAACGTAAAACAAATGTTTGAAAAAAAGATCGAATCGTTGTACTCCTTGGCATTTCCGAGAAAATGGACCCGCTTTTTGGCCATTTCCTTCAAATATTTCTCAAAACAAATGTTCTGATTTTTAGGAAAAAGCGGTGTTTTGCGGTGGTCAGCCGTCCCTAAATTTAATCGGTCTGCGACCGTTTCGGCCACTCCTCGGTTGCCGTCGTAGGTTTTACAGCCGTAAAAAGCGGCGATTTGCTCCCTGAAAAAGACGTAATGCGTGCATCCGAGCACGACTCCGTCGTACCTTTTGCCCCCGATCGGGGGAAAGTGGACAGACCGCCCATCGCCTCCCCTCTCCCCCACCGCCCTCTCGATCTCCCCCGCGAGGTCGGGGCATGGAAGCACGGTGAAGCGGCAGGAGGGAGAGCTTTCAATGAGCCGTTTGAGGCGGGCGCTCTCCGCCGTGCGGACGGTCGCGAGGACGAGCGCCCTCCCGCATTCCCGCGCCGCGGGGCGGATCGCGGGTTCCGTCCCGACGATGGGAAAGGAAAACTCCCGCCGCATGCAGTCGATGCAGACGGCGGTCGCGGTGTTGCAGGCGAGGACGGCAATGTCCACCCCGATCCCCTCGAAGGCGCGAAGGGCCTCCCGCACGAAGGCGCAGATCTCCCCCTCCTCTCTGTTGCCGTAGGGAGCGCGGGCATTGTCGCCGAGATAGAAATATTCGGCCTCGGGCAGGAGGGAAAAGCATTCCTTGAGGACGGTGAGGCCGCCGACGCCGCTGTCAAAGACGCCGATCCTCGGGAAATCTTTTTTCATTTTTCTCCCTTTTCAAAAAAAATTTTTTCGCTTTCCCTTGAAAATCAGTTTACAAGCATTCTATTTTATGCTAAAATAATCAAGATTTATCAATAGAAAGCATCTTTAAGGAGAAATACCGTGCCCAACATCAAATCCGCCGAAAAGCGCGTCCTTGTCACAGAAAAGAAGACCCTTGAAAACAAAGCCGTCAAGTCGGCTCTCAAGACGCAGATCAAGAAATTCCTCGCCGCCGTCGAAGCAGGCGACAAGGAGAAGGCAGCCGCCCTCTATTCCGAGACGGTCTCCGCCATCGATTCCGCCGTCACCAAGGGCATCCTGCACAAGAACAACGCCGCAAATAAAAAGGCGAAGCTCGCGAAAAAGCTCGCCGCCCTTTGACCGTAAGATCGTATCCAAGGCCCGCCATGTGAGGCGGGTCTTTTTTCATGCCATTTTCCCCTCTCCCCCTGCATTCCTATTATGTGCGCGCGGGCGCGCGTGACATATTCATTATATTGTAAAAAGATTTTTCGGAAATCCGCCGCAAAACAGTTGACAACGCCGCCCGCTTTTATTATACTTTCCACGTTGCTGGTTTATTATTATTAAACTTTTTGTTTATTATTACAATGGTTTGATAAAAAGTAACAAAAAATTTATTTTTACTAAACTTTGAGAGAGAATATTATGGAATTAGGCGCCAAACTGAAGGAGATGCGACAGCAGAAAAATCTGACGCAGGAGGAGCTTGCCGACCGCTGTGAGCTGACGAAGGGATACATTTCGCAGCTTGAGAACGACCTTACGAGCCCCTCGATCGCGACGCTGTGCGACATTCTGAACGCCCTCGGGAGCAATCTCTCGGACTTTTTCCATGAGGAAACCGAGGAGAAGGTCGTCTTCACCGAGGCGGAGTACATCGAAAAGCGCTCCGATGGGATGCTCTTCTCGTGGGTCATTCCGAACGCGCAGAAGAACATGATGGAGCCCGTCCTTGTCGAGCTCGATCCCCTCTCGCGCACACAGCCCGACTTCCCCCACGAGGGCGAGGAGTTCGGCTTTGTCCTCGAGGGAAGGGTCGCCGTCGTGCTCGCGGGCAAACAGTATGCCGTGAAGAAGGGCGAGAGCTTCTATTTCTCGGCGGGCAAGGAACACTATATCGAAAACAAGGGCAAGGGAAAGGCCAGATTTCTCTGGATCTCCACCCCTCCCAACTTTTAAGGATCTACAAAGGAGACTGCTATGGCGGAACACATCATCGAACTCAAGGGCGTTACAAAGTACTTCGGCGAGGACCTCATCATCGACAACATGAGTTTCTTCGTCAATAAGGGCGAGTTTATCACCTTCCTCGGCCCCTCGGGCTGCGGAAAGACGACGACCCTGCGCATGATCGCGGGATTTGATCTCCCCTCGAGCGGGCAGATCCTTCTTCACGGCGAGGACATTTCCTCTCTGCCGCCCAACAAGCGGCCGATCAACACCGTTTTCCAGCGGTATGCCCTCTTCCCCCACCTCAATGTGTACGAAAACATCGCCTTCGGGCTCAAGTGCAAGCGGGTCATCAACACTTACCGCAATGCCAAGGGCGAGGAATATACCAAGCGCGAACGCCTCACGAAGAAGGAGATCGCCGCGAAGGTCAAAAAGGCGCTCGAGATCGTCGACCTCGAGGGCTTTGAGAAGCGTTCGATCTCGACCCTCTCGGGAGGACAGCAACAGCGCGTCGCCATTGCAAGGGCCATCGTCAACGAACCCGAGATCCTCCTTCTCGACGAGCCCCTCGGCGCCCTCGACCTCAAGATGCGCAAGGAGATGCAGATCGAACTCAAGAAGATGCACGACCGCCTCGGCATCACCTTTATCTATGTCACCCACGACCAGGAGGAGGCTCTGACGATGTCGGACACCATCGTCGTCATGTCGGACGGCGTCGTCCAGCAGATCGGCACCCCCACCAAGATCTACAACGAGCCCGCGAACACCTTTGTCGCCGACTTCATCGGCGAGAGCAACATCTTCACGGGCACCGTCGTCGGAAAGCACAGGGTCCGCTTCTGCGGAAAGACCTTCGAGTGCGTCGACGATTTTGAGCAAAACGAGCTCGTGGACGTCGTCGTCCGCCCCGAGGACGTGAAGATGTGCGCCCCCTCCGAGGGAACGCTCAAGGGCGAAGTCATCTCCGTCGTATTCAAGGGCATCCACTACGAGATCACCGTGCAGGTCGGGAAGTACGAGGTCGTCATTCAGAGCACGGAGAGCAGGCAGGTCGGCGAGACCATCGGCCTCTCCGTCGCCCCCGACGGCATCCACCTCATGAAGCCGAAGTACACGACGAACGTCTTTGACGGCGTCATCACCAAGCACAACACCGTCCGTTTCGGCGACGGCGAATGGGAATGCGACGTCACCCAGCTCTACCCCGAGAGCCACCTCGATGAGGAGGAGTACCTCATCACCAAGGAGGGCGAAAAAATCGACCTTACGGACACCGAAGTCCGCGTCGAAGTCGGCCTCAACGACATCACGATCAGCGACGAAGCCGACGTGGGCGGCGTCATGGGACACATCATCTCCATCATCTACAAGGGCGACCACTACCGCCTGATCGTCAGGACGGAGGAGAACGAAGAGGACTATGTCTTCGCGACAGAGGACCTCTGGAACGAAGAGGACTACGTCTCCGTCATCATTCCCAAGGACAAGATCCTCCTCTCCCTCAAGCCCAAGGCAAAGGAGGATGAGGCATGAAGGCTCCCCGTTTCACCAGAAAGACGCTCTGCATTCCCTATGCCGTCTTTCTCATCTTCTTTGTCATCATCCCGATGTGCGTGATCCTCTTTTACGCCTTCACCGACAAAGAGATGCACTTCTCCTTTTCCAACTTCCTGCGGTTCTTCTCCGACCCCACGAAGCTCTCCACGATCGTCTATTCGATCGTCATCTCCCTCATCACGACGGTCATCTGCCTTCTCATCGCCTATCCCGTCGCGCTCATCCTCGCGCGGAGCAAGCTGAAGAAGAAATTCGTCATTCTGATGCTCTTCGTGCTCCCCATGTGGATCAACTTCGTCCTCCGCATCAACGCCATCCGCGAATTTTTTAACCTGCTCTCGCAGGCGGAGGCCCTCTCATGGCTGGAGAATGCCAACATCTTCAAGACGGTCGTCGGCATGGTGTATGACTTCCTCCCCTTCATGATCCTCCCCCTCTACACGACCATGCTCAAGATCGACGACTCCCTCTATGAGGCGAGCGCGGACCTCGGCGCAAATGCCGTCACGACCTTTTTCCGCATCACGCTTCCCCTCTCTGTGCCCGGGATCATGAGCGGCGTCACGATGGTCTTCCTCCCCTCCATGACGAATTACGTCGTCTCGGACATGCTCGGGAATGCGAAAGTCACCATCATCGGCAAGTTCATCTATGAGTACTTCGGCAGTGACTGGCACATGGGCTCAATGGTGGCGCTGGTGCTCCTCATCATCGTCTTTGTCTCCACCATTCTGTCGGGCGGATTCAAATCGGAAGAAAACGTCAGGGGGACAAACTTATGAAACACCCTGTTCTTTCAAAGTGCCTCAAAGCGGCGGTCGTGGGGATCGTCCTGCTCCTCCTCTACCTGCCCATTCTGCTCCTCGCCGTCTACAGCTTCGACAAGACGGACATGATCGGACGGTTCGAGGGCTTTTCCTTCAAACACTACGCCGACCTTTTCACCAATCCCAAGGTGCTCGGCATGATCGGGAATACCTTCCTGCTCGCCTTTGTCGCGGCGACGCTCTCCACCATTCTCGGGACAATGGGCGCGCTCGGCATGTTTTATTGCAAAAAGCGCATGCGCACGGCCATCCACGCCGTCTCACAGATCCCCGTCATCAACGCGGAGATCGTCACCGCGCTCGCGCTTGCGGTCACCTTCGTCGCCGTCGGGATCGGGAAGTCCTACTTTACCCTTCTCATCGGACATATGGTCATATGCACGCCCTTCGTCGTGCTCTCCGTCATGCCCAAACTCAAACAGATGGACAACTCCCTCTATGAGGCCGCGCTCGACCTCGGCGCGAGCCCTTTCAAGGCTCTCATGCAGGTCGTCCTCCCGCAGATCATTCCAGGGGTCATCTCGGGCTTCATGCTCGCCATCACCCTCTCGCTCGACGACTACATCGTCACCGTCTACACCCGCCCTGCGGGCTTTGAGACCATCTCCACCTATGTCTTCAACGCGACAATGAAGGGAAATGCCCACACGGCGGTGACCCTCTCCTCCTTCTGGGCGCTCACGACCATCATTTTCGTCGTCATCGTACTGTTTGTGCTCATCTCCAACCTCGCAGGGCGAAAAAAGGAGGCCGACAGATGAAAAAGAACGGTATTTTCGCCATTGCCCTCGCGGGCGCAATGCTTCTCCCCACGGCCGCGATGCTCTCGGGTTGCAGCGGCGGCGACGTCGTGACCCTCCGAGTCTACAACTGGGAGGAATACATCGACGAAGGCGGCAAGGGAACATTCATCTATGACGAGCTTCACGAGCTGGACGACGACGGCGACCCCGTCCTCGACGCAAACGGCAAGCATATCCACATCGAATCGGACATCGTGGACGACGACTACAAGACTTGGTACGAGGAAACGACGGGACATGCCCTCTCCGAGGAAGGGCCGCGCGTCCTCGACGACTTCTGCGAATGGTACGAACGCACCCATCATCAGAAGATCAGAGTGGAATATTCCACCTTCGGCACCAACGAGGACATGTACAATGAGATCGTCCTCGGCAACGAATACGACCTTCTCTGCCCCTCCGACTACATGATCATGAAACTCGCCGCGGAGGGAAGGTTGGAGCGGTACGACGAGAGCTTTTTCAACCCGTCGATCCCCGAAAATTACTACGTCCGCAACGTCTCCCCCTACATCGCCGAGAAATTCGAGACGAATGCGGGGCTTGAGGTCAGGAAGGACCCCGACGGCGAGGAGATCTATTGGAAGGACTTCGCCGCAGGCTACATGTGGGGCACTACGGGCTTTGTGTACAATCCCGCAGCCCTCGAAGCGGCGGGCATTTCCGAGGAGGATCTCGAGACCCTCGGCTGGGACGTCTTCACCGATAAACGGTTCAAGAGCAAGATCACCGCAAAGGACAACGTGCGCGACACCTATTTTGCCGCCCTCGGCGTCGCCTTTCAGGACGAACTCCTGAACCTCGATAGGACGGCCGAAGACTATATCCCCAAGCTCACCGCAATCTTCAACGCGACCGACGACGCCACGATCGACATCGTCGAGCCCACCCTCATGGACATCAAGAGCAACATCTACAGCTTTGAGACGGACACCGGCAAATCGGATATGGTGCAGGGCAAAATTTGGCTCAACTACGCATGGAGCGGCGATGCAGTCTATGCCCTCGACCTTGCCGAAAGCGGCAAGAGCGAGGACGGCGAGGACGAAGCGACAGCCTATCTCAACTACTTTGTGCCCGAGGCGGGCTCCAACCTCTTCTTCGATGGCTGGGTCATGCCAAAAGGCGCCAACAAGGAAGCGGCACAGGCCTTCGTCAACTTCATGTCCATGCCCCAGAACGCCATGCGGAACAGCTACTACATCGGCTACACCTCCGTCATCGCGGGGGAAAAGATCGGGGACGACGACCCCGCCATGCTCACTTACGCCGACTATCTCTATGGCGAAGAGGACGACGGGGAAAACTTCTACGACCTCTCCTACTTCTTCGGAGCCGAAGAAGGCACATACGGCATCTGCGCGGACGAGGAACAGCGCACCAAGCGGCAACTCTTTGCCCAGTTCCCCACCCCCGAAGTCATCGCAAGAAGCGCCGTCATGGACTATTACGACGAGGAAGCGAGCACGCGCATCAATGAGCTTTGGTCCCGCGTGAAGGCCGAATCGCTCGAGCCGTGGACGATCGCCGTCATCGTCGTGGCCGTCGTTGGGATCATCGGGGCGATCCTGCTCATCAAGTTCGGCAACAAGATAGATTTCTTCCACTCCAAGCCCAAGAAGGGCTATGAGAAAATCAAACAGGAAAACGCATAGAAATATCAAAAGACCCGCCGTTTGGCGGGTCTTTTGGCGTAGCGTCATTTTCCGACGGAATCGGGGGTCAGGAAAACGTCCTGATAGTACGCTTCGATCCTGACAGAGGCGAGGATAGAAATATGGGCCTTGAACTCCCCTCCGTCGATCGTCGTGCGGAGCGTGAAGCGGGAGGCATGACTGCCTGCGAACTGATCCTGAAGGACGTTATTGACAAAGAGCTGTGCCCCGTATTTATAGGTGACGCGGACAATGACCTGTTTCCCCTTCACGGTGTAGACTTGGCTTCGCGAGAGTGTACGGATCCGTACAATAAGAAAGATCACAAAGACAATAAGCATCGCGACGCCGACGCCGATCGCAATTCCCAAAGATTCAGGCATAAAAACTTCTCCTTACAAAAAAACGACAATTATATAGGTATTATGTCTGACATAATACTTTGCAAAACAGCAAAATCAAGAGGAAATTACGTTTCGTCGTCCTCTTTCTTGGCATGTCTCCCCCCCCTGCGCTTCTTGACGCAGGTGGTGAGGAGATATTCTATTTGCCCGTTGAGGGAGCGGAAGTCCTCCTCCGCCCAGCGCATCAGCTCGGCATAGAGCGATGGCGCAAGCCTCAAGGGCACCTGTTTTTTTCCGTTATCCTTGTCGCCCATTCAGACGCTCCTCTTCGAGTATTTTTTGAAGTTCGGCCTCCAGCGGCCGCACGCGCTTGCGATAGACGGCGTACATGATCGTCCAGATCACGAAAGAAACGACCGCCGCGGGGAACAGAAAGGCCAAAAAACTCGACCCGATCGCAACGATGAGAAACTGCTCCCGATACATGACATAGCCGATGATCCCGTAGACGACGCCGATGAGGAGCGGGGCGAGCAGGAAACAGAGGAACATGATGTTTCCCCTCCTCTGCTGTGCGATCCATGCGGCCTGAAGGCTTCGGCGAAGCTCGTCCGCCTTGCTGTCGGTGAGTTTGTCGGCGTTTCTCTTGTAAATGGCCTTCTTTTTTGCCTCGAGCGGCAGGAGGAGGGCGAAGAAGACGATCCCCCAGAGCACAAATATGACGAGAGCGACCGTCCAACTGATGACGGGATCCAATTCCTGCGCTCCCAATATCACCCCTACGATGACCGCAACGCCGAGAATGAGGCCGAGGAAAAAGGAGAGCATGCCGCTCCGCTTGTTGACCATGCGGAACTCCTCCCGCTCCGTATCCTCCTTCAGGAACATCGTGACGGGGACGGGCAGCATCGAGAAGCCGCGGGCGTTTTCCGATTCTGCCCTGATCTTCTGCTCCGAGACGCCCAACTTCGTCCTCTTGATCTCGTCGATCTCCCTCCCCGCAAGCTCATACAGGCGGGTACGGGCCCTTCCCTCTCCCGTAACCTGCAACACCGACGGGGTGGCCGTCACAATGGCGGCAACGATACAGGCGAGCGGCAGAATGTATTCGGGAAGTTCCAGAAATGCCGAAAGGAGCACGGCCGTAGCGAGAATGGCAAAGCCGAGTACGGTGAGAACGGCAGAGATGGTCTGCCTTCCGTCCCGTTTCCCGAAGGTCTCCCGCCAAGCGGCATAGAGTTTTCTGTAATTTTCTCTCTCCTCCCCCCGCATTTCGATCTCGATCGCGGCGTTTTCAAGCTCAACGAGCGCATCGACGTACTTTTTCTGCACGAAAGAAAGCACGGTCGCCGCACTTTCCAGAAGAAATCCGAGCACGGCGAAGACGATGTACAGGGGGGCGTTTACCACGCCGAAAAGGTTGAAAAACACAGGGGCAACGGCAAACAGAGCGCCCACAAGGCCAATGACCGTGCGGAAGCGGCGGAACTTTTTGAGATCGTCCGCCCGTCTGCCCGTGAGATAGAGATTCAAGAATTCATCCATATCCTTATTTCCCAAACATGATTTTTTCGCTCGAAAGCATTTTGGTCATGATGAAGACAAGAAGAGCCGTATAGAGGAGGTTGAACCCCACGCTGACGAGGGACTGCCAGACGGGAAGGCTTCCCGCGAGGAGCTCCTGCATGAACACGACGGCGTTCAGGACGGGGATCGCGACGACCCAATTCCCGATAGCGGGAAGGAACGCCGTCACGAGCGAGATGACCATGACGAGGATCATCAGAACGCTCGTATAGGCCGAGGCCTCCTTGACCGACCGCGCCACCGTCGAGATCGTGGAGATCAGGGCGACGATGAGCGGCACAAAGCTGAAGATGAGCAGGAACAGGAGGACATACATGCCGAAGGAGTACCCGCCGAGCATTCCCAAGGACAATCCCATGAGTTTGGGCATGGATAGGACGACGCCGAGGAAGCTCGACAGCGCGCCGAGCATGGAGATACAGGCGAGCGGTATGATCTTCCCGAGGGCGATGTGGGACCGCTTTGCCGACGTCACGAGAATAGTCGAAAGGGTCCCCCGCTCCTTCTCGCCCGCGACCGACTCGAGGGTCACGGACATGCACGCCGAGAAGACGAAGCAGACCACGATGAAGGGCAGGATCTGTTGCATGATCTCCCTGCCGATGCCGTCGGTCGTCGTCACGCTCTCGGCCTGAATGGAGAACTTCATGCCGATCTCCTGCAACAGCCCCACCGCGAGCGCGTAAAAAGCGCTTCCCGCTTCGTCCATGGGGTCATAGAGAATGGAGACGACGCTGTCCGTCTTCGCGGGATCGACAAGGGAATCGTCAAACCCCTCCGAGAAGGTCAAGATCGCGGCCGCCTCCCCCGCTTCGACTTCCTTCCGCGCGGCTTCTCTGTCCTCGAGGAGGACCCACTCGACGGTCTCCCCCCTCGCCTCAATGATTGAGCCGATCACGGCGGTGACGGAGGAATCTCCCTCTACATAGACTTTATAGGCATTCTTTTCGGGCTCGGTGTGCACGGCCTCCCCCATGATCGTGTAGAGCAAAAAGATGACGAGCCCGGGGAGAAGCATTGTGATGATGAGCCGAGGATCGTGGAAGAAGCGATGAAATTCCTTCTTCATAAGCGCGAGAAGTTTCATACCGTTTCCCCCTTGATGCTGTGGTAGAGATCGAAAAACGCCGTCTCGAGGTCGCCCTTGGCTATCTCTTCAAGCGTTCCCTCGGCCGCCATTTTTCCGTCGATGATGACGCCGACGCGGTCGCAGAGCTTTTCGACGAGCGAAAAGATGTGCGTAGAGAGCAGAATGCTCTTCCCCATCGCCTTGAGCTCGGAGAGGAAGTCGGTGACGACCTTTGCGGTGAGCACGTCGAGCCCGTTCGTCGGCTCGTCAAAGATGACGACGGACGGATCGTGTACGATCGCGATGACGAGCGAGACCTTCTGAAGCATGCCCGTCGAGAGGTTTTTCACCTGCACTTCGGCGAACCTGTCGATGCCGAATTTGGAGAAAAGTTCCCTCTTCCGCTGTGCGAGGACGGCCTTCTCCACGCCGTGCATGGCTCCGAAGAAGTCAAAGAGATAGTCGGGCGTAAAGAAGCCCTCGAGCTTCAGTTCGCTCGTCATAAAGCCGATCTCATCGCGGACCTTTGCGGGATCCTTCACGACGGAATGGCCGCAGATGAAGGCGTCTCCCGCGTCGGGCCTGATGAGCGTCGAGAGCATGCGGAGCGTCGTCGTCTTGCCCGCGCCGTTCGGCCCGAGGAGACCGTAGATCTCCCCGCGATAGGCCGAAAAGGACAGCCCGTCCACAGCGATCCGCCGCGTCTCCCCCGTCTTTTCGATTTTTTGCTGTTTTCTGGAGAGCGTAAAGGTCTTTTTCAGGCCCTCCGCCCGTACGATTTCTTCGGACATATCAACCTCTCTATTGTTTCACGTCGATGACGGTGAGCGCCTTGTACCCGAGCAGGGGCGAGAGCGTCTCGAATTCATAGGGCGGAATGAGAAGTTCGAACGTCTCACTGCCGTGGATCTCCACGCGATAGCAGAACTTCACTGACATCACCCCGTTGCTGTCCAAGCGTATTTTATAGGGCTTGAAAGCTCCCTTGTTGCACTTTTCCTGCTTATTCCACCCCACAAACATCCTCTTTTTGCCGATGCGTGAGACGGAAGAAATTCTGTCGTAGGGAATGCGGAGAACGAAGTCCTCGCCTGCGAGACAGAGCGCGTCGCCGTCGCGGAAGGCGCATACAGGGACGTTTACAAGGCAATTTGAGATCAAAGACCCGCTCTGCTTGCCGTTTTTGATGGTGTACGGATAGGAAAATACGTCCATCGGGACTGCGTTCTGCGGGACGAGCATGCTTTCAAGCGCCTCTTTTCTGACCCTTTCATACTGCGCTTCGTGCTCCTTGACGGCAAAGGAATTCATCACGGCCCTGTTTTTGAACTTTTGCAGAACAAAGAACAGGATCGAGAGGACAATAAGCCCTACGCCGAAGCCGATGAAGTACCAGAATCCACACGACACGGCGATCTCATAGGTCATCTCCTCCTCCCCCATCAGTTCGATAGCGAAGGAGAAAAGCATTGCGCCGCACATCAGCAGGATCCCAACGACGAGGTTCAGCCATATCGGGAAATTTGCCGCCTTCTGAATGTTGTCGTCCTCCCGTTCCATCGCTTTGAGACGGGAGCTCATGCCCTCGTCGACGCGCCTGACGATGAACTCGCTCCCGTCGGGGGTGGGCAGAGACTCCGCATTCTTGTCGATGATGCAAAAGCCAAACAGATTTCTCATAGTTCTTACTGCGCTAACAGTTATCCTTAAAGGTAAAATAATAGACGAGCCCAAAATACGGCGCGAAAAGCACGGGGATCGCAATTCCGCTTGCTCCAAATGCAAGACCCATCTTGAACCACTCCGCGTACGACTTCCCGCGATTCAGATTATACGAATGACGCAATGCGGGGATCATGAAGAATAACCACATATTCACAACGACGCAAGATATGATCTTTCCAGCAGTCCACGACAGTGACTGATCGATAAAAAACAACAAGACACTTATTCCAATCAATATGACTGACAGGAACAAAATAATCAATTTGATTTTTACAGTATCATGCATCGTTGCACCGTATCATTTCTATGGACAGAATTACAGGGTTTAGTAGATGCTCCCTGTGCCGACCACGGGCTGGGCGTCGCGGTTGCCGCAGAGCACGACGAGAAGATTGGAGACCATCTGCGCCTTCCTCTCGTCATCAAGTTCGACAATCTTCTCCTCGGACAGCTTGTTGAGCGCCATCTGCACCATGGAGACGGCCCCTTCGACGATCTTCTGCCTTGCGGCAATGATGGCAGAGGCCTGCTGACGTTGAAGCATGGCCGCCGCGATCTCGGGCGCATAGGCAAGGTGAGAGATGCGCGCCTCGATGATCTCGATGCCCGCGATGTCCACGCGCTGTTGAAGCTCTTCGCGAAGAATGCCCGCGATCTCCTGCGCACTGCCGCGGAGGGAATTTTCGTCCCCGTTCGAGGAGACGTCATAGGGGTACTGCCGCGCGACCTGACGGATCGCCGCGTCGCACTGCGTAGAGATGTACGACATGTAATTTTCTACATTAAATACTGCCCGCGCGGTATTCGTGATGCGCCAGATGACGACAACGGAGATCTCGATGGGATTCCCGTCCTCATCGTTGACCTTCTGCTTGTCGTTGTTGAGGGTCATGGCCTTGAGGGAAAGTTTCCTCTGCGAAAGCCCCGCGACCGCGCCTGCGGGATTGACGGCCGCGCAGAACGGATTTGTCCAGTAGAAACCGTCCGTCTTGAGAGTGCCGTAGTATTTGCCGAAAAGGGTCAGGACGAAGGCCTCGTTGGGCTGCAGGAGCTTGAAGCCGATCGACAGGATGATCGCGGCCACGACGGCCAGCATTCCGATGGGCGACAGGGCGATAAAGCCCGAATAGGCCTCATCAGAGGACCCGAAAGCGATCCCAAAGGCAAACATAGCGATGCCGAGAATGACCATGCCGAGGATGACAAAGAGCATCACCCAGCCATTGATGCACTTGGCGGGACGTTCGTCCACGACGTTCAGGGGCCTTACGGCCTTGTTTTCTTCCATTTTCAATATCCTCCGAAAGTGATATCATTTTGATATCATCATAATACCACTGTTTCCAAATGTTGTCAACCCCTTCGAACACGATTTTTATAAAAATTTCAAAAAATTTTGTCCGCGCCTTGTTTTTCTCTTCAAAGTGTGCTATGATAGTAAAAATACCCCAAGGTTCGGAGGCCACAATGGACAACGTATTTATCTTCGATCACCCCCTTATCAACCATAAGATCGCCATTCTGCGCGACAAGAACACGGGAATGAAAGAATTCCGCGAACTTGTCGAGGAGATCACGATCATCATGACCTATGAGAGCATGAAAGACGTCGAACTCGTGCCCGTGGACGTGGAGACCCCTCTCGAAGTCACGCGGCAATACCGTGTTCCCGAGGGAAGCGTCGCCATCGTCCCCATTCTTCGCGCGGGCCTCGGCATGGTCGGCGGCGTGCATAAGGTCTTTCCGAATGCCAAAGTCGGCCATATCGGCATGTTCCGCGACGAAAAGACCCTTCAGCCGCAGGTCTACTACTGCAAACTTCCCGACGGCATCGATGAGAAACTGGTCCTGCTCGTCGATCCCATGCTCGCGACGGGCGGTTCGGCATGCGACGCGATCTCCGTCCTCAAAAAGCGGGGTTGCAAGCACATCAAACTGATGTCCATCATCGGCGCGCCTGCGGGCGTTGAACACGTCGCAAAGGAGCATCCCGACGTCCAGATCTACGTCTCCACCGTCGACCGCTGTCTCAACGAAGACGGGTACATCCTCCCCGGGCTCGGCGACGCGGGCGACAGGCTCTTCGGGACCAAATAAATTTCATCAAAAAAACGCTCTCCCAACCCCTTGAGAGAGCGTTTTTTGCAGTGGAAAATTCAGGACAGCAGTTTTTTTAGGATCTCGCGGCAGGCGAGCTTGCAGTGTTCGTAGGTGAGGCCGCCCTGAAAATAGGCGGTGTAGGGCTCTCTGATCGGCGCGTCGGCCGAGAGTTCGATGCTCGCCCCCGCCACGAAGGTCCCCGCGGCCATGATGACTTTGTCATCATACCCGGGCATGTCCCACGGCTCCAGTTTGACGAAGGAATCGACGGGCGAGACGTCCTGCACCGACTGAATGAAGTCGCAGAGTTGCTTTTCCGTGTCAAAGCGAATGGCGCGGGTGATGTCGGCGAGGGGCTTGTCCGTCGCGGGAAAATTCTCATAGCCGAGCAGTTCCATGCACCTCCCGATGAGAAGTCCCCCTTTTAAGGCCTGTCCAACGACGTGCGGCGCGAGGAAAAATCCCTGAAAAAAGGGCTGATACCCGTAGGCGTAGGAGCCGATCTCCCCGCCGACGGAGGGCGCGGTCAGGCGATTTTCGCAGAGGCGAATGTACTTTTCCCTCCCCGCGATGTATCCGCCCGTCGGGGCGAGGCCGCCCCCGGGGTTTTTGATGAGACTCCCGACGATGAGATCGGCGCCGACTTCGGTCGGCTCGGTCTTCTCGACAAATTCGCCGTAGCAGTTGTCCACAAAAATGCACCCCTCGAAGCCATGGGCGCGGACAAAGGCGCACAGCTCCCCGATCTCCCCGACCGTGAAGGCGTCGCGAAGCTCATACCCGCGCGAACGCTGGAGATAGACCATGTCAAAGTCGCACACATCGAGGTTCGCGGCGAGGCCGTCATAGTCGATCTTGCCGTTTTCCGTCAGCGGAAGGACGGTAAAGGAGACGCCGAAATCCGACAGGGACCCGTTCTCCTTCCCCCAAATGACGGGACGGATGGTATCGTACGGCTCCCCCGTGACAAAAAGGATGCGGTTGTTGGGGCGGAGAACGCCGAAGAGCGCGACGGTCAGCGCGTGCGTCCCCGAGAGGAGCGCGGGCGAGACAATGGCCGCCTCGGCGCCGAAAGCGCGCGCATACACATGGCACAGGGCGGTCCTGCCCTCGTCGCCGTAGCCGTACCCCGTCGAGGGGGCGAAGTGCCGCAGGGCGATCTCCTCGGCCTTGAAGGCGCTCAAAACCTTCTCCTGATTGCAAAGGGAGATCTCGTCGATCTCCTCAAAGCGAGCACGCAAACCGCGCTCGGCTCTCAGAATCAATTCATCAACTTTCATATATCTTAACAACCTCTCTCGCTGCCTCGTCGATCCCGCAAGGTTCGATCCTGTGCAGATTTTTCATTTTTTTGAAGAATGTCTCCTGCCTTTTGGCATAATTTCGGGTATTTTTCTTGATTATGTCTGACATTGTACTCTGCAAATCGCCGTTTTTCAAGCCTTCGACGACTTCTTTGTACCCGATTCCCTGCATGCACTGGGCATGCTCGGAAACCCCGCTTTGTAAAATATTCTGAACTTCCTCTATGAGCCCGCGGCGGAACATTTCGTCGACCCGCGCTTCGATGCGGCGGTACAGGACTTCGCGCGGGAAGGCGAATGCAAACGCCTCGAAGGGATAGCGCGGGTCGCCCCC
>CANQOX010000022.1 GCA_947625595.1 uncultured Clostridia bacterium
CCGAAACATCTCATAGACCTACGGACTTCGTTCACGGGATCCTTCGACTTCGCCCTACGGGCTCCGCTCAGGATGACGCGGTTACTCTCGTCGCCCCCCATAGGGGAGATGTCGCCGCAGGTGACTGAGGCGGGTGAGGCAGAATCAAGAAAAATTGCCGATTTTTCACTTTGAATTCATTGTAAATCCGTGCGGTTTTTGCTATAATAGAGAAAGTATGACGGCACTTTCGTTTCGGGACGTCGCTTTTTCGTATGGAGAAGGCGGCTTCTGCATGAAAAATTTCAATTTAGAGGTCGGCGAAGGGGAGTTCCTCGCCGTGCTCGGCCACAACGGGAGCGGCAAGTCCACCCTCGCGCGCCTCATGAACGGGCTCCTCCTGCCCGACGCGGGCACGATCGAGGTGTTCGGTGCCCCGCTCACGGCCAAAAACCTCTATGACGTCCGCCGTCAGGTCGGGGTCGTCTTTCAGAATCCCGACAATCAGACGGTCTCCTCGATCGTCGAGGACGACGTCGCCTTCGGGGCCGAAAATGTCGGGCTTCCCCGCGAGGAGATCGGCGAGAGGATATCCTTTGCCCTCAAGGCCGTCGGCATGGAGGGGTACAGGCAGGCGACGATCTCCCGCCTCTCGGGCGGGCAGAAACAGCGCGTCGCCATCGCGGGCGTCCTCGCGTTGAAGCCAAAGGTCCTCGTCCTCGACGAATCCACCGCCATGCTCGATCCCCGCGGGCGGCGGGAGATCATGGACGTTGCCGCGCGGCTCAACCGCGAGGAAAACATCACCGTCGTGCTCATCACGCACTTCATGGAGGAGGCCCTCCTCGCCTCCCGCGCCATCGTCATGAACCGCGGCGAGATCGTCATGGAGGGGGCGCCCGCCGACATCTTCGAGCGGCATGAGGAACTTCTGACCTACAATCTGACCCTGCCGCGCATCGGGGAAATCTGCAAGAGATTGCAAAAGGGCGGGTTGAACGTCCCCGACACCCTCGACGTCGATCTCCTCGCCGACGCGATAGAAAGGGAATTGAGCGTAAAGCGCTCATCCTGATGGAGCGAAGAATCTCTCACTCGCTCATTCTGAGGGCAAAGCCCGAAGAATCCCCTGAACGAAGTCCAAAGTAGCGGCGTCATGCGAGAATGGGAGCAGAACGCAGTCTACGGAAGTTGACCCGAAGTATCTCGCCGCTATACATAGCCGCCCCGCGAGATTCTTCGGTTCCACTCGTCTGACTTCGTTTCGTCCCCGTTTCTTAGAATGACGCGGGACTGCTCCGTGGGTCTATGAGATGTTTCGGCTTCGCCTCAACATGAGCGTGCCTCTTGCCCACCCCTTGAGGGGACACTGTGCCGACCACAATTTCCCCGCCGTAACCAAATTATTATCCAACTATGACGATTCTTGCCGAACATCTTTCATACGTCTATAACGAAGGCTCGCCGTTTGCGGCGAAGGCCCTCGACGACGTCTCCCTCACGATCGAGGAGGGGGAGTTTTTCGGCATCATCGGCCACACGGGGAGCGGGAAATCCACCTTTGTCAAACATCTCAACGGCCTCATCCGCCTGCCCTCTTCCCAGAAACATTACAGAAGGCCCAAGGCCAAGAAGGGCAGACCCGCCCCCGTCGAGCCCGTCCTGAAGGTGGGCGAGTACGACCTCTCCGACCGCAATGCCGACTTCTACGGCCTTCGCAGGCGCGTCGGCATGGTCTTCCAGTACCCCGAGGCACAGCTCTTCGCCGAGACCGTCTTCGACGACGTCGCCTTCGGACTGAAAAATTTTGAGAAAAAGAAGAATGACGCAGACCTCGAGGAGGCCGTCAAGGCGGCGATCGAGGTTGTCGGTCTCGACTATGCCGCCGTCAAGGACGCGTCGCCCTTTGACCTCTCGGGCGGGCAGAAGCGGCGGGCTGCCATCGCGGGCGTCATCGTCACGCACCCAGAGATCCTCGTGCTCGACGAACCCGCGGCGGGGCTCGACCCCTTGGGCAAGCGGGAGATCATGGACCTTCTTCACCGCCTCCACGGGGATTGGTGCAAGACCGTCATCATCGTCTCCCACGACATGGACGAGATCGCCGAGAATTGCACGCGCGTCGCCGTCTTTTCCGAGGGGAAGCTCGTCTGTGCGCTCCCGCCCAAGGAACTCTTCCTGAAAGCAGAAGAGCTGAAGGCCCTCGGGCTCGACATTCCGCTCACGGCCAAACTCCGCCTTGCCCTCAAGGAGAGGGGGATCGACCTCGACTGTGACTTCACGGTCGACAGCTTTGTCCGCGCCGTGCTCGCGAAGAGGGGGGAGGGGCAATGAAAGAAGTCTCCTTCGGGCAGTATTATCCCGTCTCCTCCTTTGTCCACAAGGTGGACCCGCGGCTCAAGATCATCTTTCTCATCGCCTACATCACGGCGATCTTCCTCGCGAGCAACTTTTACGGCCTCGCGGCGTGCGCCCTCGTGCTCGTGCTCGTCGTCATCTTCTCCAAAGTTCCCGTGCTCAAAGTTCTGCGCGCGGTCAGAGGGGTGACTATTCTCATTCTGTTCACGGCGGTGCTGAACATCTTCTTCTACCGCGGCGAGGGCGAACCCTACTTCCAGTGGACGATCTTCGCGGTCTATCGGGAGGGCCTGCTCTTCTCGGCCTTTCTCGTCACCCGCCTCGTCCTGCTCGTCATGCTCTCGTCCATGCTCACCTATACGACGACGCCCGTGTCCCTCACAGACGGGCTCGAGAGCTTGCTGACCCCCCTCAAGTGGATCCGCTTCCCCGTCCATGCGCTCGCGCTCATCATGAGCCTCGCCCTCCGCATGATCCCCATTCTGTCCGACGAACTTGACCGCATCAAGAGCGCACAGATGGCGCGGGGAGCCGACTTTGAGAGCGGCAATCCCTTCAAGCGCATCAAAGCGATCGTTCCCGTTCTCATTCCCCTGCTCATCTCGGCCTTCCGCAGGGCCGACGAACTCGGCGAAGCCATGGAGGCCCGCTGTTACATGGGGGACAAAAAGCGCACCAAGTACAAAAAATTGCACTTCACATGGCGGGACCTTGTCGCCTTTTTCGTCATCGCGGCGTTGGTGACGGGGGTCGTGCTCCTGCGCGTCTATCTCGGAGGTATCCTATGAGATACGCGCTTCTCATCGGCTATGACGGAACGAACTTCTCGGGCTGGCAGCGGCAGAAGAAGGGCGAGCGCACCATTCAGGGCGAGCTGGAGTTGGCCGCCGAAAAGGTCTTCGGCGCAAAGACCCGCGTCGCCGCCTCGGGCAGGACGGACGCGGGCGTACACGCTCTCGGGCAGGTCTGCCACCTCGACGCCGAGACGACGCTCCCGCCCGAAAAGATCGCTACCGTGCTCAATTTGGTTTTACCGCCCGAAATTCGGGTATATAAGAGCTGTACCGCGCCCGAGGGATTCGATTGCACGCGGGGGGCCAAGCGCAAGACCTACCGCTATTCCTTCTACACTGCGGAGGCGGACATTCCCGTCCTCGGCCGCTATGCCGTGAGAATTTCGGGGATACCATGTCTGGAAGCCATGCGCACGGCGGCGGACATGGTCATGGGAAAACACGATTTCAAGGCGTTCTGCGCGGCGGGTTCCTCCGCAAAGACCACCGAGCGGACGATTTTTTCCCTCGACGTGACCGCCGAGACCAAAAAACTCTATACCATGTACGCGATCTCCGTCTCGGGAGACGGATTTTTATACAACATGGTCCGTATCCTTGCGGGCGAGCTCATCGCGATCGGGCTCGGCAAGGGGACGGAGGCCCTTCAGATGGCCCTCGAAAGGGGCGAACGCTCTCTTCTCGCGCGGACGATGCCCGCAAGGGGACTGATGCTGATGAATGTAGAATACGACGCGCCCCTCTTCGGCGCGCAGGAGGTATAAATGGAATTTTTCGACTGGATGGGGATCCCGCAGGCGATCCTCTCGTTCTGGAATTTTACCGTGGAGGGAACGGTGGCTTCCATTCTCGGCGTGCAGATGAAAGTGCTCGTCATCACGCTCTGGGTGACGCTCGGGCTGTACCTCATCGGGCACCTCTTCGGCGGCTTCGGCCTCTATAAGATGGCAAAGCGCGCGGGAGATAAATTCGCGTGGATGGCCTTTGTCCCCGTCCTCAACACCTACCTCTCGGGCAGGCTCGCGGGGGAGACGGTCAACGTCTTTGGTGCGAAAGTCAAGCATTTCGGCATCTATGCGGCGATCATAGAATTTGTCTACATCGCCGTCAACGCCTTTACGCTCACGATCTCCATGCTGTTGATGCGGCCCGAATGGAACCAGATCACCGAGACTGTGGTGGGGGATCAGATCTTCTACGGGACCGAACTCGTCGCCCTCGACAATCTTCCCCGCGCCGTCCAGTGGATGCCGACCGCGCTCAACGTCATGGAGATCATCGGACTGGTGTGGTATTTCATCACCCTGTTCGCCTTCGTCATGCTGTACACCTCCTTCTTCAGGAAGTACTTCGCGCGGAGCCCCTTCATGATGGCCTTCCTCTGCTCCCTCTTCCCCGTCAGGGGATATGTCCTCTTCGCGGTCAGGAACAACGCGCCCATCGACTACGACCGCTGGATGCAGGAGCGCATCCGCAGGATGCAACAGCAACAATACGGCCAGCCCCCTTACGGCCAGCCCCCTTACGGCCAGCCGCCCTACGGAAACGGCGGTACACCCTACGGCCAGCAGCCCTACGGCCAACCTCCCTATGGCGGCGGGACGAACGGCGGCGAGCCCTCCGAGCCCTTCTCCGACGTCACGGGCGGCGGCGGAACGCATGACGACGAACCTTTCTCGGATCTGTGATCTGATCCGAAGGGGCGGCGGCCTCTCCCGAGAGGGAGAGGCCGCCGCTCTTTTATTTTGTGACACAGGTGCGGAAAAACTCTTTACAAGCGGAAAATTCTATGTTACAATATAATTAAAGGTTATGGAAAACGGGACATCTTGCAAAAGGTGTGCCTTTCAGCTTATAAACGGAGGGATATGGAACGCATCGCGGCAATCGCAACGCCCGCAGGCAAGGGCGGCGTCGCCGTCATCCGCATCAGCGGGGACGGGGCGGAGGAGATCGCCAAAGAGATGACGGGCAGGACGTCCTTTGAGCCGAACCGCATGGTCGCGGGAGAGATCGACTGTGGGGGATTCAAGGACTACGGGCTCACCGTCTTTTTCCGCGCGCCGCGCTCCTTTACGGGCGAGGACGTCGTCGAGTTTCACTGCCACGGCGGCACGGAGATCGCGAGAGGGGTCCTTTCCCGCGCCATAGAGCTCGGGGCGCGTCCCGCCGAGCGGGGGGAATTTACCCGCCGCGCCTATCTGAACGGAAAACTCTCCCTCACCGCCGTCGAGGGCATGGGGGAGATGATCGAGGCAGAATCGCAGGCCCATGTGCGGGCGGGCTATTCCCTCTATACCGAACAGCTCCTCTCCGTCGCGAAGGAGCTCCGCGCGAAAATCGTCAGATGCCTCGCGGGCATCGACGCCGACGTGGACTACCCCGAGGAGGATCTCAATCCCTCCTCCCGCAGGGAGACGGAGGAGGCATTGAAGGACATCGTCGCACAACTTTCTTCCCTCTACCGCCGCTACGGCACGGGGAGAAAGATCAAATCGGGCGTCAATGTCGTCCTCTGCGGCCGGCCGAACGCAGGCAAAAGCTCCCTTCTCAACGCCCTTCTTGGCTACGACCGCGCGATCGTCTCCCCCGAAGCGGGCACGACGCGCGACACGGTGGAGGGAAGCCTCGAGATCGAGGGCGTCCTCTTCCGCCTCACCGACACGGCGGGGATCAGGGAGGGGGCAAGTTTTGCCGAGGCAGAGGGGGTGAAGCGGGCAAAGCGGGCCCTTCAGGAGGCCGACGTCATCGTCTGGCTCAAGGACGGCCCCGCGCCCGACTTTCCCGAGGGCACGCCGCGCATCGTCGTCGGCGCCAAGTCCGACCTTGAACGAAAAGAAGACTGTGACATTCTCGTCTCCGCCGTCACGGGAGAGGGGATCGAGGAACTCAAACATCTGCTCTTTCTGCGGGGCGTGGGGGAAGTTTCGGACGGCGTCTACCTTCTGACCCAGCGTCAGGCGGCGGCCGTCGGGGAGGCGATCACCGCCGCAGAGCGCGCCCTCTCCGCCGTCACAAGCGGGGCGCCCGCAGAGCTCTATGCGCAGGATCTCACCGAGTGCAACGCCCTTCTCGCCTCTCTTACGGGCGAAAGCGCGGGCGAGGACGTCATCAACGAGATCTTCTCCCATTTCTGCGTGGGAAAATGAGGCTACAGCTCGCAATGATTACCTCGCTGCCCCTTTGCCTTTTACCCCCTCCCAAGGAGGGGTGGAGCGGCGCAATTCTGCTCAACAGCCCAGTGGGCTGTGAGCTGCGCCGCGACAGGAGCGCTGGCAAGCGCGACGGGCTTTGCGGCGGTCCCTGCCGCCGCAAAGTAGGGGGGTGGGCAACGATTCTGAATCATGCCCACCTCAGTCACCTTCGGTGACAGCTCCTCCTTGGGAGGAGCCGAGAGACGCTCATTTCCCTCTAAATCGTCACACATTGTCCCAAAAGGAATAGAAACACATGGTCAATCTCGAACTCTACAAGGTATTTTACACAGTCGCCCGTTGCGGCAGTCTCACCAAGGCCGCTGAGGAGCTCTACATCTCCCAACCCGCCGTTTCGCAGGCCATCAAACAGCTTGAGACCCAGCTCGGTGCGCCCCTTTTCAAGCGCATGCACAAGGGCATGGAGCTCACCGAACAGGGCGGAAAGGTCATCTTTGCCGACATCGAGCGCGCCCTGAAACTCTTCGAGGGAGCCGAGGACAAGCTCAAGGAGATCTACGGCACGCCCGTCGGCGTCCTCCGCATCGGCGCGTCCGAGACCATTTTCCAGTACATTCTCTCCGAGAAGATCGTGGAGTATCATAAGCTTTACCCGCAGGTCAAGATCGAACTCATCGAGGACACCACGCCCCGCATCATCGAAGTGCTCAAGAGCAAGCGCTGTGACGTCGGATTTCTCAATCTTCCCACCAAGGAGGACCCCGAGATCGAGATCGGCGAATCCATCATGCTCCTCGACGACGTCTTCATCGCGGGGGAGGCCTATGCGGACCTCAAGGGGAAGGACCTCACCGTCTGGGACCTGCAGGACTATCCGCTCCTCCTTCTGGACTCCACTACCGTCGCGCGGGCGTCCGTGGACCACTTCGCCGAGAGCGTCGGGGCAAACCTCACGCCCGCCGTCGAGGTCGACAGCTGGGGGTTCATGAAACAGCTCGTCGAGCGCGGCATGGGCATCGGCTGTATCCCGCGCCAGTACGCACAGCGGAGATTGAGGGAGGGGACGCTGTTTGAACTCAACGTCACGCCTCACCTTCCCACCCGCTCCGTCGGCATCGCCGTGCTCAAGGACGCGGCCCTGCCCCTTGCGCTCCGCCTCTTTGCACGCATGCTCAAGCGACCCGAAGAAGTCTAAAAAAAAGGGCGGCCCCGCGCCGCCCTTATCCTTTGCCCAAATAATAACATGTGTTATATAACAAATGTTATAAATCACAATTTTTATTGTTTAATTTTCAATTCTGTTCAAAGATGTCTTCCTCCGCCCGCAGGGGATAGGAGACGAGCGCACTGCCGTCGAGGTCGGTCTTGTGCATGTCTATCTTGTTGATGCGGCGGTTGGTGTACGTCGTGTAGTAGTAGATGCCCTTGTCGGCGTTACAGCAGGAGGTGTAGATCGTGATCTCGTCGCCCTTCTCGAGGCGGACACAGCCGCGCTGTTGTTCCACCGAGCCGAGGACGTGGAAGAACTGCCCGACGGCCGCGCTCTCCTCCTCTTCGCGGCGGGCGTGGTCGCGCGTGAAGGCGATCTTTACGAAGCGGGAGGGGGAGGAGAGATCCCCGGGGAGCCCCATTGCGCCCATGCCGCGGCTGACGACGGGGACGGGGAAGGAGAACCGATTGACAGGCGGCTCCGAGGAGAGGGCCGCGAAGCTTCCGAGGTGGGTCATCATATTGTCAAAGGGCGGCTCGTTGGTCATCACGCCCGCGGGGTCGTCGTACACCTTCAATCCCTCCGCCGTAGGCTCGACGACGATGGCTTCCCTCCTGTCTGCGATCATCCAGTGCAGGGGTGAGAGGGGAAGTTTTTCGCTGAAGGGAATGGCAGCAAGGTGCATGCCGCGGATCTTCTCGATCGCCTCGGCGACGGTCGTGCAGGCGGACAGAATGTAGGGGATAAATTCGAAGGGCGAGACGTTTTCCTTTCCCTCGACGGGCGGGAAATACTTTGCGCTGACGGCGAAATTGAGCCCCGCCATGCCGAGCCCCTTCTCGTTGACGGCCTCGTAGTAGAGGGGATAATTCTCCTGTACGAAGGCCATGCCGATGAGGGCAAAGTGGCTCTTTCGTGTCGGAAGTTTGCGGAAGGGGAGGGGAAAGTTGCGCGGCGTCACCGTCACGGTCTCATGGTAGGAATACTCGTAGTCGAGCGTCCTGCCGAAGTAGAAATCTTTCTGTAAAAAGGATAGAGCGGTGCACATAGTTTCAGAATGCTCCTTTTGTTGATTTTCATGCCTATCATACCACACTTCGCGCCGCATTGCAAGGCCTTTTGGGAAGTATTGTCTCCCGTGAAGGGGAAGCGGTCTCTCGCTGCCCCTTTCAGGGGAAGTCCCCGAGCTTGCGAGGGGAAAGGGGTTTTGAAACCCTTCAGTCTCGCTTTGCTCGACAGCTCCCCTACAGGGGAGCCAAGGGTCTCCCGTTCATGTTGCTCCGCGTCATCCCGAGGCATAGCCGAGGGATCCCGAAGAACGAAGTCCGTACTTTCCTCCACGGGATTCTTCGCCTTCGGCTCAGAATGAGCGAACGGTCACGAAAAGACGGCTCCTGCGGGAGCCGTCTTTTGACCTTTTGGATCCAGATAAACTTACTTGTCGAAGTGGACGATCGCCGCGAAATCTGCGGGCTTGAGGGACGCGCCGCCGATGAGGCCGCCGTCGATCTCGGGCTGGGCCATGAGCTCCTTTGCATTGCCCGCGTTCATGGAACCGCCGTACTGAATGCGCATGCGGCCCGCATTGCTGTGCGCGTAGAGCTTCTTCACGCGCTTTCTGATGAAGGCAATGGCGTCGTTCGCCTGCTGTGCCGTCGCCGTCCTGCCCGTGCCGATGGCCCAGATGGGTTCGTAAGCGATGACGATCTTCGAGAAGTCCTCCACGCCCTTGAAATCCTCGCGGATCTGCCTGTCAAGGACCTTCTCGGTGAGGCCGCTCTCGCGCTCCTCGAGGGATTCGCCGATGCAGACAATGGGGGTGAGCCCCGCGGCAAGAGCGGCAAGCGTGCGCTTGTTGACGGTCTCGTCCGTCTCGCCGAAGTACTGTCTGCGTTCGCTGTGGCCGATGATGACGTACTTCACGCCGTACTCAAGGAGCATCTTGGCGGAAATTTCGCCCGTATAGGCGCCTTTTTCGGCAAAGTGGACATTCTGCGCGCCGAGCTTGATTTTGGAGCCGTGAATGGCCTTCTTGACGGCGGGAATGTCGATCGCGGGAACGCAAACGACGACCTCGCACTTGGCGTCGGCGACGAGGGGTTTGAGCGCTTTGACGAGCGCAACGCCCTCTTCGGCGGTGTTGTTCATTTTCCAGTTGCCTGCAATGATGGGTTTTCTCATATTGTTTTCTCCTTATTGTTGTTAAGATAGCATGGGAAAGAGTGGGAAAAGGGGGCATCGACCAAGGGGATCCTTCAGTCGCTTCGCTCCCTCTGAATGACGCAGAATTCCCTTGCTGCCCCTTTTAGGGGAGAATTTTGCACTTCTGCCAAAGATTGATAATCTTTGGCGCAAAATTCTCTTTGCATTTGCCCATGTGTTTCGGGCAAATGCTGACCGAGGGCGGGATGCTACCCGCCCGAGACAGTGGCGAACGCAGTGAGCCAAAAGGGTTTTGAAACCCCTCTGTCACTCGCGTTGCTCGTGACATCTCCCCTATGAGGGGCGACAAGAGTATGAGGTGACCTCCCCTTCCCACGGAGGGGGTAAAGGACGACACCCCTTCTGCCCCTACGGGGCACCCACCACTCAAGGGGTGGGCAAGGCGATCTCTTGGCTCCCCCTTGAGGGGGAGCTGTCACGCGCTCTTGCGTGACTGAGGGGGTGTCATTCCCATTTCCTTGCCTTAGGCGGAATTCACTTCCGCCGTGGGCGACCCCATTTGGTACCCAACGGGAACCTTATTGTCTTTCAAGGAACGGGAGTTCGTGGGGTGATAAGGCCGTGGAATGCACAGCGTTGACCCCTCGAACGCATTTGTTTTGCGAAGCAAAAGAAATCGTTCGAAACTTTTTTTACTTCTTCTCATTCAGGCAAGCGATGCCGGGGAGGACCTTGCCTTCGAAGAGTTCAAGCGACGCGCCGCCGCCCGTCGAAATGTGCGTGATCTTGTCCGCATAGCCGAGCTGGGTGCATGCGGCCGCGGAGTCGCCGCCGCCGACGATCGTGGTCGCGCCCTTCGCATCGGCGAGGGCCTGTGCAACGGCATTGGTGCCCGCCGCAAGGATGGGATTCTCAAACACGCCCATGGGCCCGTTCCAGATGACCGTCTTCGCGCCCTTGATCTTGTCGGCAAACAGAGCTCTCGTCTCTTCGCCGATGTCGAGCCCCATCATGTCCGCGGGAATGGCGTGAGAGGGGACAGTTCTGACTTCGACGGGGGCGTCGATGGGATCGGGGAAAGCCGCCGTCACGACGGTGTCGACGGGAAGGAGAAGTTCCTTGCCCTCGGCCTTCGCCTTGGCGATCATGTCCTTGCAGTAGTCAAGTTTCTCGTCGTCGACGAGGGAAGTCCCGACCTCAAAGCCCTGCGCCTTCAGGAAGGTATAGGCCATGCCGCCGCCGATGATGAGGGTGTCGCACTTCTCAAGCAGATTGCTGATGACGCCGAGTTTGTCGGCGACCTTCGCCCCGCCGAGGATGGCGACGAAGGGATGAACGGGATGTTCGAGGGAATCGGCCATGACCGTCAGCTCCTTCTCGATGAGGAAGCCGCAGACGGCGGTCTTGACGAGGCCGTATTCGACGATCGCGGCCGTCGAAGCATGCGAACGGTGCGCCGTGCCGAAGGCGTCATTGACGTAGATCTCTGCGTATTTGGCGAGGGCCTTGCAGAATTCGAGGTCCTTCTTCTCCTCCTCCCAATGGAAGCGGAGGTTCTCGAGGAGAACGGCCTCGCCGTCCTTGCAGGCGGCGACCTTTGCCTGTGCGTCGGGGCCGATGACGTCGTGCGCGAAGGTCACTTTGCCGCCAAGGAGCTCATTGAGACGGGCCGCGACGGGCGCAAGGGTGAGCTTTTTGGGTTCGTCGCGGAGCGCCTTCTCGACGATGGCCTGCTTCGCGGCCGCCTGCTCTTCGGGAGGAAGGGCCTCGATCTTGGCCTTTTCCTTCTTGGTGAGTTTGACCTCGGCCGAGAAGATGGAGTGGGGCTTGCCCATATGGGAGCAGAGGGTGACCTTTGCGCCCGCGTCGAGGAGGTACTTGATGGTGGGCAGAGCGCCGATGATACGGTTCTCGTCGGTGATCTTCCCGTCCTTCATGGGGACGTTGAAGTCACAGCGGACAAGGACATGCTTGCCCTTCAGGTCGGTCAAGTCCTTTACGGTCAGTTTGTTCATAGAATAACCATCCTTTTTTTGAATTTTCTCTAACATCATAATTCTTTTTCCAACATTTGTCAATACTTTGATCGGAATTCTGCGGCCAAAAAACTTGTCTTTTTTGGAAAATACGGCGATTTTTTTCTTGACAAAGGGCCATAACTTTGATAAAATAACGTTTGTCTGTAATTCGGCGCTTTTTCGGCATGCCGAATGACATCAAACCGTTTCTCGGATCGAAAGATTTTGAGGATATTCCGAAAATAAGACAAGGAGGTAAGAAATGCCCACAATCAACCAGCTCATCAAGAAAGGCCGCGAGAGGGAAGCATTCAAATCGAAGAGCCCCATCCTCGACAGCTGCCCGCAGAAACGCGGCGTGTGCCTTTCCGTGACGACGACTTCCCCCAAGAAGCCCAATTCGGCCCTTCGGAAGATCGCGAGGGTGAGATTGACCAACAAGCAGGAAGGTACCGTCTACATTCCCGGCGAAGGTCACAATCTGCAGGAGCACAGCTCCGTTCTCATCCGCGGCGGAAGAGTCAAGGACCTGCCCGGCGTGCGGTATCACATCATCCGCGGCGCCCTCGATACGGCAGGCGTTGCGAAGCGGAAACAGGCCCGCAGCAAGTACGGCGCGAAACGCCCCAAGTAAGTCACGCGTTTTCGTTTTGCCGTCACATTGTCCCTACTTTTCGGAATATCTCTTAAGGTGCCCCGATCAAAGTAGGCAGTATTCCCCGCTACGGGCGGGGGAGAAGGTTCGCTACCCGATTGCGTTATATTATTGTAGAGGGCAAGCGATAGCTTAACGAAGAGGGGAAACCCCAGTGCGGTGGAAAGCCGCTTCAAAATCAAAAAAGGAGGATAATACCATGCCCAGAAGAGGCAAAGTTCCCAAGAGAGACGTCCTTCCCGATCCTTTATACGGGAGCAAGGTCGTCACCAAGCTCATCAACCAGATCATGCTCGACGGCGAAAAGAGCGTCGCGCAGACCATCGTTTATGACGCCTTCAAGACTGTCGGCGAGAAGCTCGGCAAAGACCCCCTTGAGGTGTTTACGCAGGCGCTTGCCAATGTGACCCCCATGGTCGAGGTCAAGGCAAGGCGTGTCGGCGGCGCCAACTATCAGGTCCCCGTCGAGATCAGACCCGAACGCCGTCAGACGCTTGCCATCCGCTGGCTCGTGCAGAACACGCGGAAGCGCAGTGAGCGCGAAATGAGCAAAAAGCTCGCTGCCGAACTCATGGACGCCTACAACAATACAGGCGGCTCTGTGAAGAAGAAGGAGGATACGCACAGAATGGCGGAAGCGAACAAGGCGTTCGCCCACTTCCGCTTCTGATGAGGTAGTCTATGGCAAGAGAATACGACTTAAAACACACGAGAAATTTCGGCATCATGGCCCACATCGATGCCGGCAAGACCACGACGACGGAGCGTATTCTGTTCTATACAGGCAAAACGCACAAGATCGGCGAAGTCCACGAGGGCGCGGCGACCATGGACTGGATGGTACAGGAGCAGGAGCGCGGCATCACCATCACTTCCGCAGCTACCACCTGTATCTGGAAAGGGTATCGCTTCAACATCATCGATACCCCCGGGCACGTCGACTTTACCGTGGAGGTGGAGCGGTCTCTGCGCGTCCTTGACGGGACGATCGCGACCTTCTGCGCGAAGGGCGGCGTCGAGCCACAGTCCGAGACCGTCTGGAGACAGGCCGACACCTACAAAGTTCCCCGCATCGCCTATGTCAACAAGATGGACATCAACGGCGCGGATTTCTTCCGCGTGGAGACAATGATCCGCGAGAGATTGGGCGCAAATCCCGTCCCTGTCGAGCTTCCCATCGGCAAGGAGATGAATTTCCGCGGCATCATTGACCTCATCCGCATGGAGGCGGAGGTCTACTATGACGATCTCGGCAAGGACTTCCGCAAGGAGCCCATTCCCGCCGACATGATGGACCTCGCGAAGCAGTACCGCTTCAAGCTCGTCGAGGAGGCCGCTTCGGCCAACGACGAACTCATGGAGAAGTACCTCGACGAGGGCGACCTCTCCGTAGACGAGATCATCGCAGGTCTGCGCGAGAGATGCCTTCGCCTCGAAGCCGTCCCCATGCTCTGCGGCTCTTCCTATAAGAATAAGGGCGTCCAGTTCCTGCTCGACGCCGTCATTCACTTCCTTCCCAGCCCCATCGACGTGGACCACGTCAAGGGCACCAATCCCGACACGGGCGAGGAGGAGGAGAGGAAAACTTCGGACGACGAACCCTTCGCAGGCCTCGCATTCAAGATCGCGACGGATCCCTTCGTCGGCTCCCTCGCGTACTTCCGTTGCTACTCGGGCGTGCTCGAGGCGGGCTCCTATGTCTACAATTCGACGAAGGACAAGAAGGAGCGCGTCGGGCGTCTCGTCCAGATGCACGCGAACGAGCGCAAGGACATCACCGAGATTTATTCGGGCGACATCTGCGCGATCGTCGGCCTCAAGAACACGACGACGGGCGACACGCTCTGCGACGAAAAGCACCCCATCATTCTCGAGAAGATGGAGTTCCCCGATCCCGTCATTCAGTTGAGCCTTGAGCCCAAGACCAAGGCAGGACAGGAGAAGATGGCTATCGCCCTCGCAAAACTTGCCGAGGAGGATCCCACCTTCAAGACGTACACCGACAAGGAGACGGGCCAGACCATCATCGCGGGCATGGGCGAGCTTCACCTCGACATCATCGTGGACAGGCTCCTCCGCGAGTTCCACGTCGAAGCCAACGTCGGCGCCCCGCAGGTCGCCTACCGCGAGACCTTCAGGAACACCGTGGACGCAGAGGGCATGTATAAGAGGCAGACGGGCGGCAAGGGCCAGTACGGCCACTGCAAGATCCACCTCATTCCTGCGGAACCGGGCGCGGGCTACTCCTTCGAGGACGTCACCGTCGGCGGCTCCATTCCCAAGGAATTCATTCCCGCCATCGACAAGGGCATTCAGGAGGCCGCGAAGAACGGTTTCCTCGCGGGCTATGAGGTCGTGGACTTCAAAGTTCAGGTCTACGACGGAAGCTACCACGAGGTCGACTCCTCCGAAATGGCCTTCAAGATCGCAGGCTCCATGGCCTTCAAGAACGGATTGGAGAAGGCAAAACCCGTCCTTCTCGAGCCCATCATGAAGGTGCAGATCATCACGCCCGAGGACTACTTCGGCGACATCATGGGCAACGTCTCTTCCCGCCGCGGCGTCATCACCTCGACGGACGATAGGAACGGCGCGAAGATCATCGACGCCGAGATCCCGCTCTCCGAGATGTTCGGCTATGCGACGGAGCTTCGTTCCCGTACGCAGGGCAGGGGCCAGTTCACCATGCAGTTCGACCATTACTATGAAGTTCCCCGCTCGATCGCGGAGAAAATCATCCGCGAGAGAGCCACGAGACCCACTGATTGACGGTCTTCGGCCTCTCATCGGGCCGAAACGGATAAATTTTTGCAAAATTTTTCCATAAACGATTGCAAAATTTCTTCGTATCGGTTATAATAGTAGGCGATAAGCGACCCAGCTTAATATCAATGATTGATAGATAGCTGCGTTTCCCCCGTAAAAAGGGGAGAAAGTTATCAAAAAATAAAAAATTTAAGGAGAACATCAAAATGGCAAAAGCAAAGTTCGACAGAAGCAAGCCGCACGTCAACATCGGTACCATCGGGCATGTTGACCACGGCAAGACCACTTTGACCGCAGCTATCACCATGGTTATGGCGTGCAAAGGTCAGGCGAAGAAGATGCGCTACGACGAGATCGACAAGGCGCCCGAAGAGAAGGCCCGCGGTATCACGATCAACACCGCGCACGTCGAGTACGAGACGGACAAGCGTCACTATGCACACGTTGACTGCCCCGGCCACGCCGACTACGTCAAGAACATGATCACGGGCGCCGCCCAGATGGATGGCGCGATCCTTGTCGTTGCTGCGACCGACGGTCCCATGCCCCAGACCCGTGAGCACATCCTGCTCGCCCGTCAGGTCGGCGTGCCCTACATCATCGTCTTCCTCAACAAGACCGATCAGATGGACGACCCCGAACTCCTCGACCTCGTCGAGATGGAGATCAGAGAGCTGCTTTCCAGCTACGACTTCCCCGGCGACGACATCCCGATCATCAAGGGTTCCGCGCTCAAGGCTCTCGAGAAGGCGACCAGCGGCGCTTCCAACGAGGAGATCCTTGCGGCTCCCGAGTGCCAGTGCGTGCTCGAGCTGATGGACGCCGTTGACAGCTATATCCCCACCCCTCAAAGGGACGACCAGAAGCCTTTCCTTCTTCCCGTCGAGGACGTCTTCACGATCTCGGGCCGCGGCACCGTCGCTACGGGCCGTGTCGAGAGAGGCGTTGCCCACGTCGGCGATCCCGCAGAGATCGTCGGTCTCATCGACAAACCCAAGTCCACCGTCATCACGGGTCTCGAAATGTTCCACAAGTCGCTCGACGAAGCGATGGCGGGCGATAACGTCGGCGCGCTGCTCCGCGGTATCAACCGTACGGACATCGAGAAAGGGCAGGTCATTGCCAAGCCCGGCACCGTTCCCACCGCGACAAGATTTGAGGCGCAGGTGTACGTTTTGACCAAGGATGAGGGCGGCCGTCACACCGCATTCTTCAACCACTATCGTCCCCAGTTCTTCATCAGAACGACGGACGTCACGGGTTCCATCGAGCTTCCCGAAGGGGTCGAGATGGTCATGCCCGGTGACCACGTCACGATCAAAGTCGAGCTCATCAAGCCCGTCGCGATCGAGGAAGGTCTCCGCTTCGCTATCCGTGAAGGCGGCAGAACGGTCGGTTCCGGCGCTGTGTCGAAGATTCTCAAGTAAGTAAACACTAACACACAAAAAAAGACGCACTCCCGTGTGTATTCCATAGGGAATCAGAAAAATCTTAATTTTATATCGGAATACACTTTCGGACAAGGGCAACGAAAACAGCGAGGAACACGTTCCCCGCTGTTTTCGCTACTTTCAATCGGAAATGTTTATCGGCTCGGTCAATACCCTCGTAACCTCGTCGAGCGGTTCTGCACAGCCGCCGTCGAGCCAAGCCATGCAGACATTGAAGATCGCACCCGCGAAAAGGTGCGCCTCATACGAGGTGTGCCCGTCGGCGTCTTTGAACGCTTCCCCTGTTTGCCGATTGAGAAAATCAAGAAAGAGATATTCCAAGTGTGCCTGCCGTATAAGCGCAAAACGCTCTTTTTCTGCATAGACAGTTTCGAGAACGGCTCGGACGATTTGAGCATGATCCTCTTTGCATTTCGGGCAATTTTGCAGTCCGAACGCTTCCGCGTTGCGCGTGAAATATGCCGCTATCACATCTTCCTTGCGCTTGAAATAACGGTAGAAAGTTGCTCTGCCGATACCTGCGGCTTCGGCAATATCCGTAACGCCGATCTGTCTGTAATCGCGTTCGCTCATAAGCCCAAAAAGCGCGTGTTCGATGCGAATTTCCATATCATTTAATACTGCGTTCTTCATGCTCTGTTCTCCGTTTTATCTTTTTTGCGGCAATGAAGATCATAAAAATACCAAGCGCGGCGGTAAGGGCGCAGACGATCGCACCTGTTACGGCGTTCATCCTTGCGATGTTGACAAAATCGCCCGCCGTGTCAAACTCCCGAAACATTGCCGTCTGCAAGGCGAGAATGGAAACAAAAGCGTCTGCAAGGTTGATATTCTTTGCCGCCCGCACGGTCATCTCACTGCTTCGCCGTGTCTTGACGAAGTTATAGATCGACACGATGATTTTATAAAAGGCGTAAATCGCATAGGCGTATATCGTAATGCCCGTATGGACAAACGAATCATTTGCCCGTACCATCTGCAAAATGGCGAACGAAAGCGCGATCGGGAGCAGGAGCAAAACTACACCGCAAACGCTGTAAATGCGGGTATCTTTCCGCTCGGTCGTATCTTCCGTTTGCCCCGCTTTGACGGCTTTCCTGCGGAAAACGTGATAGACAAGAATGATCCCGCGAAGCACGATCAAAAGCACATAGTAGGCGGCAAGCGCGCCGAACCAAACCGAGCTTATGACTATCGCAACCGAGCCGTTATAGACGGCGAATGCAAGATTGATTGCAAACGAGCCGATAGAAAACAAAATCGTGCGGAAACCATATTCGGTGAAAAGTTTGTTCCAAAACGGCTTATTTTCAGCCCGTTTCAAAACACGCTCGTTCCAATCGGGGAACATCTTGATAAAACCGTAAATGCAGTAGCCGACGGAAACGCACATCACGCCGAGGAAAGCATAGCCCACCACAACGTATGCGGACAGGCTCTCCTGCGTGAGAAACAGCGTTCCGCCCACCGTCGCGCCAATCCCGATAAAGGCGAGGACAATCAAAAACCACAGCGGTGGCTTTTTGAGAAATTCGAGAAGTTTTTTCATGTTCTTTATTTCAAAGGGGCTTTCATCGAGGGGCGCACGCAGATGGAAATGACTTCGCAGATGAACAGAATATCGTCCTCGCACCCGCGCTTCACCCATTCCATTGTAATGGCGGTGACGCCGCTGATGAAGTAGTGCGACATATATTCCACGATTTTTTTGTCCGTCACGCCGTTTTTCGCATAGATCGGGACAAAGATGTTTTCGATGAGTTGTTTATCCATTTCCCCGATTTGAAACGCGCCCGAATTGTTGTAGACTTCGTATAGCCGCCGATTCTTCTTGACAAAGGTAAGATACGGCACAAGGTATTGCGGCGAAATGAAAATAAGTTCATCAGCCGTCATTTTGGAGAAATCTGCCGCACCGAAGGAGGCACCGAAGGACACGAAAAATTCCGAAACGGCGCGCTCTTGCGTTTCTTTTAATAAATCGTACAAATTATCATAATGCGCGTAGAAGGTGGAGCGGTTGACGCCCGCCTTTTCGCATATATCCATAATGGAAATATCGGAAAACTCTTTTTGTTCGAGTAGCAGGACGAGCGCGTCGTCCATTTTTACGGCGGTGTTATGGAATTTGGCTTCGGATTTGTTCATGATACGCACCTCTTTTGTATTGTACCATATTTCGCCGCAAAACACAATTATAAAATAGGCTTCGTCCGTTTCTTTCCGAAAAACTTTTCAGAAACCAACAGAAATCGGGATATATGTTGTGGTGTTTTGAGTGAAAATCATTTATAATTAAAATGTAGATAGGAGGTCACTATGAAAAGTTACAAAGCGCAACCGCTCGACTTGATGCAATATATCAATACGAAGTATCACGAGCCGTTTATCCATGAAAAAATAGAGTTTTCAAGCCCTCTTTCTGCGGAGCGTCTTGCAACTGCGATCGACAAACTTATTGCCGTTTTCCCGCTTCTCAAATGCGCCTACCGCTTCGAGGACAATACCTTTTATGAAACCGATATTTCGGCAAAAACTTTGCTTGCCGTTTCCGATTCCGGGGAGAAAGACAAACTTCTTACGGAGTCGCTCGACACGGGCAAGCAGTTGATAAAGTTTACCCTTTGCGGAAGTGCGCTGTTTATTACGGCGAGCCATCTTTTAACGGACGGAAGCGGTTTCAAACAGCTTATCTATATCCTCTGCAATCTCTATAACGGGAAAGAAGGCTGCGGCTTTCTTATGAACAGGGACTTTTCCGCGCTGTTTGTAAATGTCAAAAAGCCCTCTATGCTGAAAATGCTTGTGTCCGTCTTGAAGAAATATAAGAATAAACCTATTTACGAAAAGACTGAAAGCGAGCGACTGTATATTATCGAGCGCGAACTCGATAAAGATATTATGGAACGCACACACAAAAAAGCAAAGGCGCAGGGCGCGACGTTAAACGACGTTTTTATGACAGCCTTTGCACGCGCCATTTCCGATCTTTACGGACGGGAGAAAATCAACATCCCCTGCAACGTCGATTTGAGAAAATATGCGAAAGGAAATACGGGCGTCGGAAACTTAACGGGGACGCTCGACCTCAACCTCAAAATCAAAAAAGGAATGAGCTTTGCGGAATGCTTGAAAGACACTTCCCGTCTGATGAACGAACAAAAGAAATCGGGAAACGACATTGCGGGACCGATGTTGCTCGTCGAAAAGTACAAAAAGTCAACGCTTGAAAAGTTTTTGAAAACCTACGGCGGCTTGAACACTTCGCCTTTCGTGGACTACACGAATTTGGGAAAACTCGATGAAACTCGGCTCTATTTCGACGGTGCGGAAGTCGTAAACGCCGTGGGTTACAGCGGTGTGCAGAAAGCTCCGTATTTTCAAATTGCAATTTCCTCTTTCAAAGGGGTAACAACCATTTCGAGCATCGTTTTTTGCGGCGAAAGCGAATGTAAAAAAGTTTCTGCGCTCATGGACGCCATTCAAAGTGAAATAGAGAATTTCGGCAAATCGTTATAAAGGATATTTCCGCCGCCTGCGGGCGGCGGCTCATTTTCCGGGAGAGTTCAAATGAAAAAGACGATCGAAGTGATAGAAAACGGAGTAAAAAAGGAGAGAGTCGTATCGTACATTCCTCTCCGTTATATCTTGAATATTCTCCTTATCTTCTTTGAAATCGCCGCCGTGATCGCGGTACTCAGCCTTATCACGATCTATGTTCCCTACTTCTATTTTGCCGTCGTCGCAACACAAGTGGGCGTTGCGATCAGCATTATCGCACGGAACGATAACCCCGATTATAAGCTCCCGTGGCTGTTTTTCGTGTTGCTCATTCCCATCATCGGGTTTATGCTCTACTTTATGTTTTATGATAGAAAGCTCAACCGCAAACAGCGAAAAAATGTAGAACGAGCAAAATCGGAAAGAACGGGAAAAGACGATTCGGCAGAACTTCTCGCCTTAAAAGAGCAGGACGGACTCGTATATTCGCAGGCGGTTTCTCTTACAAAACTTTCCGCGTCCCGCCTCTACTTCGGAACGGCAATTCAATATTTCCCCCTCGGCGACGAGCTGTTCCCCGCACTTATTGAGGACTTGAAGAAAGCCGAAAAGTT
>CANQOX010000023.1 GCA_947625595.1 uncultured Clostridia bacterium
CTCATCAACAACCGCCCCCAAAAAATCCTTAACTTCCTTTCCCCACAACTTCTGTTTGAAAATATGTTGCACTTCATGTGACAATTCACTGACTTACGGACTTCGTTTGAGGGGATTCTTCGGGCTTTGCCCTCAGAATGAGCGTTTTATACTCTCGCTGCCCCTGTAGGGGAAGTCCCCGAGCTTGCGAGGGGAAAGGGGTTTCAAAACCCCTCTGTCACTCACTACGTTCGTGACATCTCCCCTAAAAGGGGCGACAAGGGAAGACGCTCCCCTTCGCCGCAATTGTTAATTTTTAATTTTTCATTTTCAATTCATCTATGATCCATTCTCTTTCAGGCGGGGTGATCGCCGACGGTACAATTTACACATTCGCAAAGGTCCGCGTGGGGGAGGTCCCCATGTGGTTCATCGCTCCCTTTGCCGTGAAGGCGGGCGACAGGGTCCTCGTGCCCCTCGGCGGCGGGACGGCGGAGGGGGAGGTCGAGCGGACGGAGGACTGTTCGCCCGCGACCGCGCCCGTTTCCCTCAAACGCGCCCGCGAAATTCTCGCCCTCCTGCCGAAAAATTCTTGACATCATTTCATAGATATGATACAATCGAAGCCGTCATAGGGGAGTAGTCGGCCCGAAAGGGCGGTCATATCCACAGAGTGCGGACGATCCCGCGGGTATTTCATGAAACGACGAGACTTATGCGCGGCCTTTTCGCGTATAAGTCTTTTTTTTCGGTTCCCCCTCGGCATAGAATATTTCCAAAAGGAGAACATATGGCGGTCTGGGAGATCCTGCTCATCGGCGTCGGTCTGTCGATGGACGCATTTGCCGTCGGATTGACGGACGGAATGACCGAACCGAAGATGAAGTGGTGGAAAGTCATTCTCATCGCGGTCCTGTTCGGCGGGTTTCAGTTTCTGATGCCCGTCCTCGGGTACTACTTCGGCTCGATCTTCGCCTCCGTCGTCCAAAAAATCGCCCCGTGGCTCTCCTTTGCCATTCTCGCCTTCCTCGGCGGAAAGATGATCTTTGATTTCTTCATGGAGAGGAAAAAGAGGGGACAGGACGCCCAAAACGCCGAGGCGGACGGGAAGAGCCAGAGGGCGGCGGGCATCGGGAAACTCCTCCTGCAGGCCGTCGCAACGGCCATTGACGCGCTCGCCGTCGGGGTGACCTTCGTTGCCGCCCAGACGGACAAGGGTCTGCCCTTCCACGCCGTCCTCTGCGCCCTCGTCATCGGGGCGGTCACCTTCCTTTTGAGTGTTGCGGCCGTCCTCATCGGGCGGAAGGCGGGGGATAAATTTTCCGACAAGGCCCAGCTTCTCGGCGGCGTCATTCTCATCGCGATCGGGCTGAAGATCCTCATCGAGGGTCTCGTCGGATAGGGCGGGAGCAAGTTTATTACAAGGGGACAAGGTATGCTGTATCTCTGGATCTTTCTCATGATTCTCGGATTCGTGCTCCTCATCAAGGGGGCGGACTGGTTTGTCGACGGCGCGGCGGGCATTGCCGAAAAGTGCAATGTCTCTCCCCTCGTCATCGGCCTCACCGTCATCGCCTTCGGGACGAGCGCGCCCGAACTCTGCGTCTCCGTCGCCTCGGCCGTGCAGAGGCTCCCCGACTTCTCGACGGGCAACGTCATCGGTAGTAACATCGCCAATATCCTGCTGATCCTCGGCTGTTCGGCGCTCTTCCGCCCCCTGCCCGTACAGAAAAATTCCCTGCGGCTGGACATTCCCGTGCTCCTTCTCGCCTCCTTCCTCCTCATCGGCCTCGGCATTTGGGGAAGGGCGCTCGAGTGGTGGGACGGGCTCATCTTCCTCGCCGTATTCGCGGTGTACATGTTTCTCCTCTTCAGAAACGCCAAGCGCGCCCCCGCATCTTCTGAGGCCCCCGCGGCCCCCAAGGAAGAGCCGAAGAAGGGCTTCGGCGCATGGCTGGACAGAATGAAGGAGAAGCTGTGGTTTCTCATTCTCCTCACCCTCGTCGGCCTCGGCATGGTCGTCGGCGGGGGGACCCTCCTCGTGGACGGGGCAAAGTACATCGCCGAGTTCTTCGGCGCACCGCAGGACGTCATCGGCCTCACGGTCATCGCGATCGGGACTTCCCTGCCCGAGCTCGTCACTTCCGTCGTCGCAGCGGCGAAGGGGGAGACGGACATCGCCGTCGGGAATATCATCGGGAGCAACATCTTCAACATTCTCTTCGTGGCGGGCATTGCGTCCCTCTTCTACCCGCTCGCCTTCGACCTCAATGACACGCTCATCGACGCCCTTGCCGCCCTGCTTGCCGCGCTCGTCCTCTACCTGTGCGCCTTTCTCGGGAAGGAAAAGATCGGCCGCGCGTCGGGAGCCGTGATGCTTCTGATGTTTGCGGCGTACTATGTGTATCTCTTTGCGGTGAGAATATGAAAAGGCGGCCCTTCCGCAGGCCGCGGCAAAGGAGGGGACATTGAAATACCTCTGGAAATGTCTCAAATCCTATAAAAAAGAGGCGATCCTGTCGCCCCTGTTCAAGCTCTTCGAGGCGTGCATGGAACTCATCGTGCCCCTTGTCGTCGCGCACATCGTCGACGTCGGCATTGCGACGGGGGACAAGATGTACATCGTCCACGGCATGTTGGTCCTCGTCGCCTTCGGGGCGGCGGGGCTGGCCTTTGCGCTCACGGCGCAGTACTTTGCGGCAAAGGCGGCCGTCGGGACCTCGGCTTCGATGCGGAGCATGCTCTTTGCGAAGCTCCAGTCGCTCTCCTACGAGGACATTGACCTCGTCGGCACGTCGCAGATGATCACGCTCATGACGAGCGACATCAATCAGGTACAGGCGGGGGTCAACCACACCCTGCGCCTCCTTCTGCGCTCGCCCATCATCGTCTTCGGGGCGGCGGCCATGGCCTTCACGGTGGACGTGTATGCGGGGTTCGTCTTTCTCGGGCTCATTCCCGTTTTGGCGGCCGTCATCGTCGGCGTCATGGCGGCGACGGCCCCCCTCTATAAGAGAGTGCAGGAGAAGCTCGACGGCGTCAACCTCTCCGTCCGTGAAAATTTACAGGGCGTGCGCGTCATCCGCGCCTTCTGCCATGAAGGGGAGGAGTTGGCCCTCTTTGACGGCCGCAACGAGGACCTCTGCGCCGCACAGAAGCGGGCGGGACGCATCTCGGCCATCACCAACCCCGTCACCTTCTGCCTCGTCAATCTCGCCGTCATTCTGCTCGTCTTCGTCGGCGGCGTCAGGGTCAGCATCGGCGCCCTTGCGCAGGGCGACGTCATTGCGCTCTATTTCTATATCACAATTATCCTGACCGAGCTCGTCAAGCTCGCCAACTTCATCTACATCGTCGCAAAGGCCGTCTCCTCCGTCCGCAGGATCGGGGAAGTCCTCGATTTGCCCGCCGAGCCCGACAGCTTTCTCCCCGCAGAGGAGGCGCACGGCGACGGGGCGGTGGAATTTGAGAACGTCACCTTCACCTACCGCGGCGGCGGGGCGCCCGCGCTGTCGGACATCGCCTTTTCGGCGGGGAAGGGGGAGACCGTCGGCATTCTCGGTGGCACAGGCTCGGGCAAGAGCACCCTCGTCAGCCTCATTCCCCGCTTTTACAGGGCCGAAAAAGGGTGTGTGAAGGTGGGCGGCGTGAACGTTGACGCGATCCCCAAGGAAACTTTGCGCAGTATCGTCGCCGTCGTCCCGCAGAAGACGCTCATCTTTCAGGGCACCATCCGCTCCAACCTCCTCTGGGGGAACGGCGCGGCCGCGGAGGAGGACCTTCTGTGGGCGGTCGGCGTCGCGCAGGCAGACGACGTTGTCGCCGCCAAAGGGGGCCTCGACGGCGAGATCGTGCAGGAGGGCAAAAATCTCTCGGGCGGACAGCGGCAACGGCTCGCGATCGCCCGCGCCCTCGTGCGAAGGCCCGAGATCCTCATTCTCGACGACAGCTTCTCCGCCCTCGACTATGCGACGGACGCCCGCCTCCGCGCCGCGCTCCGCTCGGTCGGCTGTACGACCTTCATCGTCTCCCAGCGCACGGCTTCCGTCCGCCACGCCGACAAGATCGTCGTGCTCGACGAGGGCAGGATCGCGGGGATCGGAACCCATGAGGAACTTCTGAAGACGTGCGGCCTCTACCGCGAGATCGACGCTTCACAGGGAGGTGGGGAAGCATGAAACAGCCCTCTGTGTTGAAAAAGATCCTCATTCGTCTCAAACCCTACGCGCCGTGGCTCGTTCTGACGATGGCGGCGGCCATTCTCTCCGTTGCGGGGCAGATCATGGCGCCCTACTTCGTCGGCAAGGCCATCGACGGCATTCTCGGGCAGGACAATGTCGATTTCGGCCGCCTGTACCGCCTCTTCGCCGTCATCGGCGTGTGCATCGGGGCGACGGTCATCGGCCAATTCGTCCTCTCCCTTGCGAACAACCGCATCGCCTACCACGTCCTCGCCTCCCTCCGCAGGGACGCCTTCAGAAAGATCGGCTCCCTGCCCCTGCGCTACATCGACAACCGCGCCTACGGGGACGTCTCCTCCGTCATTCTGTCCGACGCCGAGCAGTTTTCGGACGGACTACTCCTCGGATTTACCCAGCTGTTCACGGGCTTTGCGACCATTTTCGGCGTGCTCATCGTCATGTTCGTTATGCGGTGGGAAGTCGCCCTCGTCGTCCTCATCGTCACCCCGCTCTCCCTCGTCGCGGCAAGGTTCATCGCCTCGCGCACTTATAAGATGTTCCGCGCACAGGCCGAGGCAAGGGCCGAGCAGACGGCCTTCGCCGACGAGATGATCGCGGGATTGAAGGTCGTCAAGGCCTACACCCACGAGGACGAGAACGAAGAGACCTTCGGCGTCCTCAATGAGAACCTGCGCAAAAAATCGCTCTCCGCGATCTTCCTCTCCTCGACGACCAACCCCGTCACGCGCTTTGTGAACTCCGTCGTCTACGCCCTCGTCGCCCTCGTCGGCGCCCTCCTTGCCATCGCGACGGCGGGCACGGCCGCCCCCTTCACGGCGGGCGATCTGACGACGTTTCTCTCCTATTCCAACCAATACACCAAGCCCTTCAACGAGATCTCCGAGGTCATCGCCGAATTTCAGAATGCGCTCGCCTGCGCCGCGCGGCTCTTTGCGCTCATCGAGGAGCCAGAAGAGCCCTCCGATGAGGGTCTTCCCGCCCTCGGGGACGTCAAGGGGGAGGTGAGGGCCGAGCATGTGGACTTTTCGTACACCGCGATCAGGCCGCTCATCCGCGACATGAACATCGACGTGCCCGCGGGCAAGCGCATCGCGATCGTCGGCCCCACGGGTTGCGGAAAGACGACGCTCATCAACCTCCTCATGCGCTTCTATGACGTCGACGGGGGAGCGATCTTCGTGGACGGGCAGGACATTCGCACGATCACGCGGCGGTCGCTCCGCGAAAATTACGGCATGGTACTGCAGGAGACATGGCTGAAGACGGCGACCGTGCGCGAAAATCTCTGCATGGGCAACCCTTCCTGTTCGGAACAGGACATGATCAACGCCGCCATCGCCGCCCACGCGCACGGCTTTATCATGCGCCTTCCGAAAGGGTACGACACCGTGCTCGGGGAGGAAGGGACGCTCTCCGAAGGGCAAAAACAGCTTCTCTGCATCGCGCGGGTCATGCTTTGCCGCCCGCCCATGCTCATTCTCGACGAGGCGACGTCGAATATCGACACGCGCACGGAACTTTTGGTACAGGACGCCTTCCGAAAGCTCATGGAGGGGAGGACGAGCTTCATTGTCGCGCACAGGCTCTCGACGATCAAAAACGCCGACCTTATTCTCGTGATGAGGGAGGGGAACATCGTCGAGCAGGGCACGCATGAACAGCTCCTCGCGCGTGGCGGCTTCTACCGCGAACTCTACGAAGCCCAATTCGAGGGGTGATAAACGCTCACTCTGAGCCCTCCGCTCATTCTGACCTCCCGCTCATTCTGAGCCGCAGGCGAAGAATCCCCTTAAACGAAGTCCTCTTGTCGCCCCTCGAGGGGTGGGTGTCACGAAGTGACGGAAGGGGTGTCGTTCCGATTGCGTCATTCAGAGCGGAGCGAAGAATCCCCTTAAACGAAGTCCTCTTGTCGCCCCTCTTAGGTCGCAAAACGCAATTCTTGCGCATCAGCACAGTGTGCTGTGCGCTGCGTTTTGCGGTGAGTGAGCGCATTATCCCGCGCGAACGGTGACCGAGGGCGGGAATCTAACCGCCCGAGACAGTGTCACGAACGAAGTGAGTGACAGAGGGGTTTTAACCCCTTTCCCCCTATGGGGGACTTCCCCTAAAAGGGGCAGCGAGAAAGCCTCCCTTTTCGCGTCATTCTGAGCGAAGCGAAGAATCCCGAGGAGGGAAGTGCAGACTTCGTTTTTCGGGATCCCTCGACACGCCGCCTACGGCGACGGCTCGGGATGACGCGGAGAGCGTGGTGGCGGGTGGGGGGACGAAATTTGATACGATCTTTGAAAAAAGAGGTAGATACAGATGAAAACAAAAATCAAGAAGATCAGTGATAAGGCGGCGTACTTTCTCCGCATTATCGGCGTCGGGGCGTTCACAGGACTGTTTGCGGGCGTCGTCGTCACCCTCTTCAACGTGCTGTTCGAGGGCGGCGAAGCCTTTTCGCAGAACTACTTTGCCTTCTTCCGCAACAATCCCGCCTTCCTTCCGCTCCTCTTCGTCGCCCTCTTTCTCGGCGGGATCGTCGTCGGCGGCATTCTGAAGTTCCTGCCCGCCCTGCGCGGCACGGGCTTTTCGCAGGTTGAGGGCGCGGCGCAGGGGCTGTACCATTTCAAATGGTACGAGGCCTTGGCGGGAATGTTCGCAACCTCCCTCTTCCTCGTCTTCATGGGGCTGTCGGGCGGATCGGAGGGGCCGAGCCTCATGATCGGCGGCGCGTGCGGGCAGGCGACGGACGCGATGACGCGCAAAGACGACAGCCGCTACTCCATCACGAGCGGCGGTTCGGCGGGCCTTGCGGTCGCGCTCAACGCGCCTCTCTCGGGCATCATCTTCGCCTATGAGGAGGCGCACAAAAAGTTCACCCCCGAGGTGTTCGTCTGCTCCTTCTCCTCGGTGATCTTCGCCGTCATCGTGCGAAATCTGCTCCTCCTCGCGATGGGAATGGAGGTCGGACCCTTCCTCGCGGGCTTTGTCTTCCCCGAAGAAACAGGACTGCTCTTCTACGCCTTTGTCCTCCTGATGGCCCTTGTCGTCTCCTTTGCGGCCGTCTGCTTTTACCACATCTTCGTCGCGATGTACCGCGTGTTTGCCAAACTCACCTTCTGGAAGGGCGTAGGGCGGTACGTCATTCCTTTCCTCCTTGCGGGCGGGCTGGGCCTTCTCACCGCCTTTGCGATGGGGAGCGGCAGGGAACTCATCTTTGCCGTCCTGACGGATGAAGTCGGCCTCTTCGGCCTGCCCCTTTGGGCGGCGCTTCTGATCCTCTTCGCCGTCCGCTTCCTCGCGACGGTCGCAAACCTTGGCATGTGCCTGCCCGCATGCGCGTCCGTTCCCTTCTTCGCGATGGGGGCGGTGCTCGCAAAGCTCCTCGCCCTCCTCTTCGTGAAAATGGGCATGGATCCCGCGCTCTCCGATCTTCTCGTCGCGCTCGGCATGATGACCTTCTTCATGACCGTCGTCCGCGCGCCCATCACGGGCATCATCATGTCGGTGGAACTGACGGGGCAATTCGCCTTCCTCCTTCCCGCCGTCATCTGCGCGGCCGTCTCCTACTTCATGGGCGCGGTCTTCCACACCCAACCCATCTATGAGTACATGCTCGATAAGATGATCGAGGAGGTCCCGCCCAAGGAGGTCCCGCCCCAAAAAGAGGACGAAAAAGATCCCGCCGAAGCGGGATCGGAAGGGGCTGTCTGATCGCAAAATTCACTTGACGCGCAGGGCGAAGGGGTCCTTGATGGACATCAAAGCCGAGATCCTGTTGTGCACGACCCAGCGGTACTGCTTGCTCATCGACTCGAAGAGCACATATAACTTGCCGTCCTTGAGGCAGATCTCCTCGCTCATGCAGGGCATCGTGAGGTCCGCGGCCCTGTCCTCCAACTTGTAGAGGGGAACTTGTTTCCCGCCGACTTCAAACGTTTCAGCCGTCTCGTCATCGAGGCGGTTTTCGTATATCTTGAGGCGGGAAGCGGGGAGCCCGTAGGAACAGGAGAGATAGACGGCCTGTCCGTCGAGGGCGATGCCCTGCACTTCGTCGCACACGGAGATGACTTTTGAAGGCGCCGTGTCCGCGATCCCGCCCGTCTTCTCCTCGTCCATGGGGTAGGCATACACGAAGGCATGATTTGTCTTCCCGCCGACGTCCATGTGATGGGAGGGATCCGTCTCGTAGTTCCCGGGGCGGTAGAATTCGCCCACATAGAGGACGCCGTCGAAGATGTAACAGTAGGCGTTACTGCGGAAATCCGTCTCGAAGAAGTCGTCGATCTCCACCTTTGCGCCGTTGTTTGCGGTGAGAACTTTGTCAAGGGAGATGCGGTTGATCTTCTTCCCGCTCGCGATGTACATGTAATTGTCCGAGCAGGCCACGCCGCCGAAGTGGGTCTTGACGTCCTTGCCGCCCTCGGTGAAGGTGACGAAGCGTTCCACCTCTTTGATATCGCTGGCGACATGGTCGGCGGGAATGAGGTAGACGCGGGAAGGCTCGCCCGAAATGTACCCGCTCATGGCGAAGTCATATTCCCCGCCCTCGGGCAGGGTGCAGAGCCCCTGCGGGGAGAGACCCGAATCGAGCCCCGGAATGCGCGCCTCCCGCACGGCGGCCCCGTCAAAGGCGGGATAGGTGAAGCCAAACCACCACACGCCGAGGAAGACGGCAACTGCCGAAAAGAGGATAAGGAGCGTCCAGAGCAGGACGGTGACTGCACGCGAATGTTTTTTCATAATGACCTCCGAATTCATGATAGCACACATTGCGGGGTTTGTCAAGGGCGGAGATCCGAGCATGCCGACGCCAGATCGACGATCGCCTGCCTGACTTCGGGTGTGAGCTGTCTGTACGCCTCGATGAGTTTTTTCTCCTGCGGCGTCAAAAGATCTTTCTCCTCCTCGTCGCAAAAGAACTGCGCCAATGTTACGCCCATTGCCTCGCACATCGCGCCGAGATTCTCGATCGAGGGCACGATCCCGCGGGAAAATGTATTGGCAAGCGTGCTTTGGTTCAGGCCCGACATTTCTGCTAAACGATAGACGCTCATGTTGCGCCTGAGCCGCATGTCGTTGAGCTTTTTTACAATATCCATAAAAATAGTTTACCGTAAAATTTAACGGTAATTACACCAATTTTTAATTGACATTATAGTTAGATTTTGCTATAATCAATGTAAAATCACCAATGGAGGGTAAGTATGAAATTAAAAAAGATCGTCTCACTTTTGTTGACAGCGGCCGTTTCTCTTGGCGTCATGGCGGTTTTCGCCGCATGCGGCGGACCGAAGGACCCCTTGCAGTTCGACGGAATTCGCGGGAATGACAATTCGATCGTCGCCTATTACGTGTATTTCGACAAGAGTCGCCTTGACGACAGCAGTATCACGGAGATCGAGATCCCCGCAGAGGACGCAGGAAAGCCCGTTACGGAGATCCCCGATCAGGCGTTTCAGGGGGCAAAGTATCTTGAGAAGATCACGCTTCCCGCGAGCCTCCAGAAGATCGGGGAAGGAGCCTTTAACGGCTGTACCGCGCTGAAAAGCATCGCGATCCCCGAGAGTGTAACGTCTGTGGGGATGGCTTGTTTCGAAGGGTGTACGGCCTTGGCGACCGTGACGCTGCCGAACACAACGACGCTTTTCGTTGACAGCACTGCCTTTGACGGGACCGCCGTTTACAGCGCGGCCGAAAATTGGTCGGACGGTGCGTTTTACATCGGGAAGCATCTCATCGCTTCCAACAGCGACGCGAAGAAGGCGGTCGCGGTGAGGGAAGGCACGATCCAGATCATGAGTGCGGCATTCTATGGAAAAAGCGAGATCACTTCCGTGTCCTTCCCGAGTTCGCTGAAAAAAATCGGGGGGAATGCTTTCGGAAAGTGTCCCGCTCTGAAGAGTGCGACATTCGCATCGGGCAAATGGTACTACGTGGACGGCGAGAAGGTCAAACACTATGTTCCCTCCGATCCCGAGGAAGCCGCCGCGGTGGTGCGGGAAGGATATACCCTCCTCTGCGAATGAGCGGACTGCAAATGAGAGCTGAAAATTACGCCGAGTGGAAAATTTTGCTCGGCGTATAATCTGCCGTTTTCCCGTCCAAACTGTTTGCGAAGAGGAGGCGAATATGGATTTCACCAAGACGCAGACCTTCCTGAACCTCGCCCGCGGCTTCGCGGGGGAATGTCAGGCGGGCATGCGGTATCAACTTACGGCAAAGGAAGCGACAAAACAGGGCTATGAGGTCCTCGCGGACACCATCCGCACGATAGCCAAGAACGAAACGAACCATGCAAAGGTGTTCTTTGAGACCATCTTGCAGAATGCGGGCAGTCAGGACAATATTCATATTGACGCCAGCTACCCCTTCCATGCGGGAACGATCGAGGAGAACCTGCGCTTTGCGGCGATCGACGAGCAGGACGAGGCGGAAAATCTCTACCCCTCCTTTGCAAAGATCGCACGGGAAGAGGGGTTTGGGCAAATCGCGCTCAAATTCGAAAAGACGGCAATGGTAGAAGGCAATCATCGCATTATCTTCAATTACCTCTACGAGGCGTTCAAGGACGGCTCCCTCTACAAGGCCGAAAAGCCGATGCTTTGGATCTGCAGTGAATGCGGCTATATGCACACCTCATGCGAGCCGTGGAGCATCTGTCCCCTTTGCGGAGCGTCACAGGGTGAAGTCGAGATCCATCTCCCCTTCAAAAAGGAGAATTTATGAAAAAGACCACCAACAAGACCCAGAATGCCAAGACGCAGAAGACCGAAAACGCGCAGAAGAGCACGAAGAACACGCGTTCCTGCGGCAGAGGCGCCAAGGACTGCTCCTGATGAAGAAATTCAGAGGGAAGCGGCTTGAAAACGGGGCCGACATGCACTCTCACGATCCACTCGGCAGTTATACGGGCGTACCCGAAGACGAGCGCGAGCGGCCTGTGCAGGATGCGGACGACCTTTGACAGAAAAAAGGGAAGCGAAGAAGCAATTTTTCGCTTCTTTTTTCTTTCCCGCTCATTCTGACCCTGAGCTTGCCGAAGGGGAAGGATCCCCTCAAACGAAGTCCGTACGGCAACGCTCATTCTGAACGCAGTGAAGAATCCCCTCAAACGAAGTCCGTACGGCAACGCTCATTCTGAACGCAGTGAAGAATCCCCTCAAACGAAGTCCGTAGGTTTATGAGATCCTTCGGCTTCGCCTCAGGATGAGCGCGGGGCAGGATACGCGTTTCCCTCTTGTCGCCCCTCATAGGGGAGATGTCGAGGCGTAGCCGAGACAGAGGGGTTTTACTCGGCTCCTCCCAAGGAGGAGCTGTCGCCAAAGGCGACTGAGGTGGGCATGATTGAAGATCGTTGCCCACCCCCCTACTTTGCGGCGGCAGGGACCGCCGCAAAGCCCGTACTTCGCGGCGGTGCCGCTCGTGCCGCCCTTTGACGCGATAAAGAATGTGCGGGCGGTCGGCGAGGCCAGCGCTCCTGTCGCGGCGCAGCTCACAGCCCACTGGGCTGTTGAGCAGAATTGCGCCGCTCCACCCCTCCATTGGAGGGGGGAAAGGACGGTACCCTCATGGAGGGGGCAAAGGCAAAGGGGCAGCGAGGGAAGGCTTCCCCCTTTGGGGGCGTTTTCACACAAACTTGACCGACTTGTCGCAGGATAAAAACATTTTTCCTTGCATAATAATTTTTCATGTGCTATAATATTGGAAAACTTGCTTTTCGAGGTAAGGATCCTATGAAAAAGAAAACAGCGGCTTTCTTCATCGCCGCTTCCATGCTATCTGCCGCCCTTGTCCTCTCGTCGTGCGGCCTTTTCGACGTCGGACGGCCCGATGACAACTATCCCTATGACGCCGCCGTAGAGCAGGGCTTTGCAGGGACCGAGGCCGATTGGCTCGCGCAGGAGACCTCCGTTTCCGTCTACCGCCGCATGTGGGAGGAAGCCGTCGCGGACGGGTCCTTCACGGGCGATTACTACACCTTCCTGAAGGGGCTCGATCTCGGCGACAGCGGCGCAAACCTTCAGCGGAGCTTGCTCTCCGCCGTCAGCATTGTCGCCTACAACAGGTCAAATTCGGCGAGCGCGGGCTCGGGCGTCATTCTCTCGCTCGACGAAACGACGGGCGATCTCGACATTCTCACCAATTATCACGTCGTCTACAGCGAGACGGCACGGAAGATCTGCAGTACCATCGAAGTCTACCTCTACGGCGGGGAGATCTCCACTTGCAAGCTCACGGGAAGTTATGAGGGCGGTTCGGCCGCCGAGGACATCGCCGTCATTCATGTCGACGGGAGCGGCACTCTGACGACGGAGGAGGGCGAGACGCGCAGTTTCAGGGAGATCGTCCTCGAAAGTGCGGCGCAGGCGGCCGTCATCGGCGATTCGGACAGCCTCCTCGTCGGCGATCGCGTGTACGCCGTGGGAAACGCCGAGGCGTGGGGCATTTCGGCCGTGGAGGGCGTCGTCTCGGTGGACGCCGAATACGTCACCATGGACGCCATCGACGGAAGCGGGGAAGTCGACATGCTCGAGCTCCGCACCGACGCCGTCGTCAATCACGGAAATTCGGGCGGCGGGCTCTTCAATGCGGCGGGCGAACTCGTCGGCATCGTCAACGCGCGGAGCGAGGCGGACGGCGTCGAGGGCGTCGGGTACGCCATTCCCATCAACCACGCCATCGCAGTCGCGGGCAACATCGTCTCCAACGGCGGGACTTTGAAGCAGGCCCGCCTCGGCATCACCGTCGCGACGGAGGAGAGCCATTCGGCCTTCGATCCCCTCTCGGGCAGGACGTTCATCTCCGAGAAGGTCGTGACCAAGAGCGTCACGCGGGGCGGCGCGGCCTATGAGGCAGGCATGGACGTGGGGGACACCATCATCTCCCTCACCCTCGGCGAAAAGACCGTTCAGGCCACCCGCCGCTTCATGATCTCCAACGTCCTCCTCTCCGTCCGCATGGGAGACACGCTCGTCGTCACCGTCTCGCGCGGCGGGGAATTTCTGGACCTCACAGTCCGTTTCGACAGCGCAAGCTACTTTGAAGGATAAGTTTGATAAAAAGGCATACAAAAAAAGGTTCCGCGGCCGTGCGGGACCTTTTTTCATGAAAAAAATCAGAGCAGATCTTTCAGGGTGAAGCGGGAGAGGTATTCGTGCACCGTCTCATCGAGGCCCTTCCAGACGGGGAGGGTGGGGCAGGTGTCGGCATGGGGACAGGAGCCGTCCTTGAGACAGCTCGTCGCCGCAAAGGAACTCTCCACGGCCTCGAGGATCTCGGCGAGGGAGTATTCCTCGGGGCGGCGGCTCAGGCGGTACCCGCCGTTCTTTCCCCGCGAGCCCTCGAGAAAGCCCGCCTTGGCGAGGGCGGTCATGATGTTTTCGGAGTACTTGTGGGGGATATTGTTGGCAAGAGCGACGTCCTTGAGGGAGGAAAATCCCTCCTTCCCCGCGAGCGCGGCCATCAGCCGAAGGGCGTATTCCCCCCGTGTGGAGACGATCACGCTTCGCCCCCGTCATGATGCTCATGGTCGAGCGCGGGGAAATCCTTCTCGTCGTAGGGAATGTTGTGCCGCTGATAGTAGTCGCGGACGGCCGCCTGCACGGCCTCCTCGGCGAGCACGGAGCAGTGGAGCTTGTAGGCGGGAAGGCCGTCCAAGGCCTCGGTCACGGCTTTGTTCGTCAGAAGAAGGGCCTCCTTGATGGGCTTTCCCTTGATCATCTCCGTCGCCATGGAGCTCGAAGCGATGGCGCTGCCGCAGCCGAAGGTCTCGAATTTGACGTCCACGATGACGTCGTTTTCGACCTTGATGTACATCTTCATGATGTCGCCGCACTTGGCATTGCCGACTTCGCCCACGCCGTCCGCGTCCTCGATGACGCCGACATTGCGGGGATTTCTGAAATGGTCCATTACTTTTTCACTGTATAATGACATAGGTATCTCCTTTCGGTTGAATTAAAAATTGAAAATTGAAAATTGCGGCGGGGGGATTGAAACACGTTGCCCACCCCCCTACCCCCCTCCTCGGGAGGGGGTTTACATTGGGAAGGGCCACGCGTTGCCCCCCTCGAGGAGTGGGATCCTGCTCTACCCGCTCGAGGAGTGGGATCCTGTTCTATCGCCTCCATGGAAGGGGCCTGCTCTACCCCCTCCATGGGAGGGGCCTGTTCTACCCCCTCCATGGGAGGGGGGTAGGGGGGTGGGTCACCTCATCACAAGATATACTTCCGCTTGCCTTCCTGCAGGTCGCGCCAGACGGGGGACATGTTGCGCAGGTACTGCACAACGGCGGGGACCTGTTCGATGATGTAGTCGATCTCCTCGTCGGTGTTGTCCGCGCTCAACGTGAGGCGGAGGGACCCGTGCGCGACGTCATGCACCCTGCCGATCGCGAGGAGGACATGGGAGGGATCGAGCGAACCCGACGTGCACGCCGACCCCGACGAGGCCGAGATGCCCCTGTCGTCGAGGAGCAAGAGGAGCGATTCGCCCTCGATGCCCTCGAAGCAAAAGCTCACATTGCCCGCGAGCCGCTTTTCTCTGTCGCCGTTCAGGGCGCAGTGGGGGATCTTTTCCAAGCCCTCGATCAGCCTGTCCCGCAGGGCCGAGACCTTCCTTTCTGTCTCGGGAAGGGTATCTGCCGCCTCCCGCAGGGCGACGGCCATGGCGCGGACGGCGGGCAGATTCTCCGTCCCCGCACGCTTGCCCCGCTCCTGCGCACCGCCCTCGATGAGGGGATAGAGGGGAGCGCCCTGCCGCACATAGAGCGCGCCGACGCCCTTCGGCCCGCCGAATTTGTGCGCCGAGAGGGCGAGATAGTCACAGCCGATCTTCCCGACGTCCACCGCCGTGTGCCCGACGGCCTGCACGGCGTCCGTGTGAAAGAGGACTTTCCGCTCCCTGCAGAGTTTCCCGATCTCCTCGACGGGCTGAAGTGTGCCGATCTCGTTGTTTGCAAACATCACCGAGACGAGACAGACCTTGTCATCGAGCTCCCTCTCGAGGTCGGCAAGGCGGACGATGCCGTCGCTCCCGACGGGGAGGAGGACGATCTCAAAGCCCTCTTTTTTGAGCTTGTTCAGGGTGTGAAGGACGGCGTGATGCTCGATGGCCGAGGAGATGATCTTGGTCTTGCCCTTGAGTTTCCCCCAATGGGCGGCGGAGAGAATGGCCTGGTTGTCCGCCTCGCTCCCGCCCGAAGTGAAGGTGATTTCTTTAGGCTGTGCGCCGAGAACGGCCGCAACTTCGGCGCGGCAGTCCTCGAGAAGGGACTTGGCCTCCTGCCCGACGGTGTAGAGGGAGGAGGGGTTCCCGTAAAATTTCTGTGCGGTCTCGACGTAGGCTTTGAGCGCACTGTCGCGCATCCGCGTCGTCGCCGCATTGTCGGCGTAAACTCTCATATGCAAATTCCTATTTCCTACTTATTTTGTAGGGATTATATCACAGATATGCGCCCTTGTCAAGAAAAAATCAAAAATGAAATCGGGAAAATCTCATGATAGCGGCAAACGCCTTCGGCGCAGGCCCGAAAAAGAGCGAGATCTTGCTCAATTCATTCCGTTAAATTGTAAAATCTTGAGAAAACGGTTGACAAACACCTTTCGATGGGGTACAATGGTGTCATAAAAAAATATGACAAGATACGTCTCACGTCACAATATACTATGACGGGTACGGAGGTTGAACATGGAAGAAGAAATCATGGCGGCGGACGGAGCGCCAGAAAAGAAAAAGAAGAAATTCGGGCCTGTGAAGATCACGCTCTGCATCATCGCGGCGCTGGCCGTCGCGGCGCTCGGCGTGTGGGCGGGCATCGCCTTCGGCCGTCCCCAGAGGCGGAACGCCGTCGATATGGACTACGGCTCCGTCTCCTATGAGATCAAGGACGGGGAAATTTTCTCGCCTTCCTCCTTTGTCTCCGAGCTGAAGGAGCGGGACGAGAACGGCGAACCGCTCTCTTCGGACGGCTATGACGCGATCGAGGTCTTCGGCAGGCTCAACTGGGTGTTTGCACAGCAGGACAACTGGTCCTCCGAGATGCACAGCACCGTGCAAACGGCCGTCGGACCGCAGGAAGTCGCGACGTATAAAAGGTTTGCGGACGGGATCTTGATTTCCTCCGACATCACGACGAGCAGCATGGTCAATCTTGCCCGCGAATTTTGCTATGTCGGCGACAGGGTCATGTGGCGTGACAGCAACGAAAACAAGTCCCAGTGGGATGGCGTCAATACCGTCTTCCCCACGGGCGTGCCCTTGGGCAACATGAACATCAGCGGCGAGGACGGCTTCAAGCGGCTCAACGGCCTTCCCGCGACGGAGCTCTCTGTCTACGTCATCGAGGCAAATACCGTCGAGAGCGCCGAGCTCAACACCGTCTCCACCCTCGCGGCGGGCGACGAACTCTACACCCTCACGATGCACCTCATTGCCAAGACGGACGCGGACGGCAAGACGGGCGCGGCGGCCTACTACGGCAATCAGATGGTTTTCTCGGGCGGCATCGACGCGCCCCCCGAATTCAAGTATATCACGGTCTCCTACACCTTCACCGAGGATTGGGTGGTCGTCTCCTGCGACGTCGCCGAGGAATACACCGCCTCGATGAAGACCATTGTCTCCACCTGCTCTTCGCAGTCGAAGACGGTCTACGCCTATGACGTCGAGGGGCTCGAGGAGGAAGTCGAAGCCGTCTTTGATTCCTATTATAAGCAATATGCGGAGAAGGAGGCCACGGGCACTACCGAGCGCGAAGTCACGGCGGCGGACTGCCTTGCTTCGGCCTTCGGCCCCGTCCTCTCCTCGCCGACGACGCTCGACCTTTCCCTCAAAGCGGACGATACGCCCGTTGCCGCCAAACTCTATCTCGACCTCGGCGGCTACTCGGTCGGCGCAGAGCTCGACCTTTCGAAGATCGAGGCGCGGCTCTCCGTCGGCACCGTCCTCAACCTCTACCTCAAGGACGGCAAGGCCTATGTGAGATATTCCGATGTCAAGCTCTCGATGACCATCGACGAGCTCATTTCCATGTTGTCCGCCCCGAAGGCGGCGGCGGAAACGGAAGAGGAGGGGGAAACTGACCTCCTCGCGGAGCTCATGGGCGGCGAATTTACCCATGACGACACCTCCGCCCGCCTGAAGTCGGCCATTGAGCTCATGGGCATTCCGCTCGAGCTCGATTTCCAATTCGGGCTCGACGCAGACAAGAATGCTTCGCTCACCCGTCTCGACGCCTCCTGCGCGCTCAATTTGCAGACGCAGATCGTCACTTTGGACAGTGACATCACGGCGCAGGTCACCTTCGGGCAGGACCCGCCCGCGGCTCTCACGGCGGACGAGAAGGCCGAGTACACGGACATCGCGGCCCATGCGGCGCGGCTGAAGGATATCTTCACCTCCGACGTTCTCCGCGTCGCCGTCGATTATACGAATGAAGCGCTCGGGCTCTCCGTTGCGGGGAGCGCGGACCTCGACACGAAGGGCCTCCGCGCTGTGGGCGACTTCACGGTCACCTATCAGGGCAAACAGAAGCCCATCCGCGTGCAGTACGACGGGACGGCCGTCTATGCCGATGTTGACGGGATCAAGGTCAAAGCCTCCAACGGCGACATTCTCACTCTTCTCGGCAGTTTCCTCCCGTCCGCGGCTGCCTCCGAGACGACCGAAGCCAAAGTCCTCCCGCTCGGTCAGATCCTCGGCACCGTTCTCGGCGAGGAGTTCGCGGGGAACTTTGCCTCTGCGGCAGTGGGGAATGCCCTCCAGCTCACGATCGACGGCACCGCGCTTCTCAAAGACCTCTTGCCCGAGACCCAAATCGGGGACATCACCGTCACGGTCAGCGAGGAGGGGCTTTCCCTCTCCGTCGGCACGGCCGAAGTTTCCCTCTCGGAGGGAACCGCCGTCACGCTCTCGACAGACGGCTACATAGAGATCGTGGATTACATCGATAAAGTCATGGCGCTCGTCGAGGCGGAGAACCTCGCGGTCGACGTGAACTATACATCGGACGCCTCCGCGAAAGTTTCCTTCTCGGTCGAGGGGACCGTGGCCGTCAAGCTCGGCGACCCCATCACGGCGAGCGGCGAATTCACTTTGACCGTCTCGGGCACAGAGCACACGCTCGGCGTCGCCTACGACGGAACGCAGGTCGGCGTTGACCTCGACGGCGTCAAGTTCAAGACAGGGACAGATCAGATCTCTGCCCTCATCTCCCTCTTCACGGAGGAGGAGAAATCCACCCTTCCGCAGGAACAGCAAAAGACGACTGCGGAGAAAGCGCTCGATGCTCTCTTCTCCGTCAAGCTCGACGAACTGTTGCAGGATCTCTCCGAGGAGGGCAGCGTGCTCAAGGGCGTCATCTCGGGCGACAAACTTCTCGGTCTCTTCGGGGTGGACTTTAAGCTCGGCGACGTCGGCATCGGCATCGACAAGGCGAGCGGGAAAGTTACCCTCACCGCCATGGGGGCGACCCTCGTCGTCGGGACGTCGGAGAAGGCCCCCGCGGCAGACCTTTCGGACTATCAGCAGGCGGACAATATTCTCGACCAAGTCACGAAGATCGTCAAGACCAAGGGCGTCGCGCTCGAGGGGAGCTTTGCGCTCACCGTCGGGGAGAAGACGGTCAACGTCGTCCTCGAGAACGGCGGGATCTCGTGGAAGGACGGCTTCGAAATGCGCGTTGCGCTCGTGCTGTGCGCGAATGACCTCTCCCACAGGATCGAGGTCTATGCGAACGGAGAGAAGGTGAAACTCGCCTACGGCGACATCGGCGCGGAGATCGTCTTCGCCGACTTTGAGGATCTCAATGTTGCATTTGACGCACTCAAAGCCAAGGTACAGAGCATTCTCGACGCCGTGAAGGGCACCGCGCCCGAGGAGGCAGAGGAAGTCCTCGCCATCGCAGAGGAAGGGGACGCGCTTACGAAGTTGATAGAGAAAGTCAAGACCGCACTGAAGGAGTTCGGCTTTGTCAATGGGAAGTTCGACCTCAACACTCTCATCTCGAATATCAAAATCTTCCGTCCCGAGACGAAGGACGCCCTCATCGGCGTCAAGCTCGGAGGGGTCTCTCTCGAGCTCGGCGCGGACAGCGACGGCATCGATGCAACGGCGAAGGGCTGGAGCTTCCTTTCGGGGACACTCACCGTCCACGCCTCCGAGACGCCGATTTTGGCAATGCCCGAGATCGACTATCTCTCCAAGGAAGAATTCCTCGCCGCGATCGACTATCTCGGGTCGGCGGTGGACCTCCTCGTCGCGCAGGACTACACCTTCACTGTCGAGGGCTCGACGACCTTCCAGACCACAGAGCCCGATCCCGAGACCGAAGGCGATCCTTCCCTTCCCGCCGCGGCGGCAGAGGTGACAAAGACAAGGTACGACATCACCGCGACAATGAAGTATCACAACGGCGCGGCCGTACCCGTCCATGTCGAAGTGGATAAGAAGAACTTCTGGATCGAAACGAGCCTCTATCTCAATGTAAACCTCAAACTTGTCGCGGGAGACGGCGCAAGGGAGACGGACAAGAGCCTCTACCTCGACCTCGTCATTCTCGACGGCGCGCCTGAAAAGAAAGGGGATCAGCTCGTCACGGACGGCAACCTTGACATCTATCTCTCCCTCTCGCAATTTGACAGTGAGAACGCAAAGTACAGCCCTCTCAATATCTACGCGCCCGCAGATGAGATCCTTACCTTGCTCTCGAGCGGCGTCGCCGCGCTCGGCCTCAATATCGACCTTGTCGACAATTATCTCGTCAACAGGTGGCTGAATTTGGAAGAGGTCTCCCAGCTCGAGACGTTCACGCCCTTCCTTTCCCAGCTTCTCGATGGCTTGCTTGCGCGTTTCCTCCCGCAGGAGAAGACGCCCGCAGACCCCGCAGATCCCGCACCCGCGGAACCCGCGCTTGCCGCAGAGAGGGGATACATGAACTATATCAAGAGCTTCTCGATCACCGAGACCGAGCTCGACCTCGTCCTGAATTCTGCCGACGTCTATGGCGTCGAGGGGCTTGAGGACCTCAAAGTCACCCTCACGAGAGGTGAGAAAGGGTTCAGCTCGATCTCCTTCGCAAACGTCTATGACGGGAAGGGCGTGGAGAAGACCGACCTTAAGGGAACGTTTGACTATGCAGAAGTGACGCCCGACCTTCCCAAGGGCGCGGCGTCGTACACGAGCTTCCTCGGCGCGGAAAAGCTCCTTCTCTCCCTCGTCAAGAGCGCGACGCACGCCGAGAGCGGGGAAGTCATCTCGGG
>CANQOX010000024.1 GCA_947625595.1 uncultured Clostridia bacterium
CTTGGGGGGGAAGGCTTATAATGCGGTGACCCACCCCCCTACCCCCCTCCCACGGAGGGGGTAAAAAGCGGCACCCCCACGGAGGGGGCAAACGCGTCATTCTGAGCCGCCGCCGCAGGCGGCGTGTCGAAGAATCCCGTGGAGGAAAGTACGGACTTCGTTCTTCGGGATCCCTCGCTTCGCTCGGGATGACGCATCTGCCCTCGGGGGTTCCCCTCGTCGCCCCCACGGAGGGGGTAAAAAGCGGCACCCCACGGAAGGGGTTCCCCTTGTCGCCCCCCTCGGGGGAGATGTCGAGGCGTAGCCGAGACAGAGGGGTTTCAAAACCCCTTTCCCCTCGCAAGCTCGGGGACTTCCCCTGAAAGGGGCAGCAAGAGAAAACTGCGATGCCCTCAGGATGAGCGTGTTTATCCCGAGAAAAAGCGCGGCGGGACGCATCTTGCGTCCCGCCGCGCTCGTCATTCGCGCTCGTCATTCACGCTCGTCATTCGCGCTCATCATTTGCGCTCGTCATTATTTTTTTCAGCCTTCACAGAATGTCCTTGCGGACGGGGATAGAGAAGAGCGCGGGGATCTCCGCGCGGGGAAAATTGCCAAGCAGCCACATGAGCTTGGTCAGCGTCGCCTCGATGGTCATGCTCCGCGCCTCCAGAACGTTCCCGCACGACAGGAGCCGCCGCCCCACTTCGTATTTGTCGAGGGCGCTCCCCTCCCGCTCCACCTGTGTGGTGAGGACGGCGATCTTTCCCGCGTCCAAAAACCGTTTGAGCCGCGTGAAAAACATGTCGTCCTCGTACCGCGGCAATCCCCCCGAGCCGAAGGACTCGATGATGAGCCCTTCGCAGTGGGCGTCGCAGTAGTCGAAGATGTCGGCCGAGATCCCCGGGGTCATCTTCAGCACGAAGACCCTCTCGTCGAGGGCGTGATAAAATTTGGGCGCGGCGGGTTTGTTTTCCTTTATATAATAGAAAGGCACGCCCTCGCGCACGATGGCGATCTCGGGGTAGTCGATGCTCGAGAAGGCATTGTAACTGCGCGTCCGCGTCTTCTTTGCGCGGGTGCCGAGGATAACTTTGCCGTCAAAGACGACCTCCACGCCGAAGGACCCTCCGTCCGCACAGTAAAAGAAGGCGTCGGAGAGGTTCTGCCGCGCGTCGGTGTCGCGGAGATAGACGGACTTCTGCGACCCCGTCAGGACAATGGGTTTGACCGAATCCTGCACGAGATAGGAGAGCGCGGCCGCCGTATAGGCGAGCGTGTCCGTGCCGTGCGTGATGACGAAGCCGTCGTATTTGCCGTAATTTTCCTCGATGATCCGCGCCATCTCCAGCCAGTGGCGGGCGTAGACATTGGTGCTGTCGAGGTTGAAGAGCTGTACGGCGTCCACGTCACACATCTCCGTCACCTCGGGCACGGCGGCGAGGAGTTCTGCGGAGGAAATGGCGGGCGCAAGGCCCTCTCCCTCATTGCGGGAGGCGATCGTTCCCCCCGTTGCGATCAACAAAATGTGCTTTTTCATCGATAGAGACTAATAAAATTAAAAATTGTGGTGACCCACCCCCCTACCCGTTACGGCGGCAGGGACCGCCGTAACCCCGTCGGCGAGGCCACGCCTCCTGCCGCGGCGCAGCTCACAGTGCATCGCACTGTTGAGCAGAATTGCGCCGCGGCACCCTCAAGGGGTGGGCAAGGCAATCTCTCGGCACCCCCTTGAAGGGGCAAGGCGTCCCCCCCGTCCTGCGTCATTCTGAGAAACGGGGCCGAACGAAGTTTGACGAACTAACCCGAAGAATCTCGCGGGACGGATGTACTATGCGGCGAGATGCTTCGGGTCTGCCTCCTTTGACTTCGTACAGCTTCCATTCTCAGCATGACGCCGCAACTTAAGGACTTCGTTTGAGGGGATTCTTCACTGCGTTCAGAATGAGCGGCAGCAATCGGCAGCGAGGGATAGCAAGGGGTAGCGAGCGATAATCCCCGCGGGTCAGTGCAGTTTGTCGCGCAGGGCGAGAAGAATGGAAGGCGGCACGTCCTCCGCGTCCTCTCCGCGCACGATGCGAAGGATCAGCTCCGCGGCCTCCCGCACGGTTTCGCCGAAGAGCAGAACGCACGCCTTCTCCTCCGCCGCGGCGGCAAGCCAGCCCTCCTTTCCCGCATCGACGGCCTTCACGGGCAGTCCCGCGCCGAGGGAGCCGTCCTCGGCGATGAGAATACGGCGAAAGCGGGTGAAGTGCCTGTCGTCGTAGCGGACGCCGCCGAGGTCAAAGACCCCTGCCTTCACTTCCCTCTCGCCGAGCCTTGCGAGAATGTGTTTGCACAGAATGGGCGGGTAGGGCGCTTCCTCCTCCCTGAAATGGTCTGTCCGCTCCACGCGGGCGCACTGGAGTTTGTCGTGCGGGCCGACGGGCGCAAGCACGCGCTCCCCGTCCTTTACGGGAAAGGGCGCGATGTACCAGTAGATCCGCCCCGAAAGATTTTCATCCTCCGTGAACCGCAGTGCGGCGAAAAGTTCCATGCGCTCCGCCCCTCAAAGTTCGGCCTTCGGCGCCCCGTCGGAGGGAGTTTCATCGGAAGGGGCCGCGTCGGAAGGAGTCCCCTTCTTTTTCTTGGTGTCAACGGCGTAGACGACGGCCGCGGCGATGATGAAGCCGCCGATGAAGCATCCGATCGCGCCGACGATCATGCTGATGTCCCCCGTCGAAGTGACCGTCTGCTTGTCAAAGCGGGCGGACATGCCCCGCGTATAGATCGCGCTGATGACGTTCGTGAGCAGTTTGGCCTCCTCGTTGAGCTTCTCAAACTCCTCGCTCAGGCGGGCGGCGAACTTCTCGACGTTTTCCTCGGTGAGCGTGGGGGCTTCGACGTCGCCCGACGCATTGATCCAGTGGTCGATGCGGTTGTTGCGGGTGATGAGTTCGGCGAGCTTCTGCGAGAGGTCTGGCATCTGCACAATGGAGGAACTTCCCGACGAGGAAGATTCAGAGGCGAGCATGATCCCGCTGTTTCCCCCCCTCAAAATGTCCGTGATCCTCCCGATCTCGGCCTCGTTCCGCCTGTATTCGGCCTGCAACTGCGCCTTATAGGCGTCGAGGTCGCCCGCGTAGTAGCCGCCGAACTCCAATTCGCTCTCGAAGTCGCTGCGGACGCTCTCACCGAAGAGAGCGGCGACCCTGTCGCGGAAGTCCTTGAGCCTGCGCACGACGGGCCCGTTGTCGGGCGTGTTGTAGCGGACGATGTAGGTCTCGCTGTAGACGCCGATCCAGCCGTCATAGACGGCGAGAAGATTTTCCTTCTCCTGCGCGAGGAGAAGGATGCGCTCCTCGAAGGGCGCGCTGTTGAAGACATCGGGGTCGGAGGAATAGTTGACCTCGGCGGCGTCACTGCGCATGCGGGCGACGGGGACGTTGGCAATGGCCTCGATGAAGGCCTCCGCCTGCTCGTCGCTCCTGAAGTAGGAGGCCTGCACGGTGACGGTGTATCTGCCCGTGTAGGTGACGACGTCCCTGTCCGTGTCGATTTCCGCCTCGATCGTGATGTCGCCGTTCTTGATCATCTTGTTGACATCGACGCCCGAAAACTGCCCGTCCGAGGCCTTTGCCTGATTGAGGAATTCCGACGACACGAGATCCTGATAGAAGAAGGGCGTGCCGTCGGGATAGGCGGCGTCCCCCTCCTGCGGGAAGACGAGGCGGAACTGCATCGAGTAGGTCGCGAGCAGCGGATTGATGACAAACATCAGAAGGAGGACCATGATGACGGTGAAGAGCGCCGCCGCCCCCAATATGTACCATATTCTGTGGCCAATGACCTTCATGACTTCGCCGAAAGTCACGCCCTCTTGTTTTTCTTCGTTTTCCATACAGCCCCCTTTGCGGTAGTTGTCGATGATATTATAATGCTTTTGTCCCCTGCCGTCAAGATTTTTTAATGCAATGGCGTCAATAGGTGCAGATATTCGCCGAGCGCTTTGGGCTCCGTCTCCGTCTTTTCGCGGAAATAGGCCCCGAGAAGGCGCAGGGCGCGAAGGTTGCCGTCCTCCGTTCCCTCCCCTTCCCCGAGGGCGGCGCGGACGGCGGCAAAGGTCGCTTCGCTCGCGGGGACGCCGTCGGAATGGGCGGCGCAGGTGAAGATCCCGCGGTCCATGTCAAATTTCATCCGCCCCGCGGGAACGGCTCCGCACACGGGACAAAAGTCCGCCGCGACGGGATAGCCCGCAAGGGCGAGAGCGCGGACGAAAAAGCGGACGACCGCGCCCGAACCTTCCCCCGCGGAGAGCTCCCCGAGCGCGCGCACGGCCGCAACGAGGAGGGCGCCCCCGTGCATTCCCTCATAGAGGAGAAGGTCGGAGGCCTGCGTCACACACGCCGCGCCGTAGAGGGCGGCGATGTCCTCGCGGAGGCCGTAAAAGCCGTCATGGAGGGAGGCGCCCGTCACGGTGCAACGCCCCCCCTTTTCGGCAAAGACATATTCGGCAAAACAAAAAGGCTGGGACGCAAAATTGAGCTTTGCGCCCGCCTTCCTGACGCCCTTCATCGTCGCGGAGAGTTTGCCCCGCTCGGCGGTGAGGAGGGTGACGATCCTGTCGTTTTCCCGATAGTCCGCGCTGCGAAGCACGAGCGCGTCCGCTTTGAATTCCATGGTGCCTTATTTGAGCCTCTTATAGAGCATGTAGTAACTCAAGTTTCCCGTCTTTTCAAAGAGTTCCCACGCGATCTCACGGGCTGTCTTCTCTTCTTTCATGCCGTCCTCCCGACAGCAGTATGGCTGGAACGGGAGAAGTTATGCGGGGGGACGCCCTGTCGCCCCACGTGGGGGAGAGGTCGCAAAGCGCCCCTCTCTTGTCGCCCCTTCCAGGGGAGATGTCGAGGCGTAGCCGAGACAGAGGGGTTTTGAAACCCCTTTCCCCCTGCGGGGGACTTCCCCTATGAGGGGCAGCGAGGCAACCTTACCCTTGTCGCCCCTTATAGGGGAGATGTCGAGGCGTAGCCGAGACAGAGGGGTTTTAGAACCCCTTTGCCCCTACGGGGCACTTCCCCTATGAGGGGCAGCGAGGCAACCTTACCCTTGTCGCCCCTTATAGGGGAGATGTCGAGGCGTAGCCGAGACAGAGGGGTTTTGGAACCCCTTTGCCCCTACGGGGCACTTCCCCTAAAAGGGGCAGCGAGGCGACTTTACCCTTGTCGCCCCTTATAGGGGCAGCGAGGGAAGATTGCGATTCCCCCTACTCTTCGTCGTCGTAGCCGAATTCTTTGAGCAGGGTCGCGCGGTCGCGCCAGTCCTCACGAACCTTGACATAGACAGTCAGAAACACCTTCGCGCCCAAAAATTTCTCCATGTCCTGCCGCGCAAAGGAGGCCGTCTCCTTCAACGCTCTCCCCTGCTTGCCGATGAGAATGGCCTTGTGGTTCCTCTTTTCGCACACGATGTCGAGGTCGATGTCATAGGTGCCGTTGTCGAGTTTCTCGAACTTGTTGACAACGATCGCGACGCCGTGGGGAATTTCCTTGTCGTATTTGAGCAGGATCTTCTCGCGCATGAGCTCGGAGATCATGAATCTCTCGCTCCTGTCCGAGACGATGTCGTCGGGGAAGAGCTTGTCCTGCTCGGGGAGGAGTTTGACGAGTTCCTGCTCCAAAAGGCGGATGTTCCTCCCCTTCCTCGCCGAGACGGGAATGACGTCCGTCTCGATGCCCGCTTCGTATAAAATTTTCGCATCCCGCGGGATGTTCTCCTTGGGCATGATGTCCGTCTTCGTATAGGCGATGAGCATGGGAATGCCGACGGAGGCGTACTTTTTCATGAGGGCGACGTCCTCGTCCTTTACGCCCGCGTGTCCGTCGTGGACGAAGAGGATGACGTCGGCTTCCTTGGACGTGTTCTCCGTCTGGTGCATCATGCGGTCGGTGAGTTCGTTCCGCTGGCGGTAGATGCCGGGGGTGTCGACAAAGACGATCTGATGCTCCTCCCGCGTGAGAATGCCGAGGATCCTGTCCCGCGTCGTCTGCGGCTTGGGGGAGACAATGGCGATCTTCTCCCCCACCATGACATTGATCAGAGTGGATTTTCCCGCATTCGCCCGTCCGATGACGGCGACCGTTCCGCTTCTCATGCTTCTCTCCTTAAATTGAGCCGCGCCATGACGGCCTCTTCCCTCTCGCGCATCAAACGCCTTTCCTCCTCCGTCTCGTGGTCGTACCCGAGACAATGGAGGGCGCCGTGGACGATGAGATAGCCCATCTCCCGCGCGACGGAGTGCCCGTACTCTGCCGCCTGCTCCTCCGCCCGCTTTCTGCAGACGGCGACGGAGCCGAGGTAGAGGCGGACGCCCTTCTGTACCCATTCGCCCCCGCGCTTTCCCATGACGGGTTCGGCGCAGTCGGCGTGCTCTGCGACCAAGATGGGCTTCCCGCGGACATAGTCGGACGCGGGAAAGGAGAGCACGTCGGTGACGGCGTCCACCCCCCGCTCGCGGCTGTTGAGGGAACGAATCTCCTCCTCGGAGACGATACAGAGTTCCAAAACGAGGGGCGTGTCCGTCTCAAATTCCTCCGAAAGTGCGGCGGCGAGCTTTCTCCTCTCTGCGGCGGGAAGGCCGCCTTCGATGGTCAGTTTCATTTGTCATCCTCGACCGACCTGTCCCGCTTGAAGCGGATGGACGGATATTCCACGCGGTGATGGTGCACGCCCGAGAGGGCGTCGACGAGGGTCTGCTTGATGATCGTGAGGTCCCGCATCGTGATGTCGCATTCGGCGAACTGCCCGAGGTCCATTCTCTCCTCGATAATGGCCCTGACCGTCTGCTCCACGATCTCGGGGGTGTGATCTTTGAGGGCGCGGGTGGCGGCCTCCGCCCCGTCGGCGATCATGACGATCGCGGCGATCCGCGTCTGCGGCGTGGGGCCGAAATAGGAGAAATTTGCCAGATCCGCTTCGCCGCCCGAGAGGCGCATGGCCTTGTTGAAGAAGTACTTGACGGGAAGCGTCCCATGGTGCTCCTTGGCGACGTCGGCGATGGCCTTGGGGAGATGGTTGTAGATGAGAAGGTCGTACCCGTCCTGCGCGTGGGCGCGGATGATGTCGGCCGAGAGCTCGGGCGTGAGTTCATTGTGCACGTTGTAGCCCGTCTGGTTCTCGGTGAAACACTGGGGATTTTTGAGTTTGCCGACGTCGTGATAGTAGGCGGCGGCACGGGCGAGCTCGGCATTTTCGCCGATCGCGACGGCACAGGCCTCCGAGAGCTGTGCCACGATGAGCGAATGGTTGAACGTCCCCGGGGCCTCCGTCTTGAGCCTGTCGAGGAGGGGCGCGTTGGTGCTCGTCAGCTCCCGAAGGCGGAAGACGGTGAGTTTATTGAAGATGGCCTCAAAGAGGGGCATCAGCGCGAGGGCGAGAATGGCCGAGATGACACTGCCGAGCATGCGGTAGCCGATATTTGTCAGGTACAGCCAGCCGCTGTCGCGGACGGTGACGAGATTCAGGAGGGCGACGACGATACTCGTCGGAATGGCGAGGACGACGCCCGTGAAGACGAGCCCTGCCCTCGTTTTGACATTCCCCGCGAAGAAGACGGAGAGCGTCCCGCTCACAAACCCGACCATCAGCGTCGAATAGATCTCCTCGATGAGTTCGCTCCCCTCATAGGCATTCGTGTACATGTCGATGACGAAGATGAGGAAGGTGAAGATGAAGTTGAGGAAGATCGCCTGCCGCCTGTTCAGAAGGAACATGATGAGGAGGGCGAACAGGGCGAAGGGACGGGCATAGGGAGAGAGAAATCTCCCGAAGAGGTAGCAGATGATGGCGCAGACGACGACCGCGGAGAAGATGAGGAGGGTGTTCCCCGTGTTGAGCAGGGTCTCCCTGTCCTCGAAGAAGAAGTAGAAAAAGATGATGGCGACGAGGAAGAACACGCTCACGACGAGGAAGAGCGCATTCGAGTACTCCTCGCGGAAATAGCTTGTCCAGCCGTGAATGTCGTTGAGGACGATCATGCAGAAAATGACGCCGAGGAGCACGATGAAGCTCAATATATAGAACCCTATGCAACTCAACATACGGTTGATCTTTTTGGGGTCTCTCTTGCCGCGCGGCGGCTTCCTGATGTCGACGTTGTCGTGCATGTACTGCATCGTCTGCTGCGTCGTCATCTGCTCGAAGTCGGGCGCGTCGGCCTTTCCCTTCCGCTTGCTCATTTTCTATCCTCCTTCTTCCGTTTTCCCTCGGCCGCCTCGTAGGCGCGGACGATCTGCGCAACGAGGGGGTGTCGGACGACGTCCTTCTCGGTCAGGCGGCACACCGCGATGTCCTCCACGCCCTTGAGAATGGAGATCGCGTGCTTGAGGCCGCTCGTCTTCCCGTCGGGCAGGTCGGTCTGGGTGAGATCGCCCGTGACGACCATCTTGCTCCCGTCGCCGAGGCGGGTCAAAAACATCTTCATCTGTTCACGGGTGGCGTTCTGCGCCTCGTCGAGAATGACGAAGGCGTTCGAGAGCGTCCTCCCGCGCATATAGGCGAGGGGCGCGACCTCGATCGAGCCCTTCTCCATGAGTTTCTGATAGGTCTCAAAGCCGAACATCTCCTGCAGGGCGTCATAGAGGGGCCGAAGGTAGGGGTCCACCTTGGTCTGCAGGTCCCCGGGGAGAAAGCCGAGCTTCTCGCCCGCCTCGACGGCGGGACGGGTCAGAATGATCTTGTCGACGGTCTTTCCCTTGAAGGCGGCGACGGCGAGGCAAACGGCGAGATAGGTCTTCCCCGTGCCCGCAGGGCCGACGCCGAACGTCACGGTGTTCTTCTTGATGGCGTCGACGTAATTTTTCTGTCCGACTGTCTTGCATTTGACGGGTTTGCCCCTGGCGGAGACGGCGACGACGCCCTGCATGACGCCCTCGATGTCGGAGGCATGTCCCTCCCGCGCGAGCGAAATGCAGTACAGAAGACTGCTCTTGTCGATGCTCCCGCCCGCCTCGATCGTCGAAAGCAAACTCCGTATGACCTCCGCGCCGATGTCGGCCGCCTCCCCCTCAAAGCGGATGGCCGTGCCTTCCACGTGCGCCTGAAGCCCGAGCTCCCGCGCGATGACTGCGAGATTTTCGTCAAATACGCCGAGCACTGCGGAGAGCGCCGCAAGCGTCCCCGTTTCGACCGTGCTTGTCTTATCCATTTTCCTCCTCAACCGAAGTTCATTGTTCCCTCGGCATGACCCGTACCTTCGACGCGCCAGCCCGCGGCCGTCTTCGTCATATGCAGATCGGAGAGTTCTCCGAAGTCCAACATCGCCTGCGCTCTTGCCCTCTCCTCGTCGAGTTCATATTCGCGGGAGACGGAAAAGGCGATCCGCACGCGGGCGACGACGATACATTGCTCCCGCTCCTCGCCGCGGAGGGCATAGTTTGCCACGACCTCCTGCCCGCGCTCCACGCTGTCCCCCACCTGTACGAGGGGGGTGCCGCGCAGGACGGTGAGTTCCTCCACCTTTCCCGCGGCGGGAGAGAGGAGGGACTGCGCCGCAAGGGGCGAAGTTTCGTCGCCCACCTCCACGCGGACGGTGAGGACGCCGTTCTCCCCCTTCACGGAGCAAAAGTGCACGCGGGGCAGGGACAGAATGTCGGGCACGACGGCATTGGGGGCGGGCATCGGCGAAAAGTAGCCGACGTCCTTCTCCGAGAGGACGGCCCTGATCTCGGGTTCGAGATAGGCCCCGCTCCCCGTCACCTCAATGCGCAGGACCCTTCCCTGAAGGAAGAGGACGCACGGGAGCACGGCCGCGGCCCCGACAATGACGCCCGCCGCACGGGCGGCGCAATGCAGGAGGCGGAGCGCTCCCGCAGGGCGGCACTTTTTTATATTATAACACGAGCTCTGTAAAATTGTAAAGGCTTTTTTTCGCTCATTTGCATTTATGACGATTTTCAGTCCGTTTTTTTCAATTTTATGTGCGGAAAGGATGGCGACGCCCTCCCGACGCAGGCGGTCCACGGCCCTGTGGACGGACAGTCCCTCGAGTTCGAGCTCATAGCGAAACATCTTGCCGTTCCACCTTTCGGATGTCGCCGTTTATGGAGACGTCGCCGAGAAAACACTTGCCGAGGGAGAGCGTCTTGCCCTCCACGACGACGGAGCCGCGCTTGCCCGCGAGGACGACGCGTTCCTCTGAAAATTCGACGATACGCCTGACGTTTTGAAAGTATCCGCCCCTGCCGTCGACGACGGTGTATTGCACCCTGCTTGCATCGAGTTCGCCGTCCCCGTGCAATGCCTGAAAGAACCTCATACAGGCTTATTTTATGCGTCTTTCGACCCTTTTACTACAATGGGCGATTGCCCTTGCTGCCCCTTTCAGGGGAGAATTTTGCACTTCTGCCAAAGATTGATTATCTTTGGCGCAAAATTCTCTTTGCATTTGCCCAATATGTTTCGGGCAAATGCTGACCGAGGGCGGGGTGCTACCCGCCCGAGACAGTCCCCGAGCCTGCGAGGGGAAAAGGGTTTTGAAACCCCTCTGTCACTTCGTGACATCTCCCCTATAAGGGGCGACGAGGAGACTTCGTCCACGGGATTCTTCGGTCGCTTCGCTCCCTCTGAATGACGCGAGGACTGCTCCTTGGCTAAACGCGTCATTCTGAACGCAGTGAAGAATCCCCTCAAACGAAGTCCGTACTCCCCTCCACGGGATTCTTCGGTCGCTTCGCTCCCTCTGAATGACGCAGTTTCCCCTTGCTGCCCCTTTCAGGGGAAGTCCCCGAGCCTGCGAGGGGAAAGGGGTTTTTTGAAACCCCTCTGTCTCGGCTACGCCTCGACATCTCCCCTATTAGGGGCGACGAGAAAATAGGGAAAGCATTTATCCTTTTTTTCAATTATATCACAAATTGCGTGAAAAAACAATTTACAACCGCTGATTTGCGTGATATAATGATTTCACAATTTGAATATCCGTCGTGGGTGCCCGCAAGGGCTGAGATGATACCATTTGAATCGGGCAAGGTAATGCTTGCACGAAAGAAACGGAAAGACATCAGGAAATTTCTGCCGCCTACGTTTGTTGTAGGCGGTTTTTTCTCCGTCGCGGACGTTCAAACACACACTTTACGGAGGTTTTTTTATGTTACTCAATTCCCTCTTGGCGGAAACCGTCTGGTACCCCGTCCTCTTCGATTCCCCCCTCAACATCGCGCGGGGCATCGCGTTCTGGCTGACGATCGCGCTCGCCGTCGGCTTCGTGCTCGGCGCATTGCTCCTGAAAGGGGACGGCAGGAGAAAATTTCTGCACTACAGCACATTCTGTGCGGTCGGCTACGCCTGCGCGGTCGCCCTGATGTTCCTCATCTGGACATTCGTCGACGACGGGATCGTGACCATGCTCTTTGTGCCGCTCCTGATCCTCATTCTTGCGATCGCCGCAAGCACTGTCGTCCTTGCGTTCAACCGCACCAAGAAAGTCCTCATCGCGCTCGGTTGCATCGTCGGCGCGGCGGCCCTTGCGGCCCTCGTCTGCATGGGTGTCTTCTATGCGCAGAAGATCGACGGCGACGGCTATTATAACTCCGACAATGCGTCGGTCAATCAGGTCGTCCTCTACGTCTGCGCGGCCGCGCTCATCGTTGTCGTCGTCGCGCTCGGGTTCCTCTTCGGCAAGGGGAGCAGGAAAGATTTTGACACCAAGTCCATCTCCTACGCGGGCGTGTGCATCGCCATGAGCTTTGCCCTCTCCTATGTGAGATTTTTCAAACTCCCGCAGGGCGGCTCGGTGACCCTCGCCTCCCTCCTGCCCCTCATGATCTATTCGTACATGTTCGGGACGCGCAAGGGCGTATTCGCGGGGCTCATCTACGGAATTTTGCAGGCGGTGCAGGATCCCTACATCATTCACCCCGCCCAGTTCCTCCTCGACTACCCCATCGCCTTCTCCGCGATCGGGCTTGCGGGCATGTTCGCAAATGTGAAAAAGCTCGACAAACTCCCGCAGGTACAGTTTGCGCTCGGCGCCGTCGCCGCGGGCGCGCTCCGCTATCTCTCCCACGTGCTCTCGGGCGTGTTCGCCTTCTCGGCCTATGCCGCCGACGCGGGCATGGGCGCATGGGTCTACAGTTTGAGCTACAATTCCTTCGTGTTCGTCGACATCGCCATCGCGATCGCCGTCGGCATCGTCGTGTTCAGCTCCAAGACCTTCGTCAAGCAGGTACGGAAGTTCCGCCCCGCCGAACCCAAAGAGGAAACCGCGGAATAAGGATCTCACGATCGTATGACACCCCTTCCGTCACTACGTGACACCCACCCCTCAAGGGGTGGGCAAGGCAGACTTTCTCGGCTCCCCCTCGAGGGGGAGCTGTCACGCACCCTTGCGTGACGGAAGGGGGGTCATATAACCGCAAAAAAACGCCCTGCGGGCGTTTTTTTTGATACCTGTCATACAAATTGCAGAATGTCCACGAGAATGGCGAAGCCAATGAGGAGGAGAAATCCAACGGCGTGAATGACGGCCTCGACCTTGCGCGAGATGGGCTTTCCGCGGATCCACTCGATGGCGGTGAACACCACCTTACTGCCGTCGAGGGCGGGAATGGGCAGGAGGTTGAAGACGGCGAGATTGACGCCGATGAGCGCGGAGATCTCGAGGAAATTCCTGAATCCCTGCGACGCGATCTGCGAAGTCATCCTGATCGTCGTGACGGGGCCGCCCAAGGCGTCCAGCCCGAGCTGACCCGTGAAGAGCTCCCCAATGACCTGAAAGATGGACCCCGCGAGCTTGAATGAATAGGCAAAGCTCCTTCCGAGCGTCGCAAAGAATCCGAAGCGGTAGGACGCCGTCTCGAGCATGTAGTAGCGGTTGCCGTCCTCCCTCGTCTCGATCCCGACGCCGAGCGCCCCCCATACGCCTGTAAAATCTGCGCTGTTGTTCACTTCCACGGCGTTGCGGAGGACGATCTCCACCGTTTCCTCCCTCCGCGAGCCGTCCTCCTGCATGCGGGAGACGGTGAATGTGACCTTGTCCCCCGCCGCCCTGTGGTTGATGGCCGCGGCGACGTCGGTCGTGAGGTAGAAGCTTCTCCCCTCTGCGCCGAGCAGTAAGTCCCCTTCGCGGAAGCAAAACTCCGTCCCCCACTCCTCGGACGGCTCCACGCCCCTGATCTGAATGACGCTCTGCCCGTAGGAGAAAAATTCGATCAGAATGAACAGGAGGGCCAAAAGATAGTTCATCGCCGCGCCCGCGATGAGCACGATGATGCGCTTCCACGGCTTCATGTTGGTGAAACTGCCGTCGTCCGTCCAATGGCGTTTGGGCGGTTCAGTCTCGCGCTCATGCTGAGGCGTAGCCGAAGCATCCCCTTGAACGAAGTCCCCCATAGGCCCATGGGATTCTTCGCTTCGCTCAGAATGAGCGGGCGTCAATTCGACATGGTCCGCCTTCTCTGCCCCGCCGTCCGACGCCTCCTCAAGCTCCGTGAAGGGAGCGGGCGGCTCCTGCTCCTGCGTTTGCTCTTCCTCCAACCCGTCCTCGCCGTGGAAGGCACAGTACCCGCCGAGGGGAATGAGGCGGACGGCAAAGAGTTCGCCCGACTTTTTCAGCGTGATCTTGAACAGAGGCGGGCCAAATCCCACCGAAAATTCGTCAATTTTGAATTTTAAGATCTTGCCCGCGACATAGTGCCCAAATTCGTGGACCGTGATCATTATGAGGAGAATGAGAATGGCGAGCGCGACCGATCCGATCGTACTCCATACACTCATGAGTTCAGTCATCGATCAGCCGCCGCGCCTCCTCCCGCGCCCGCGCGTCCGCGCGGGATAGCGTTCCATAGCCGTCGATCCTCTCGGACGGGACGGCATTCAGAACGCCTTCGATAGTTTCTGCGATCTTCATAAAACCTATTCTCCCCTGCAGGAAGGCCTGTACCGCCGTCTCCGCCGCCCCGTTGAGCAGGGCGGGGCAGGTCCCCCCCTCCTTTCCCGCCGCCACGGCGAGGCCGAAGCAGGGAAACTTCTCGGCGGGGAGCCGCTCGAAGTGCAGTGTGCCGAGCTTCGCAAGGTCCACTTCTTCGCAGCAGGGAAGCCGCGCAGGGTAGGTCAGAGCGAGCTGAATGGGAAGTTTCATGTCGGGATAGCCGAGCTGGGCGAGCATGGCGCCGTCGCGGAAGAGGACGAGGGAATGCACGATGCTCTCGGGGTGGACGATCGCCTCGATCTGCGAAAAATCGGCCCCATATAGCCATTTGGCCTCGATGATCTCATAGCCCTTGTTCAGGAGCGTCGCGCTGTCCACGGTGATCTTTGCCCCCATCTTCCACGTCGGGTGGCGGAGGGCGTCGGCCGCGGTGACCGAGCCGAGCGCCTTCTCGTCATAGTGAAGAAAGGGTCCCCCGCTCGCCGTCAGAATGAGCTTTTCAAAGGGGGCGTCCCGCCGCATGCCGAGACACTGGAAGAGCGCGGAGTGCTCGCTGTCCACGGGCACGACGTCAACGCCCTCCCTCTTCGCAAGCTCCATGACGAGTTCGCCGCCGCAGACCAGACTCTCCTTGTTGGCGAGGGCGACCGTCTTGTGGCTCTCGATGGCGGCGAGGGTGTATTTCAGCCCCGCAAAACCGCCCGAGGCGATGAAGGCGACGTCGCAGTCCGCAAAGAGCGCGGAGTGGGACGGGATCTCGGCGGCGAGACAGGCGATCTTGGGCGAAAACTCCCCCTTGACCGCGTCAAGCCCGACCCTGTCGCTTCCCGCGACGAGAGCCGTGATACAGAATTCATCCCTGTGGTTGCGGACGACCTCCAGAACCTGCCGTCCGATGCTGCCCGTGCAGCCGATGAGTGCGATCTTTTTCATGGTTCGATTGAAAACGTCCGCCTTCGCGGACGTCGGATACAGAATTATGATATGTTTTTCAGCCGAAAATCATGATCCTGATGACCATGACGAGGCAGATGATGAGCCCCGCAAAGAGCGAGGAGTCGATCCTGTCGAGAATACCGCCGTGCCCGGGGAGGAGCTTGCCCATGTCCTTGATGCCGAGCTTGCGCTTGATCGCGCTCTCGACGAGGTCGCCGAGCTGGGAGAAGCCCGCAGTCAAGATCCCCAATCCGATGAAGAAGAGGGCCTCCGACCAGTTCAGGGAGAAGATGCCGCCGAGCGGCTCGGCCGTGATGTTGAATTGGTCGAGGAGGGTGAGCCCGTAGTAGCAGAACAGAATGACAACGGCGCCGATCGCCCCGCCGACGAGCCCGCCGAGGCCGCCGATGAGGGTCTTATTGGGTGAGACGTCGGGCGCGAGCTTAGCGGGGACCTTCTTGCCGAACCACCTGCCGAAGAGGAGCGCGAAGGAGTCCGCGAACGGGCAGAGCACGAAGACGAACAGGAGCGCGAGTTCGGAGTAGAGCTCGAGGTGGTTGCACACGGAGAGCACGGTGAGGAAGGTGGAAGGATAGAGGAGCGCAAAGAGCGCATACCCCGTCGACTCGAGCGGGGTCTCCTTGATGCGGAAGACGAGGAGGGAGAAGAGGAAAGTAAGTCCCGCGATGAATACGCCGCAGGTGATGAGAATGGAGTAGTTCCGTCCCTCTGCCTCGGCAGGGTTTCCCCCGGGGAGAGGCCCGACGATGTCGAGCAGATCCGCGAAGATGAAGTCGCTGATCGCGTACGTCAGGGGGACGAGTATGGCGAAGACCATGACGATGATCCTCTGCTCCAACGTCAGCTTTTCCTTGAACGCCCGGACCATTTCAAAGGTCCCGATCGCGGTGAATGCGATCAGGAGGGCGTCGAAAAACAGCTTGCTCACGAAGATCTTGAGCGCGTAAAAGATGATGAGGACCACGCAATAGACGGTCCCTGTGATGAGACGTACCCAAAATTCGTCGAGCTTTGGCTTCTTTGGCGTGATTTCGCCGTTTGTTTCTGTCTCCATACGATGATGATCCCTTCAGACCCTGCCGAACCGTCTGTCCCGCAGGGAATACTCCTTGAGCGCCTTGTCAAAGTCCCCCTTCGTGAAGTCGGGGAAGAGTTTTTTGGAAAAATACAGCTCGGTGTATGCCGACTGGTAAAGCAAAAAATTGGAGAGGCGGGTCTCCCTGCCCGTGCGAATGAGAAGATCGGGCGGCGGAAGGCTTCCCGTGTAGAGGAGGGACGAAAATTCCTCCTCGGTGACCTCCCTGCCTGCCCTCACCGCCCTGTTGACGGCGGCGACGATCTCCTGCCGCCCGCCGTAGGCGATGGCGAGGACGAGCGTCCCGACCGTTCCGCCCGCGGTCGCATTCTCAGCCTCGGCGATCCTTCCCTGAATGTCCTCGGGGAGGAGGGTGCGGTCGCCGATCGAGAGAATGCGGATCCCGCGCCTGTGAAGTTTCTCCGTCTGCGCGGAAAAATACTCGCGGAAGATGCCGAAGAGTTCATCGAGCTCCTCCTGCGGGCGGCGAAGATTCTCCGCCGAGAGCGCGTAGAGCGTGAGGCACTTCACCCCGCTCTCAAAGGCGTATTCGGAGAGTTCGAGCATGCGGCGAAACCCCGCGCGGTGCCCCGCACTGCGCGGAAGAAGTCTTCTCTGCGCCCAACGCCCGTTCCCGTCCATGATGATCGCGACATGCTGTGGCTTCAAACGGTCATGAGCTCCTTTTCCTTGGCCGCGACCGTGGAGTCAATGGTGGTAATGCACTTGGAAATGGCTTCCTCGATGTCCTGCTCGCAGTTCTTGCTCTCGTCCTCGGAGAGCTCTTTGGCCGTCTTCATCTTCTTGATGGCCTCCATGGCCTCGCGGCGGATGTTGCGGACAGCCACGCGGGCGTCCTCGCCCATCTTGCGGACCTGCTTGACGAGATCCTTTCTGCGCTCCTCGGTGAGCATGGGGAAGACGAGGCGGATGACGTTGCCGTCGTTCGTGGGCGTGATGCCGACGTTGGAGGCAAGAATGGCCTTCTCGATGGATTTGAGGAGGGATTTGTCCCAAGGGGAGATGACGAGGCATCTCGCGTCGGCGACAGAGATGTTGCCGAGTTGCTGGAGAGGGCTCATGCCGCCGTACGCTTCCACCTGTATCTTGTCGAGAATGTGGGGATTGGCGCGCCCCGCACGAATGGAGGCATAGTCGTCCCGAAGGACATTGACCGTCTTGTCGAGCTTATCTTCCAGAATAAGGAAGATCTCTTCCACTTTTTCGTTGTCGACCATAGTGATTCTCCTTTATTTTTTGAATTGAAGTTGAAAATGAAACATTGCGGCCCACCCCCCTACTCTCCTCCACAGGAGGGGGCGAGACAATGGCACCCCTTGGAGGGGGTAGCCCTTGTCGCCCCTTTCAGGGGAGATGTCACGAACGAAGTGCGTGACAGAGGGGTTTCAAAAAACCCCTTTGCCTCTACGAGGCACTTCCCCTACAGGGGCAGCAAGAGCAGAGTGCGTCATTCAGAGCGCAGCGAAGAATCCCGCGGAGGAAAGGGCATGTTTGGCCGTTTCCCGCCCCTTTCGCTCAATTTGTGATCAACGTGCCCATGTGTTCGCCGCAGACGGCGCGGAGAATGGAATCCTTCTCCCACAGCGCAAAGGCGAGTACGGGGATATCGTTCTCCATGCACATCGTGGCCGCCGTCACGTCCATCGCCCGAAGATTTTTGCTGACGATCTCGCTGAATGTCAGCGTGTCATACTTTTTGGCGTCGGGATTTTTGGCAGGGTCGCTGTCATAGATGCCGTCCACGTTCTTCGCCATGAGGAGGACGTCCGCATTGATCTCGCAGGCGCGCTGGGCGGCCGCAGTGTCAGTGGAGCAATAGGGATTGCCCGTGCCGCAGGCGATGATGACGATGCGGCCCTTCTCGAAGTGGCGCAACGCCTTCCGCAGGACATACGGCTCGGCCACGGAGACCATGTTGAGGGCCGTCTGCACGCGGGTGGGAATGCCCTTCTTCTCGATGGCGTCCATCATGGCGAGGGAATTCATCACGGTGGCGAGCATGCCCATCTGGTCGGCGGTGGCGCGGTCCATATTTGTGCCCTGCCTGCCCCGCCAGAAGTTCCCGCCGCCGATGACGATGCCGATCTCCACGCCCATTTCATGGACCTTGACGAGCTGATCCACGACCATGGAGATGACTTCCTCATTGAGGCCGAATTTGCTCTTTCCCGCAAGGGCCTCGCCCGACAGTTTCAAAAGAATGCGTTTGTATTTCGGTACCATACTTCCCCCGATACAGTTTTTTCCAGTATAGCACAGATCGTGCGAAATTGCAACCCCTTTGACGGAAAAGGCGGAGAATTCAGCCTCCGAAGGGGGATGCGAAAGCGCCCCGCGGCAGAAAGCCGCGGGGCGGTCGGAAGTCACTCCTCTCTTTCTCTGATCTCGATGTTGTACTTTTTGGATCCCTTGGGGGTCGCGGCACGGACGAGCGTCCGAAGCGCCTTGGCGATCTTCCCCTGCTTCCCGATGACCTTGCCCATGTCCGAATCGGCGAGCAAAACGGTGACGTTGACGGCGTCCTCCGTCTCCTCGACGACGTAATCGACATGCTCCTTGTCCTCGGCAAACTGATCGACGATGTACTTGATCAAATCTAACATAATTTCTCCTTCTAAAATTTGATTGCTCCCCTCTGCCCCCTACTTTGCGGCGGCAGGGACCGCCGCAGGCGGCGGTGGGTCAGCTCATTCTGTCCATGAGCGTAGCCGAAGGGGAAGGATCCCCTTGAACGAAGTCCCCTTGTCGCCCCTCACAGGGGAGATGTCACGAACGTAGTGAGTGACAGAGGGGTTTCAAAACCCCTTTGCCTCTACGAGGCACTTCCCCTACAGGGGCAGCGAGGAGGCACCCCCTTCCCTACCCTCCCCCCTCAAGTATAAGGGGGGAGGCGGTGGTCTCCGTTATTCCCGCCTGCCCCCTTTCCAAGGGGGCGGGGTAGGGGTGGGGGTTCATTCCCACTCACTTGCCTTAGGCGGAATTCACTTCCGCCGTGGGCGACACAATTTGCCGAAACCTTTCGGCTTGT
>CANQOX010000025.1 GCA_947625595.1 uncultured Clostridia bacterium
TGCGGCAATTACGGCTCCGCAGACAGGATCTGCACCTGCACCCCCGCCGAGATCAGGCGGTACAGGAGAAAGATCTCTGGCCCCCTCCTCGACAGAATAGATCTTCAGGTGGAGGTCGATAACATCACCTATGACGATCTCACCTCGGAGGACGTCAACGAAGACTCCGCGACGGTACAGGCGCGGGTCAACGCGGCGCGGCGCATTCAGAGGGCGAGATTCGAGGGCTGTGATATCCACACCAATGCGGAGATGGGCGAGAAGGAAATTCAGGAGTTCTGCGTCCTCACGAGAGAGGGGGACAAGATCCTCCGCGAGGCCTTCGAACGCATGAAGCTCTCCGCGCGGGCGCGGGCGCGCATCATCAAAGTTGCCCGCACCATCGCCGACCTCGACGCAAGCGAGGAGATCCTGCCCAAGCACGTCTTTGAGGCCGTCTCCTACCGTCTGTACGATAAACTTTGACGCAAGATGATCACTCCCGAAGAGAAGACCGTCATTTACGAGGCGGCCGTTGCCGGCAATAACAACCGCGCGGGGCTTGCGGCCATCCGCGGGGAGGACGGCGTGCGCCGTCTCTCGCCCGAGGAGACTGCCGAGGCCGACCGCCTGATCGCTTCTTTGCGGGAGAAGGGGATCTTTCTCGTCACCGTCCTCTCCGAGGACTACCCCGAGGCCCTGCGGTTTGCCTCCGACCCGCCCCTTCTGCTCTACGGCATGGGGAGGAGGGAACTGCTGAAGGCGCGGAAATTCTGCATCGTCGGCTCCCGTATCACCCCGCCTTGGGCGGAGAAGGTCGGGAGAAGACTCTCCGAGGAGCTCTCCGAACGCTTCGCGATCGTCACGGGCTTTGCGGAGGGAGGAGACGCGGCCGCGGTCGCGGGGGCGATGCCGAGCGGGAATCTCATCGTCGTGCTCCCCTGCGGGATCGACAGCTGTTATCCCGCCGCCCATGCTTCGCTCAAGGAACGCGTGCTCGCGTCGAAGGGGCTCATTTTGAGCGAATACGGCCCCGAGACGGCCACCGCGAAGTGGGCCTTTCCCCAGCGCAACCGCATCCTTGCGGGTCTGAGCGAGGGTGTCCTCGTCCTCTCCGCGGGGAGAAAGAGCGGGGCGCTCATCACGGCGGGCCGCGCCCTCGACTGCGGGCGGGACGTCTTTGCCCTGCCCTACAACGTCGGCATCTCGCAGGGAGAGGGTTGCAACGGCCTCATCAAGGCGGGCGCGTACCTCGTCACTTCCTCCGCGGACATCTTTGCCGTCTACGGCATCGAGACGAAGGAGAGGGAGGAGGCCGCTCCCGAGGGGGACGAGGGCAGGATCCTCACCTATTTGAGGGAAAACGGCGAGACGCACGTCGCCGCCCTCGCCGAAGCGCTCCAACTTCGCATCTTCGAGACGTCCGCCCTCCTCTCGTCGCTCGAGATCAAGGGGCTCGTCACAAAGTCGGGCGGGAACAAGTACGCCGCCCTCTCATGACCGAAAAAGACTTTTTTCAAAAAAAGGGAACATATGGATTTAATCATCGTAGAATCACCCAGCAAGGCAAAGACAATTTCCAAGTATCTCAAGGGCAAGTACCGCGTGGACGCCTCGGGCGGACACATCCGCGACCTTCCGCAGAGGACGCTCGGCGTCTCGGTGGAGAAGGGGTTTGAACCCCGCTATGTGACTTCCCCGGGGAAGGAGGAGACCATCCGCCGCCTCGTCGACGAGGCGAGAAAGGCGGACAGGGTCTACCTTGCGACCGACCCCGACCGCGAGGGCGAGGCCATTTCGTGGCACCTGCAGTCTGTTTTAGGGCTTCCCGAGGACGGAGAGAACCGCATCGAATTCAACGAGATCTCTCCCCGCGCCGTGGAGTACGCCCTTCAGCACCCGCGGAGGATCAATTACAACCTCGTGGACGCCCAGCAGGCGCGCAGGGTCCTCGACCGCCTCGTCGGCTACAAGCTGTCTCCCTTGCTCAACAACAAGATCCAGAACGGCCTCTCGGCGGGCCGCGTGCAGTCCGTCGCCCTCCGTCTCGTCGTCGAGCGGGAGCGGGAGATCGCCGCTTTCGTCCCCGAGGAATATTGGACGATCACCTGCGAGTTGCAGGATCCCGAGAAGAGACATGCCTCCTTCCGCGCCGTCCTCGAAAAATTCGGCGGGAAGAAGCTCAGGATCGGGAGCAAGGAGCAGGCCGACAAGGCCCTTGCCGACCTTGCAGGCGGCGCGTACGTCGTCGGAAGCGTCAAGAAGACAGTCACCCGTTCCCACGCGCCCGCGCCCTTCACGACTTCCACCCTCCAGCAGGACGCCTCCAACAAGCTCGGTTTCTCCGCGCCCGAGACCATGCTCATGGCCCAGCACCTCTATGAGGGCATCGACGTCGAGGGGGAGGGGCATATCGCCTTTGTCACCTATATCCGAACCGACTCCACCCGCGTCTCCGCAGAGGCGCAGGCGGCGGCGAGGGAGTACATTGCCAAAAAGTACGGCAAGGAGTACCTCCCCGAGAAGCCCAACATCTACGCCTCCCGCAAGGGAGCGCAGGACGCGCACGAGGCCATCCGTCCCATCGACCTCTCCCGCACGCCCGAGGCCGTGAAGAAGCTCCTCGACAGGAAGCACTACGCGGTCTACAAGCTCATCTATGAGCGCTTCATCGCCTCGCAGATGGCCGAAGCGCAGTACGACTCCATGCAGGCCGACATTCTCAACGGGAAGTACAGTCTGAAGGCGAGCGGCAAGGCTCTCCGCTTTGCCGGCTTTACCGCCGTCTGGACGGAGATGAAGCCCGAGGGGAGCGAGGAGGAGGCCAAGGGCCTTCTGCCCCCGCTTTCGGAGAACGACCCCCTCGACTGCCTCGCCGTGAAGCCCGAGCAGAAGTTTACCAAGCCTCCCATCCGCTACACGGATGCGTCGCTCGTCAAGGCCATGGAGGAGAAGGGCATCGGCCGTCCCTCGACCTATGCCTCCATCATCTCCGTGCTCAACAAGCGCAAGTACGTCGAGAAGGACGGCAAGTACATGAAGCCGACCGAGATCGCCTACAAGATCACCGACATGCTCGTGCACTATTTCACAGACATCATGGACGTCGGCTTTACGGCGGGCATGGAGGAGCGGCTCGACGAGATCGAGGACGGCGGCAAGGATTGGCACGCCATCATCGGGGAGTTCTATCCTCCCTTCGAGAAACAGCTCCGCTTCGCCTCCACCGACGGCGACGAGATGACGGAGATCCTCTGTCCCAAGTGCGGCATGCCCATGGTCAGGAAGACGGGAAAATACGGCACATATCTTGCCTGCAGCGGCTATCCCGCATGTTCCAACATCGTCAGCGAATCGGAGGAGGAGATCTCCGACACGCCCTGCCCCAAGTGCGGCGCGATGATGGTCGTCAAGAGCGGCAGGTACGGCAAATTCCTCGCCTGCCCCAACTATCCCGACTGCAAGTCGACGATGCCCTACGGCGAGAGGGCCGAGATCATCGAGGGAGTCTGCCCCGACTGCGGCAGACCCACGAAGAAGCTCCGCTCCCGCACGGGGAAGCCCTACTACGGGTGCAGCGGCTATCCCGCCTGCAAGTTCATGAGCTGGGATATGCCCACGGGCGAGAAGTGCCCGAAGTGCGGCGGACCCATCGTGAGATCGCCGCGCGGTATCATCAAGTGCGCCAACAGATCGTGCGGCTACAAGAAGCCGACGGAGACGGAGGATCAATGATACAGATCGTCGGTGCGGGCCTTGCGGGATGCGAGGCCGCGCACTTTCTTGCAGCGAAAGGGGTGGAGGTCGAGCTCATCGACATGAAGCCCCTCAAATTTTCTCCCGCGCACACGAGCGAGAAGCTGTGCGAGCTCGTCTGTTCCAATTCCCTGAAGAGCGACGACGTCTATGGCAACGCCTGCGGCCTTCTGAAGGAGGAGATGCGGCGGCTCGGTTCGGTCACCATGGCGGCCGCGGCCGAGACGAGAGTGCCCGCAGGCGGGGCGCTCGCCGTGGACAGGGAGAAATTTTCCGCCCGCGTCACCGAGATATTGAAATCTTTCCCGAACATTCACATCGTCTCGCGGGAGGTCGTAGGGCTCCCCCTTCGCGGCATCATCGCGACGGGGCCGCTGACTGCGGACGGACTCGCCGAAGCCATCGGGAAGGAGTACGGCGGGGGACTGCACTTCTTTGACGCCTCCGCGCCCATCGTCTCGGCCGAGAGCGTCGATTTTTCGAAGACATTCACGCAGGACCGCTACGGCAGGGGCACGGGGGACTACGTCAACTGCCCGATGACGAGGGAGGAGTACGAGACCTTCGTGCGCGAACTCACAGGCGCCGAGCGGGCCGCACTGCATGAATTTGAGAAGAGCGAGATCTTCGAGGGTTGCATGCCCGTCGAAGTCATGGCCGCGCGGGGAAGGGACACCCTCCGCTTCGGCACCTTCAAGCCCGTCGGGCTCACCCTTGCAGACGGCACGCGGCCGTATGCCGTGTTACAGCTTCGCAAGGAAAACGAAGAGGGCACGAGCTACAACCTCGTCGGCTGTCAGACCAATCTGAAGTTCGGCGAACAGCGGCGGGTCTTTTCGCTCATTCCCGCCCTTGCGCAGGCCGAGTTTCTCCGCTACGGCGTCATGCACAGGAACACTTACCTGCACTCCCCCGACATTCTGAACGCCGATTTTTCGGCAAAAAACGACCCCATGCTCTTCTTTGCGGGGCAGATGACGGGCGTCGAGGGGTATGTGGAGAGCGCGGCTTCGGGCCTCATGGCGGGCATTCATCTGTGGAGAAAGCTCTGCGGGAAGGCGTCCGTCGTCCCGCCCGCGACCACGGTGATCGGCGCGCTCTCGCGGTACATCGCGGCGCCGAACCGCGACTTTCAGCCCATGAACGCCAATTACGGCGTCCTCGAAGGGGGCTTTGAGGACGTGCGCGACAAGAAGGAGCGGCGGCGCCTCCTCGCCGAGCGGTCGCTTGCCGAGATCGAGGCTTACAAGAATTTAATGTTTGAAAACAGCTGATATCGGGTAGAAAAGATTAGAATCTCAAAATATATGGGGTGAAGTATGGAATTTCGCGGAACGACAATTTGCGCCGTCAAGCGGGACGGCGTCACGGCCATCGCGGGGGACGGACAGGTCACCATGGGCGAGAGCGTCGTGTTCAAAAATACGGCGGTCAAGGTCCGCCGCATCTACGGGGGAAAGGTCATTTTGGGCTTTGCGGGGTCGGTCACCGACGCCTTTTCCCTCTCCGAACGCTTTGAGGGCATGCTCAATAAGTTTGCGGGCAATCTCATGCGTTCGGCGGTGGAGCTTGCCGACCTTTGGCGCAGCGACAAGATCGGCAGAAAACTCGACGCCATGATGATCACGGCGGACAAGGATACTCTGCTCATTCTCTCGGGGACAGGCGAAGTCATCGAGCCCGACGAGGGCATCTGTGCGATCGGAAGCGGCGGGAATTACGCCTTGGCGGCCGCAAGGGCGCTCGCCCAGAATACTGACTTTTCGGCCGAGGAGATCGCACGGAAATCCCTCAAGATCGCGAGTGAGATCTGCGTCTACACCAACGACCACATCATCTGCGAGACCGTCTGATCCCCGCCCTACCCCTGCGGGGGGAGGGGCACGGCATTCTCGCTGCCCCTCATAGGGGAAGTCCCCGAGCTTGCGAGGGGAAAGGGGTTTCAAAACCCTTCAGTCTCGCTTCGCTCGACAGCTCCCCTACAGGGGAGCCAAGGCCCTCTCGCTCATCCTGAGGCCCCGACGGGGCCGAAGGATCTCATAAACCTACGGACAACGCTAAAGGGGATTCTTCACTTCGTTCAGAATGAGCGCACCCCCTCACCTGCTCCGCGGGAGGTCCCCCCGAGGGGAGGCTTGGCGGCAGGGAATACGTTTTAGCATCAAACAGGAGTTAAATTATGAATTTATCACCCAAACAGATCGTCATGGAATTGAACAAACACATCATCGGGCAGGACGAGGCCAAGAAGGCCGTCGCCATTGCCCTTCGGAACCGCTACCGCCGCGCCCAGCTTTCCCCCGATCTTCGCGAGGAAATCACTCCCAAGAACATCATCATGAAGGGCCCCACGGGCGTCGGCAAGACGGAGATCGCGCGGCGGCTCGCCAAACTCGTCAAGGCTCCCTTCGTCAAAGTCGAGGCCACCAAGTACACCGAAGTGGGGTATGTCGGCAAGGACGTCGAGGGCATGGTCCGCGACCTCGTGGAGTGCGCTTACCGCCTTGTCAAGGACGAGAAGGCCGAGGAGGTCCGCGTAAAGGCCACAACTGCCGCCGAAAAGAAGATGGTAGACATTCTCGCCGAAGTCAAGAAGGGGGACAGAGGGGACACGGCGCGCGAAGTTTTCGAGAAAAATTTGCTCGAATCCCTCCGCAAGGGAACTTTTGACGACCTCGTCATCGAGACCAACGTCAGGGACATTCCGCAGACCATGGAGCTCATGCCGGGCGGGTCGGCCATCAACCTCGGCTCGATCTTCGGCGAGATGCTTCCCCCCAAATACAAGAAGCGCAAACTCACCGTGAAGGAGGCCATGCAGTTGTTCATCGCCGAGGAGAGCGACAAGCTCATCGACGAGGACGCCGTCAAGGCGGAGGCCCTTTCCCGCGCCGAAAACGACGGGATCATCTTCATCGATGAGATCGACAAGATCGCGGGCAAGGAGAGCGCTTCGGGCGTGGACGTCAGCCGCGAAGGCGTGCAGAGGGACATTCTTCCCATCGTCGAGGGGACGACCGTCATGACAAAGTACGGTGCGGTCAAGACCGACTACATGCTCTTCATCGCGGCGGGGGCTTTCCACGTCTCCCGCGTCGAGGACCTCATTCCCGAACTTCAGGGGCGCTTCCCCGTCTCTGTCGAGCTCCATTCGCTCACCAAGGACGACTTTGTGCAGATCCTCACGAATACGGAGCATTCGCTCACCCAGCAGTACGCCGTCCTTCTGGGCGTGGACAACATCGATCTGAAATTTACGCCCGACGCCATCGAGGCCATCGCCGAGATCTCCGAGGAGATCAACCTCACGAGCGAGGACATCGGGGCAAGGCGTCTCCATACCGTCATGGAATATCTGCTCGAGGACATCTCCTTCAATGCGGGCGGGGACTATCCCACCGTCTGTGTGGAGATCAACCGCGCCTACGTCGAGGAACACCTCAAGAACATGACGAGCGACAGAAATCTTAAAAAATACGTCTTGTAGATTCGAACATTTCTTTACTCGCCCACCCCTTGCCCACCCCTTGAGGGGGAGAGGGCGCCTTCTCTCGCTGCCCCTGTAGGGGAAGTCCCCGAGCTTGCGAGGGGAAAGGGGTTTTGAAACCCTTCAGTCTCGCTTCGCTCGACAGCTCCCCTACAGGGGAGCCAAGGGGAAACCCCTTCGTGGGAAGCCGTTCTTTACCCCCTCCATGGGAGGGGTGGAGCGGCGCAGTTCTGCTCAACAGTGCGGTGCACTGTGAGCTGCGCCGCGACAGGAGCGCTGGCAAGCGCGACGGGCTTTGCGGCGGTCCCTGCCGCCGTAAAGTAGGGGGGTGGGTTACCGCATTTCTGCGTCATTCAGAGGGAGCGAAGCGACCAAAGGATCCCGCGGGGCATTGAAATTAAAGAAAGGAGTACCTATGATCAACATTCCCAAGGGGACAAAGGACGCTCTGCCGTCCGAGATCTACAAATGGCATTTTATCGAGGATACGGCGCGGAGGGCTTCCGAGAAGTACGGCTTCAAGGAGATCCGCACGCCCGTCTTCGAATCGACCGAGCTCTTTGCCCGCGGCGTGGGGGACACGACGGACGTCGTCACGAAAGAGATGTACACCTTCCTCGACAAGGGCGGACGCTCGGTGACCCTCCGTCCCGAGGGCACGGCGGGCGTTGCGCGGGCCTTCATCGAAAACGGCCTCGCGGGCGGCGCGATGCCCTTCAAGGCCTACTACCTCATCTCCGCCTTCCGCTATGAGCGGCCGCAGGCGGGTCGGCTCCGCGAATTTCACCAGTTCGGCGCCGAACTCTACGGCGCGGAGGGGCCCGAAGCGGACGCCGAGGTCATTGCCTTCGCCGCCCGATTTTTGCGGGAGATCGGCGTCACCGCGGCGGTGAAGCTCCACATCAACTCCATCGGCTGTCCCGCTTGCCGCGCCAAGTATCAGGAGGCCCTGCGGGACTATTTCAGACCCCACCTTGCGCAGATGTGCGAGGATTGCAGGAGCCGCTTTGACAAAAACCCCATGCGCATGATCGACTGCAAGGAGGAGGGGTGCAAAAAATACACCCTCGCCGCGCCGCGCATGCTCGACTTCCTGTGCGAGGATTGCAAGGCCCACTTCGAGGGGGTGAAGAGCCTCCTGACGGCGGCGGCGATCGTGTACGACGTCGACCCCTCCATCGTGCGCGGGCTGGACTATTACAGCCGCACGGTGTTTGAATTCACGAGCGACGCGCTCGGCGCACAGAGCACGGTGCTCGGCGGGGGAAGGTACGACACCCTCCTCGGCCAGCTCGGCGCAAAGCCCACCCCTGCTGTCGGATTTGCGGCGGGCTTGGAGCGGCTCATCATGTTGCTCGACGCGCTCGGCATCTCCCCCGCGGAGAAAAGGGCGGACTGTTACCTCCTCGGCATGGACGGGGCGTCGCGGCAGAAGGCCTTTCTCCTCGCCGAAGCGCTCCGCAGTGAAGGCCTCATCTGCGAAACTGACCTCTTGGGCCGCTCCGTCAAGGCGCAGTTCAAGTATGCGGACAAGCTCGGCGCACGCTACGTCGTCGTCCTCGGCGAAGCGGAACTCAAAGAGGGCGTAGCCGAAGTCAAGGACATGGAGACGTCGTCTTCGGCGCGGGTAAGATTCGGCGCTTTGGCACAATATATCAGACAGGGGAGGAAAACGAACAATGGTTAAAGAGATCACGGGACAGGAGCTCGACAGGCTCGTGTCGGAGGAAAAAAGGACAGTCGTGTGCGACTTTTGGGCGCCTTGGTGCGGTCCCTGCCGCATGCTCGGCCCCGTCATGGAGGCCTTGAGTGAGGAATTCGGGGACAGGGCGGAATTTTACAAGGTCAACGTGGACGAAAACGGCGACCTCGCCGCGTCTCTCGGCATCTTCTCCATTCCCGACGTCTACCTCTTCGAGGACGGCGAAGTCAAGGCGCACAACCTCGGCTTCCTGCCCGAGGAAGAGATGCGCCAGTGGCTACAAGAGAATCTTTGAAAGAAAAACATCCCCGCAAACGCGGGGATGTTTGGTTTTTATGAGAGGCTGTGTCTTGGGTTCCCTGTCGGGGAACCGTCGAGCGAAGCGAGATTGAAGAGGTGTCTTGCTGCCCCTTGTAGGGGAAGTGGCGAACGCAGTGAGCCAAAGGGGTTTTTGAAACCCCTCTGTCACTCGCAAGCTCGTGACATCTCCCCTAAAAGGGGCGACAAGAAATAGGTGATGGTTCGGCTTCGCTCACCATGACGAAAAAGGGACGAACCCCCACCCCCCTACCCCCCCTCCATGGAGGGGGTAAGAGCGGCACCCCTTAAAAAGGGGGCAGGCAAGGGTCATCGAGCGAGGGAGCTTCCCCTTACAAAATCATCTGTCGTTGAATTCGGCCTTCTTCAGGGTATAGGTCATCTCGCCGAGGTCGTACATCACCGTGCTCTCAAAGCGGATCAGGACGCTCCTGTACTTCTTGTATGTGTCGTCCGTGCGCGCCGCATAGACGAACCTGCGGGGCGGGCCGGGCTGTTTGGAATCGTAGGAACAGCTCACCTGCACGACGTCGATGGAGCCATCGATCTGCTCGCCGTTGCAGTCAAAGGAAACGGGAATATTCTGCGCCTCCGTCGAGAGGGTGACGTTCACCATTCTGCGCGTCTGCGGGTCGATGGTCGCGAAGGGAAGGATCGAACTTGCGGAGGAGAGATTCAGACCGCGCAGGCCGAGAATGATCTGCTCGTTGTCGAGGAAAGTCTTGTCGGTGTCGATCTTGACCGTTCCCGTGCTCTCTCCCTTCTCCGCCTCGGGGGCGGTGACGTTGAGGGCATAGTCGGCCGAGGAGAGGTCGGCGGCGTAGTCCACGTTGTAGGTGAATTCATACGTCGCGTACCACTGATTGGGATCGGCGGCATAGGGGACGGTGGAGTGGACCTCCTTCTCGCTCCTGATGGGGCGGAAGCCTTCATTGATCCGCGTGAACCAGACGTCGGTCACCATGCTGTCCGCAAAGGTGGGGCTCGTGGACGCGCCGTTCGTGTATTTTCCCGAGATGTTCAGCTCCGTATGGAAATGGTAGACCTGCAGGGTCTCCTCTCCCTGCGTGTAGTTCTCGGCTTTGAGTTCGGTCACATAGGTGCCGTTATCGTAGGAGACGCTCGTCCCCTCCGTCTGAAATTGGCGGAAGGTCACCTCGTACTCGAGCCGTTCGCTCTTCCCCGTGATGTTCTCCACCTCGTTCTGATAATACCAATTCGGCGAAAGGCTCAACTTTGCCGACCCGCCGCACCCCGCGAGGAGCGCGAGGGGCAAGAGGAGCGCAAGGCCGAAAATGCCCTTTTTCTTCATGCCGTTTCCTCCAAAGAATGCTTTACCGCATCATTATAGCATATTTTTTTTCATTTGTAAAAAATAAACGGGTGAAATCTCCCGAAAATTTCTCAAATGTGATATAATAGAGAAAAAATTATTTCAGGTGAACGCATGACGAACTTGATCGGCGCACCCACTCTCCGCGACGCGCTCGCGGCCCTTGCGGACGTGACGGCGAAAAACGAGGCGGAGGGACGGCGCACAACGGTCTTCTGTGAGGACAGGCTGACCCTGCTTGCCGAGCGGGCGGCCCTGACGGGAAAGAAGGGGACCTTCCTCACGGAGGTCACCACCTTTGCCCGCTTTCTGAAAGGGGACAGGGCAATTTTATCCAAACAGGGCTCCGTGATGGCCGTCTCCTCCATTCTGCAGGAGAATGCGGCCGCGCTCCACTGTTTCAGAAAGAACGCCGCCCTCGCCGTCTATGAGACCATCGCCCAGCTCCTCTCCTCCCGCGCCGACGCAGAGACGCTCCGCAGGAGCGCGGGGGAGACGGAGGGAATGCTCTCCAATAAGCTCTCCGACCTCGCCCTCGTGCTCGAGAAGTATGAGGACTTCCTGAAAGAGAGGGGGCTTCTCGACGAGAGCGGGTATCTTGCCCTCCTACCCGAGAAGATCGAGAGCGAACTTCGGGAGGGGGACATCGTCTTTTTCGCCTTCCCGTCCTTCACGCGGCAGGCCATGGAGGGGGTGAAAGCCGCCCTCCGCAGTGGGGCACACGTCACGGGGATCTTCCTCACGGGAAGGGGCGGCGCATACACCAACGAGGCGGCCAAACTCTTTCGCCGCGCCGCAGAGGAGGAGGGAAAAGTGCACGCAGTGCAGCTCAAGGGGACCCTTTCGGGGGACGCCGCCTACCTCGCCGCGGGGCTCCTCTCCCCCGAGACCTACGGGAGGACGCCCGAGAGGCGGGAGCACATTCACCTCTTCCGCGCCGCCGACGAGGGGGAGGAGATGGAGACGGCCTGCGCCCTCATCAAAAAGCACGTCTTGGAGGACGGGCTGAGATACCGCGACTTCGCTGTCCTCCTTGCCGACAAGGACAGATTCCTGCAGGCCGAACGCGCCCTCGCGGACTATGAAATTCCCTTCTTTTCGGACAGAAAGAGGCCCTTCTCGGAGCACCCGTTCTGCCGCTTTGCCATCGATATCCTCACCTGCGTCCACGACGGCGGACAGCCCGATTCGGTTGACGCCGCTCTCTCCTCCGTCTATTTCGGCGAGGCTGACGACTACCGCAACTATCTGCTCAAATACGGCGGCTACCGCGGGGCAGTGAACCGCGAGATCAAGGACGGCGAGGCCGTCAAAGGGTACGACCGCGGCCGCCTCATGGAGGCGAGGGAGAGACTTCGCGCCTGCATCGCCCTCTTTCCCCGCGAGGGAAAGGGGAGAAAATACGCACAGGGCGTCCCCGCCCTCTATGCGCTCGTCGGCGGGGAGGACGTGACCGAAAAGCTCTCCGCCCGCTTTGAGGGCGCAGAGAAGGAATTTCTCGACATCGCCCCGCTCGAAGGGGTCCTCTCGGAGATCGAGGCGATCGCGGGGGAGGAGACCTTCACCGCGCGGGAGTTCATCAACCTCTTCTCAAGCGGCCTTTCCGCCCTCGAGATCTCCATGATCCCGCAGTCCGCGGACGCCGTCTTTGTGGGGGACGCGACGGAGAGCCGCTTTGACCGCACGGCCGTCCTCTTTCTCCTCGGCGCGGACGAATCCCTTCCCCGCGTCTCCAACGACACTGCCGTCATCACCGACGGGGAGATCAGGCGGCTCAAGACGCTCTCCCTCGAGATCGAGCCGCAGATCGACGTCGTCAACAGGCGCGCGAGGGAGGCCCTGTACCTCAACCTCTGCTCCTTTGAAAGGGAGCTGTATGTCGGCTGTCCCCTGCGCGTCAAGGGGGAGGAGGCGAGGCGGGGCGAAGCCTTCTTGAGCATCGCTCACATGTGTTTCGGGGGGACCATGCCCGAGACCTTCCTCTATAAAAGCTGTGAACGCGGCCCCGCGCTCCGTACCCTTTCCCGCCTACCCGAGGAATATGCGGAGGGAAAGGAGAACAGCGCGGAGAAATTCGCCTCCCTCAAGGCCATGCTTCAGAGCGAAGGCGAGGACGTCGCTTCCCTCCTCGGCGGGGATGAGAGGGGAACGGAGAAACTTCCCGCCCTCCTCTTCCGCGGGCCGATCTCCCCGAGCCTGCTTGAAGACTACTTCGGCTGTCCCTATCAGAGCTTTGCCCTGCACGGACTGCGCCTGCGCGAGAGGGAGGAGAGGAGCGTGCTCGACACCGACACGGGCTCCTTCGTCCACGCCGTCCTCGAGAAGACGGCGCCCCGCTTCAACGAACTCGCGGACGAGGACGCCTGCCGCGCCCTTGCCGAACAGGAGGCAAGGGACCTTCTCACCTCCCCCCGCTATGCCTTCCTGACCGACACGGGGGCGGGAGCCTACACGGGAGAGCGGCTCATCAGGGAGTGCGGCACGGTCACCGTCGCTTGCTATCGGCAACTGCGCTACTCCTCCTTCCAAGTCTTCGCCACCGAGGAGGAAATTTCTCTCCCCGCGCTCGGATTGAAGGGCAGGACCGACCGCGTCGACGTCTCGGACGGGTACGTCCGCATCATCGACTACAAGACGGGCGAGATCGACGACAAGTCGGGCGCCTACTACACGGGGAGAAAATTGCAGCTCCAGCTCTACCTTCTCGCCGCATCGGAGGGAAAGACGCCCGCGGGAGCCTTCTATTTCCCCGCGCGGGAGGACTTCACCGCCGAGGGCGAGGAACCCTTCCGCATGCGCGGATTTTTCCTGAAAGAGGATGACGTGCTCGCCCGCATGGATTCCCTCCGCACGGAGGGCAAGAGCGCCTTCTACGACGGGGGCGGGCGGAGCGAAAGGGGACTTGCGGGGGAGGACTTCGGGGACTTCCTCGGCTACGCGCTCCTCGTCTCCGAGAAGGCCATCGGGGAGATGAAGGAGGGCTATATCCGCCCCTCGCCCTATGAAGGAACGTGCGAATGGTGCTCTTTCAAGGGCATGTGCGGATTTTCGGGGGAGCCGAGAAAGGAGCCCTCTGTCTCCTGCAAGGAGATCGCCGCCGTCGTCAAGGCGGAAAGGGGGGACAAATGAACTTTACGGATGAACAGCGCGAGGCCATTGCGCGGAGGGGAAAGATCATCGTCTCCGCCGCGGCGGGGAGCGGAAAGACGTCGGTCATGATCGAACGCCTCGTCTCCCTCATTCTGTCGGGAACGGACGTGAGGGAGGTCCTTGCTCTCACCTTTACCAATAAAGCGGCCGCCCAGATGCGCGACAAGCTCCGCACGGCCCTCTCCGAACGCCTCATCACGGCGGAGGGGGAGGAGCGGGAACGGCTCAAAGACCAGCTCTCCGCGCTTCCCCTTGCGGAGATCGGCACGATCCACGCCTTCTGCGGCAGGCTCGTCAGGACCCATTTCTATCTCGCGGGGGTGGACGCCGCCTTTCAGATCATCTCCCCCGACGACGCCGAGGGGGCCGCGCTCAAGGGCCGCGCCATCGACCTCGTCTTCGAGGAGGCGTATGAGGGAGACCCCGCCTTCATGGACCTTCTGTCCGTCTACTTCCGAAAGAAGAAGGACAAGCGGCTCAAAAAGATCGTCTTCACCCTCTATTCCTCCCTGCGGGAGCTGTGCGACTATCGGGAGTTGCTTTTGAAAACGCAGTCTCACTTTGCAGACGCCTGCAACTATCTCGCGGAGGGCTATTCGCAGACAGCGCGGTTCTTGAGCGAACGGCTGGAGGAACTGCGGCCCTATTTCCTGCGCGAAAATGCCCGCGCGGCAAACGTCCTCAACGACGTCGTCGCCGCCTGTGCCGCCATCGAGGGCAAGGACCTCTTCGCCATGCGGGAGACTGCGCTTGCCCCCCTTCGCATCGCCACGATGCCCCCCATGACCAAGGCCGCGGGGGAGGAACTCAAAAATCTTCGCTTCCTCTCGGGGGCGGCCAAGAAGATCAAGGAGGTCTACGGAGAATTGAGGGAGTTCTCGGACGCCGAGACGGAGAGGGCGCACGGCGAACAGGCCGACAGGCGCGCCGCCTCCCTCGCCGCCCTCGTCCTGCGCTTCGACGAGACCTATTCCCTCCTCAAGCGCGAGGCCAACGTGCTCGATTACAACGACCTCGAGCAGTTCGCCCTCAACGTCCTCTCGGACGGGGAGGCCCTTGCCGCCGTCAAGGGCCGCTTCACTCACGTCTTCGTGGACGAATATCAGGACGTCAACCGCGTGCAGGAGCGCATTCTCTCGATGATCGCGGGGGAGGAAGTCTTCCTCGTCGGCGACAGCAAACAGGCCATCTACGGCTTCCGCGGGAGCAGTTCGGCCTTCTTTGACGAGAAGAGGGCCTCCTTCCGCGCATTCGGCGGGGATCTCCCGCTCAACCGCAACTTCCGCTCGGGGAGCGCCGTGCTGGAGACCGTCAACAGCGTTTTCTCCTTCGTCCGCGGCTATGAGCCGATGGCGGGCGGGGACAGGTACAGAGAACACGGCGGCGAGGTCCGCTTTCACATGGTCGAGGCCGAGAAGGAGGAGAAGAAGGCCCCGCGCGTCTACTCCGTCAGGGAGCATACGGGGGGGAGAAAGTCCGACGCAACGGCCCGCCTCATCGCCGACCTCATCGAGGAGGAGATCGCATCGGACATCTATGACGCCGACGAGGGGAGAGTGCGGAAGGCGAACTTTTCGGACATCGCCGTGCTCGTTAGGAAGCACTCGGGCGAGATGGAGGAGGTCGTGCGCGAACTCGCGACCCGCGACATTCCCGTCTCCGCGGCGGCCGCCGTCAATGTGTGCGATTTCTCGGAGGCAAGGCTCCTCATCGACTGGCTCTCCCTCATCGACAACGCCGAGCAGGACGCCCCCCTTGCGAGCGCGCTCCTCTCCCGCGTCGGGGGATTTGACGAGGACGAGCTCTCTTCCGTCCGCCTCTGCTATCCCGACGCCTACTTCTTCCGCACGGCCTGCCGCCTGTACGCCTTCGGCGGCGACGACAAGATCGACCGAAAAACCGACCCCATTGCCATAAAACTCAAGAATTTCTTTGTTTTTCTGAAGGACCTTCGCCTGCGGGCGCAGAGCCTTTCGGCGGCCGACGTGCTCTCCTCCCTCCTCTCGATGGGGTTGGAGACGCAGATCGCCGCGGGCAAAAACGGGACCAAGCGTCTCGCCCGCGCAAGGCGGCTTCTCGCGGAGAGCGAGGGGAAGAGCGTGCACCGCTTCCTCGCCGACCTCAAGGCGAGCGACTACCGCCTCGACTATGCGGGCGGCGGCGGGGAGGACGCCGTGCAGGTCCTCACGATGCACGCCTCCAAGGGGCTCGAATATCCCGTCGTCATTCTCGCCGATCTCGACGTTCCCTTCCACGGGGCAGAGCGGGGAGATGTGCTCTTTTCAGAGCGCTTCGGTATCGCGCCCTACGCCTATGACATCGAACGGCGGAAGGTGTATTCCACCGTCCTGCGCCGCGCAACGGAATTTTTGCAGGAGGAGGAAGAGCGGGTAGGGGAGACCAACCTCCTCTACGTCGCCATGACGCGGGCCAAGTACTGCCTTCACATGCTCTTCGCGGGGAAGAATGCGGCCGTCGCGCCCGCCTACGCCGCACGGCTGTCCGACTTTATCGACCTTGCCGCATTGAACGGCCTCTTCGTCCCCCCGCCCGCGCCGCAGGAGAGACCGCTCGCCCGTCCCCTCCTCGGCGGAAGGGAGGATCCCGCCCTTGTCGGGAAACTCCGCGCCGTCTACCGCGTGCCCTATGCGCATCGGGAGAGCACATTTTTGCCCCTCAAGAGCTCCGCGACCGACCTCATGCGCCGCACCGTTTCCGAACCCGTCCATGCGGGGGAGAGCGGCCCCGTGCATACCAAGGAGGAGGGGCTGGCCTATCACGCCTTCCTCCAGCGCGTGCGGTTCGGGAGTTCGGCGGCGGAGGAACTTGCGCGAATGCGCGAAGAGGGACTGCTCACGGCCGACGAGCTCAAACTTCTCGACGCCGAGAAACTTCAGAAGATCCTCTCCCTTCCCTGTCTGAAGGGGCTTGAAAGCAAGCGGCTCTGGCGGGAACAGACTTTCCTGACCCTCTTGCCCGCCTGCGATCTTCTGCCGACGGCGGCGGAGGACGAGATCCTCTTTCAGGGGGCCATCGACCTTCTCGTGGAGGACGAAGAGGGCTTTACCGTCATCGATTACAAATTTTCGGGCCACGACGACGGGAGGATCGCGAGCGACTATGCCCTGCAAATTTCCCTCTACAGAAAGGCCGTCGCCCGCACGATGGGGGTGAGGGAGGAGAGCATTCGCGCGCGCATCGTCAACATCGCCCTCCTCCGCGAGATCGAAATGTAAAAAAGCCGACAAATTTCCGCACAGAATGGGAAAAAACTCCCGCGCAAGTGGTCTATTCTTGTACGGGAGTTTTCATTATGGATATTTTTTCTGTCATCAACGAATTTTTTGCGTCCCTGCCGCAGTGGGTCTGCCTTCTGCCGCCCGCCCTCTTCCTCGTCTGCGCCGTGCCCATCGTCATTCTGCGCCGACGGGACTTTTTCCGCTGGACGGCGGCGCTCTGCCTCGTCTTCGGCGGGCTCCTCACCTGCCATACGGGGGAAAGTTTTCTCTACCTGCTCCTCTTTTTCGGCGTGATCCTGCTCGTCTATCCGCTCTGCCTTCTGCCGAAGAGAAAAAGGGAGACCCGCGACGAACGCCTGTACGGCAGGTTTCGCGAGGAGCTCGAGGGGCCGATGCCCGAGAGCAAACCCGTCCCGCCCAAGGTGTGCTGTTTCGAGGAGACGGGGGAGACCGCCGAAGCGCGGGGAATGCAGCTTTCGCACGTCATCGCCCTCCTCGAGAAGCTGAAGAAGGAAAAGCTCACCCCCGCCGACAGGCTGGAGGTGGAAATGCTCTCCCGCAGTGTGGAGGGGGCAAGGACCCGTCCGCTCACCGACCGCCAGACGGACGATCTGAACGACAGTCTCTCCGCCATCCTCCGCCTCGTGGCAAAGTATAGTTGATCTCCCCGCGCGCACGCTTGTTCCCCTCGCTGCCCCTGTAGGGGAAGTGGCGAACGCAGTGAGCCAAAGGGGTTTTGAAACCCTTCAGTCTCGCTTCGCTCGACAGCTCCCCTACAGGGGAGCCAAGGGAATACCCCCTCCCGCCCCGCGCGCATTCTATTCGATTCCAAGCGCGGCACGAGCGCGAAGCGCGAAGTAGGAGGGGGTAGGGGGTGGGCAACGATCCTGAGTCATGCTCACCTCAGTCACCTTCGGTAATACTTTCTCCTTGGGAAGAGCGGAAAAATCAATACACATTGGTCAGTGTGTTGACGGTGAGGGCGAGAAGACGTCCCTTCTTTCTGGCGCGGGAGAGGATCTCGGGCGTGATGCGGTCGCCCGCGAGCGCGACGATCTCGCCCTGCGCGTCATAGACACTGCGCACTACGCGCTTGCCCAAAAGGTTCCGTCCGCCGAGTTCATACTGCACCCCGCCCCGCTGTGCGGTCTGCAAAGGCGCGGGAGGGGGCGAAGCGGGCCCTTTCGGCGTCTCCTCCGCAGCGGAAGGCGAGGCGGGGGAGGGAGCCTCGGAAGTGCTTTCGGCGGGCAAAGGTTCGGACATGCCCCCCTCATTTTCCGTCGAAGGCTTTTTTGTCGGCCGTTTTGCGCGTCTCTTCGGCGCGGGCCGTTCGCCCGAGAGATAGACGATGACATTTTCCTCCGAGACGACGGAATCTGCCGCATAGCCCGTCCGCACGCCGTCCTTTACGAGGATAAAGACGGGCTCGCAGTCGCCGAAGAGCCAGTCCCCGACGACGCCGAGATCGGCCCCCTTCTCCGAAAAGGCGTGCACGCCGATGGGGGCGGGGACCCCGCAGACGACGGAGACGCGGGACTTTGCGGCGATGATGGCGTCGGAGCAGGAAGAGACGGCACGGGCGGGGAGAAAGAATTCCTCCTCTTCCCCGTCCGCCGCGGCGAGTGCGGCGAGCGATCTCAAATCGCGCGACAGATACGCCCCCGTGACGTATCCGAGCTGTTCCCCCGAAGGGGAGATGATCTTTTTGCCGATGAGCGAAGATAATTGCATGTTTTCACCTCTTTGCCCTATGGTATGCGAAGGAAAAGAGGACAGCGCAAAGAGATTTTGCGGGAAACGCGGGGATTTTGTCAAAAACGACAGCCCCGCCCTTTTTTATTTTTACAAAAGAAAAAGAGCGCACCGCGAAAGCGCACTTCCCATAGGGAACAAAAACAAAATTTTTAGAATTGTGCTTTCAAGCGATGACAAAAACTCTCGGA
>CANQOX010000026.1 GCA_947625595.1 uncultured Clostridia bacterium
TTCCAGGGGAGATGTCACGAACGAAGTGAGTGACAGAGGGGTTTCAAAACCCCTTTCCCCTCGCAAGCTCGGGGACTTCCCCTAAAAGGGGCAGCGAGAGAAGCCGCTTCAACACGTGCGCCTTCATCGCCCGCAGGGAGGGGCGGGCAGACGCCTCGCCGAACGCGCGCCCCCGTTTTTCAATTTGACTTGCCTGCGGGAAAATATTTTGTCAATTTCCGAAAAAATCTTGTTTTCGCAACTCAAAACAGCTTGACGGAACTTCTTTCTCGCCCTATAATAAAGAAGCAATCGGGTTTGAAGCGGTATTTCCCCGTTTTCCGCCCGCCGACTGTTAAATTTCAACATTTCCAAGGTCAAGGAGACTTTTATGAAAACCTATATGGCACACGCCGAAACGGTTGAAAGAAAATGGTACGTCGTCGACGCGACGGGCGTGCCCCTCGGGAGACTCGCTTCCAAAGTGGCGGCCGTGCTTCGCGGCAAGAATAAGCCCACGTTCACACCCAATGTTGACACGGGCGATTTTGTCATCGTCATAAATTGCGACAAGGTCCTGCTCACGGGCAAGAAGCTCGAGAAGAAGATGTACCGTTACCACACGGGCTATATCGGCGGCCTGAAGGAGAGACCTTACAGCGCTTTGATGGCAGAGAAGAGCGACCTTGCGGTGTATGAAGCCGTCCGCGGCATGCTTCCCAAGAATTCTCTCGGACGCCAGATGATCAAGAAACTTCGCCTCTACAAGGGCGCGGAGCACAACCACGCGGCGCAGAAACCCGAAGAACTCAAATTGGATTAAGGAGAGAGGGAAATGGCAAAAGTTGTTTTGAAGAAAAAATTGCAATTCTGGGGCACAGGCAGGAGAAAGAAGGCCATTGCCCGTGTTCGTCTCGTTCCCTCGGGCAGCGGCGCGATCGTCATCAACGACCGTCCCCTCGAGGACTACTTCCCTCAAGGCACGACGCAGTATGTCGTCAAGCAACCCCTCGTTGAGCTCAAGGTCGAAGGCAAGTATGACATCTTTGTCAACGTCATCGGCGGCGGGTACACGGGACAGGCGGGCGCCATCCGCCTCGGCATCGCGAGAGCGCTTCTCGAGGCCGAACCCGACAGCCGTCCCGCACTGAAGAAGGCAGGATTCCTCACCCGCGACCCCCGCGTCAAGGAGAGAAAGAAGTACGGTCTCAAGAAAGCAAGAAGAGCGCCGCAATTCTCCAAGAGATAAAAATTACCGCCGTTCCGACATGGAACGGCGAATTTTTTGATTGAATTGAAAATTAAAAATTGTGGCGGGGGGATTTGGAATCCCCTCGCCGCCCATGCATCCGCTCATCCTGAGGCGAAGCCGAAGGATCCCGAAGAACGAAGTCCGTACTTTCCTCCTCGGGATTCTTCACTGCGTTCAGAATGACGCATGAACTCTCGCTGCCCATGCCCTCCGCGTCATCCTGCCCCGTGCGCGTTCTATTTGCATCCAAGCACGGCACGAGCGCGAAGCGCGAAGTAGGCGAAGCCGAAGGATCCCCTTGGTCGATGCCCCCCAAGGGGTTGCCCACCTCAGTCACCTTCGGTGACAGCTCCTCCTTGGGAGGAGCCGAGAGAAACCCCTCTGTCTCGGCTACGCCTCGACATCTCCCCTATGAGGGGCGACAAGGGAAGGACGCTCATCCTGAGGCCCCGAAGGGGCCGAAGGATCCCCTCAACGAAGTCCGCACTTTCCTCCTCGGGATTCTTCGCTTCGCTCTGAATGACGCATGAACTCTCGCTGCCCATGCCTCCGCGTCATCCTGCCCCGTGCGCGTTCTATTTGCATCCAAGCACGGCACGAGCGCGAAGCGCGAAGTAGGCGAAGCCGAAGGATCCCCTTGGTCGATGCCCCCAAGGGGTAGCCCGCCTCATTTCTTCTTCGCGGCGCGGCGGGCGAGTTCGTCGTGCTTGGAGAGGAAGGACGACAGCGCGGCCGAGCTTTCCCCGCCCGCATAGTCGGGGGGAAGGAATGCCCTGTCCTCCACGGACGGCGCGGCTTTGCCTTCGGCCTCCGCGGGGGCCTCCGCGGGTACGCCGTCGGGCAGATCGGACGATGGCGCGGCGGGCGCGCCCTTTTCCCCGTCAACGATCGCGGAGAGGGTGTCAAGGAGCTCAAAGATCCCGAATTTTTCCATTTTTTCACCGTCGCAACAAAATTTTTTACAAGAAAAGTTCAAGTGAGGGGAGTTTTTGATTGCAAAAACTCTTTCTATAGTATATAATTAAAAACGTATCGTTAGAACCATAACGACGCAAAACATAAAGGAAAAGGCCTATGCGTAAAGGTTTCAGAAAATTGATAGCGGTCGCCGCCGCAACGATCATGACGGCGGGCGTACTTCCGTTTGCCGCGTGCGGCGGAGACTTCAAGACGCCTTCGGGCTTGCCCACGGGCGATGCGGTCGCATCCAACGGCGGCTTCGTGGTCGAGAAGGGCGACTATTACTACTTCATCAACGGGATCGAGTCCTACACTTCGGATAACACCTACGGGACCCCCGTGAAGGGCGCGGTCTACCGCATCAAGACGGCGGACGTCAAGGCCAAGGAGAACAAAGCCGAGCGCGTCATTCCCTCCATCGCGGTGGCGGGAACGTACGACGCGGGACTGTACATCTACGGCGACAGGATCTACTACACCACGCCGAACGACGTCCCCGACCCCGTCTCGGGCCAAACGGACACCAACTATATGTATTTCAAGAGCGCGAAGCTCGACGGCAGCGACGTCGTCAGCTATTTCGCCCTCTCGTCCAATACGGTGCCTTACCGCATCGTCTCCGTCAAAGATACCGTCTTTGTGATGTATGTGGAGAGCAGTGACCTCTACTCCTACAACACTTCGACGAAGGCGAAGACATTGCTCGCGGACAACACCGCTTCCTACGTCTTCAATAAGCAGGACCCGACCGATCCCACCGTCTACTATACGATGTCCGTGAGCGAAAATCAGGACTCGGACAAGGACGCGAGGACGTTCTCCTACAATCAAGTCTACCGCGTCAGCGCAGACGCGACGGCGGCTCCCTATGAGTACACTTGGGACATGGACTATATCAAGAATGAACTCGGCGGCGAGATGCCCTATACCAATCTCGGCCAGCTCATTCTCGACGGTCGCAGCAGTGACGATGCGAAGACGCAGTTCAACCAGTCCACGACCGAGCCCGAGGACCTGCAGGGGCACACCTACACCCTCCGCTCCTATGAGAACGGCGGCCTGTACTACACCGATAAGCCCGCCAAGGCGGCGGACAGCTCCGTCGGTTCGGACGACAACGGCAGACTGTACTTCATCGCAGAGAGCGACATTCCCTCGGATATCAAGACGTGGGACTCCGTCAAGATCAACACAAAGGACGGCAAGAAGGCGCTCGTCGCCAACGCCGTCAACCTCTCCGACACGGCCACGAGCGATGCGCTCTTCTATCTTGATGAGGACGGCCACCACTACCTCTATGTCAAGAACAACACCATCTACCGCGCCGATGTGGACGTTGCGGACGGCAGCCATAAGGGGACCGATCAGCCCGTCGCCTACGCGGTGAGCGGCGCTTCGCTCGTCTCCGTCGACCTCACGACGGACGCCAAGTACGACTACGTCTGGTTCAGCCGTTCCAATGGATCGGGCCGCTCCATCGAACGTGCCGTCATCAACGGCGACGCCAAGAATTATCAGAATCTTCCCTTCGAAGACCTCGACAACGCCCCCTACAAGCCCGCCAAAGTGCTCAACGTCGAGCATGCGGACAGCTGGTACAATTTCGAGCTCATCGGGACCGATCTCTTCTTCGCAGACGCCGACAGCGACGTCGCCTCCTCCTCGTTCAACTACATCACGACCGTCTCTCTCGCCAACGCAGAGGGCACGCTGATGAACAACGAGGAACTCAACGCCTTCACCGAGAAGTATGACTCCATCATGAGCACGGACGCCAAAGTGGGGCTTCTCGCGAAACTCTCGGGCAACAGCAACTCCAAACTTTCCACCGCGATCAGGTATTTCTTCCTGACGGGCGAGGACAAGCAGTTCACCGAGAACATCGACTTCGCCGCCGACAACGGCAAGAGCGAGACCTACCTCTATTCCGACGAGGAGCAGAGGGCCTTCTTCGCCTTTGCGGGGGGCGAGGGATTTGTGGATAGCAATGACAATAAGCTCTTCGATAAGACCGACTTCAAGGACGGCGAGACGAGCTACCGCACCTATGATTACTTCGTCACGCGGCTCGGCGAGATGACCGAGAGCGACGAGACCAAGATCGCCGACTATTGGAAGTCGACCCTTGCGAACTTCACCCTCCCCGAAGAGGAGGAGACGGGACTTCCCGCATGGGCATGGGCGCTCATCGGCGTCGGCATCGCCGTCGTCGTGCTCGGCATTGCCGCCGTCGTCATCGTCGTCGTCCTGAAGAAGAAAAAGGGCAACGCGCCGCGCGAGGAGAAGATGGCCGTCGACACGACGGACGACAGAGACGTGGACGTCTACGCCGACGAGCAGGAGCCCGAGGAGGTCCCCGCCGCGGAAGAGGGCGCTTCAGAGGAAGCCCCCGAGAATGTGCCCGAGGAGGCCGTTGAGGGCGGGGAAGTTCCCGCCGAGGAGCCTGCGGACGCCCCTTCGGACGAGACGCCGCCCGACGATCCTTCCGCTGAATAAAGAAGCAAATGAGAGCCTTCGCGGTGCACGCGGAGGCTTTTTCATATAATTTAAGGTAAAAAATGAAAGGATTCCAAAAAATGTTGTCATTCTCCCAAAAAAATTTTCAAAATCGCCCGCAAAACAGTTTACAAAAAGGTGAAATAACAATATAATTTATTAGCCCTATGGGAACGGCGAACGATAACGATCGGAGGAAAAGAGTATGGTGCATTATATGAAGTGCCCGCGCTGCGAGCTCAACTACATCGATGCGGAGAAGCAGGAGTACTGCGACGTCTGCTTGAGAGAGATGAAGGGGATCGTCAGTGACATCGATGAAGAGGACGACGATGACATCGCCACCGAGATCTGCCCCATTTGCGGAGAAAACATGATGCGCGCAGGCGAGAAGATGTGCGACGAGTGCAAGAAGAAGGCAGAGCTTGAGACCGAGGAGCCCAACCCCGACGACGAAGACGACGAGTGGAGGGAATACCTCGACGACGATACCGACGACCTTGACAAGGAGATGGGCAAGCTCGACGAGGCCTTCAACGGCGACCTCGACGCCGAGGAAGAGGAAGAAGAGGACGAGGAATATCAGAGCGAAGAAGAGGAAGAGGACCTCGACTATGTCACGGGGGACGAGATCTATTCTCTGGCGTCTGACGACGATGATGATGACGACGAAGGCGACGATGACGACTTCTGATTCATAAAAACCCCAAAAAACGGAGCCTACGCTCCGTTTTTTTGATTGTGCTCATCCTGCCCCGCCCCCGCATTCTCGCTACCCCGTCCCCCGCGTCATCCTGAGCGGAGCCCGCAGGGCGGAGTCGAAGGATCCCGTGAACGAAGTCCGTACTTTCCTCCTCGGGATTCATCGCTTCGCTCTGAATGACGCGACCCCCTCGCTGCCCCGCCCCCGCATTCTCGCTGCCCCGTTTTCCGCGTCATCCTGAGCCGCCGCCGAAGGCGGCGTGTCGAAGGATCCCGTGAACGAAGTCCGTATTTTCCTCCTCGGGATTCATCGCTTCGCTCTGAATGACGCGACTCCCTCGCTACCCCGTCCCCCGCGTCATCCTGAGCCGCCTTCTGCGTCATTCTGAGGGAGCGAAGCGACCGAAGAATCTCGCGGAGCGATGTCAGCAAAATAGCGGCGAGATGCTTCGGGTCAGCTACTTCTGACTTCGTACGACCTTCCTTCTCAGCATGACGCCGCTCCAAAGGACTTCGTTTGAGGGGATTCTTCACTGCGTTCAGAATGAGCGTTTCCCTCGCTGCCCCTGTAGGGGAAGTCCCCGAGCCTGCGAGGGGAAAGGGGTTTTGAAACCCCTCTGTCTCGGCTATGCCTCGACATCTCCCCTATGAGGGGCGACAAGAGGTACCCCCTCCGTAGAAGGGTGGGCGGAAACGCGACACTGGTTCGATTTCGATAGATTGAAGGGAAAGGGCGATTTTGGGAAAACGCCCCCATTTCATTTGACACAAACCGAAAAATTCGTTATAATACACACAGTATGACACAAATGGACACTCAATAAAGTTGATAAAAAAGTGAAAATCGCAACCCGTCATTCCAAAATGACATTTTTGGCCCCTCTCGTCGGAGAGAGGAAGTGATAATACCTATCAAAGTGTACAAGGAATCATGTATTCCATGTACACTTTGACGGCTAAATTATACAACTGCGCGCGTAAAAATGCAATAAGTCGGACCCATACCCCGTTTTACGCGCCATTTTATTTTGAATTTCTCATTTTTTGTACATGGAATACATGATTCCGCGTACAGATCGAGAGGATAGAAAACACATGAAAAATACTTACAGGAGGCAAGCTATCACAGAGCGGACGATGGGAGATCAGCCATTGCCGCATCTCAATGGAGCAGAGAGAAACGTATGTTGGAAGTGATCGATTTTTCAAAGAAGTACCGCAACAACAAGAACTATTCGGCCCAGCACATCAACTTTTCGGTGTCGGTGGGCGAAGTTGTCGGCCTCGTCGGCAGCAACGGCGCGGGGAAGTCCACGATCATCAAGAGTATCATCGGCGTCCTTCCCTTCACGGAGGGCAAGATCGTCATCGGCGGCTTTGACCTCGCCAAACAGCCCGAGAAGGCGAAAAAGCTCGTCGGCTACGTCCCCGACGATCACTCCGTCTATGAGAAATTGACGGGCAGGGAGTACATCAACTATATCGGCAGTCTCTACGGTGCGACGAAGGCGCAGAAGCAGTACATCGTCACCGAACTCGCCGAACGTTTCGAGATCTCCCACGCGCTCGACCAGCAGATCGCGGGGTATTCCCACGGCATGCGGCAGAAGATCTGCATTCTCGGCGCCCTGACGCACGACCCCAAACTCTGGATCCTCGATGAGCCCATGGTCGGCCTCGACCACCAGACCATGAACCTTCTGTGCGACTTTATCCGCACCTATGCGGCGGATAAGAAGCACGCGGTCCTCTTCTCCTCGCACAATCTCGAGGTCGTGCGCAATACCTGCGACAAGGTCGTCTTCATCAGGCGCGGGCAGGTCGCAAACATCGTCGATCTCCGCGTGGAGAAGGATTTTGACCTCAACAAGTACTATACGGAGCTCAACGCGCCCAAGGAAGAGGAGGAGCCGAAGGAGCCCGCTCCCGCAGAGGTCCCCGCGGAGGCGAAAAAGGCCGCTTCCCATCACGAGGCGCCTAAGGCCGCTCCGAAAACTGCTCCCGATGGGTCGCCAAAGCGCGGACCGAAGGGCAAGGCCCCCAAGCGCGGGCCGAAAGGCGGGGGAAAGCACAATGGCTGATTTCATTCGTCTGCAACTCAAACTGAAGTGGGGGCTCAACCGCAACAATAACAAGGCGAGCGCGATCATGACGGCCGTCGCGGCGCTCCTTGCGGTCGCCATTGCCCTCGCCCTCGTCTGGGCGCTCTCCTTTGTCCTGAAAACGAGCATCTCCGTCTCCGCAAAGCGGCTCTCCGTACTCTACCTCACCATCATCATGGCGGGGCTCACGATCGCGGCGACAAGCATGCAGATCAAGCGGCTCTACCGCCCCGCCGACCTTCTCATCACGGCGCGGTTCCCCTTGAGCCCCTTCAAGCTCTTCTTGAGCTATTTGATCCTCAACTATATCGACCTCTGCATCTATTCGGCCGTCCTGCTCCTTCCCATCATGCTGGTCTTCGGCTTTGCGATGCAGTGCGTCACCTTTGCCTACATCATGGGAATTCTGCTCGGCGTCATTCTGATGCCCCTGATCCCCTTCGGGCTGTCCATCTTCATCGCCATTCCCGCGGTCTACATCACGACCTTCCTCGAGAAGTACGGCATCGTCAGGCTCATCTGTTTCGTCCTCCTGCTCGTGGGGGCGTTTGTGCTCTATAACTACATTCTCACCATCCTTGCGCAGTTCTTCATTCACAGGAACTGGGAGGAGGGCACCCTCGAGATCTGGGCAAACCTGCTCAAGGGCCTTGACTTCTACTACAATCCCGCCTACTACCTCGGCAACGTCGTCTTCTTCGACGGGTTCTGGCTCGGCCTCGGCGTCCTGCTCGGGGCGAGCGCTTTGCTCATCGGCGGCGGCGTCGCGCTCGCAAAGGTGGTCTGCACGAACCTTCGCAACAAGGCTCTCGACGGCGGCAACGGCGGCAATGAGAGAAAGTCGAAGGTGGACGATTATGGCAGTACGCGGGCCATGTTCCGCTACAATTTCAACGAGATCCTGCGCACGAAGACCTATTCCTACTTCTATCTCGGCGTCGCCATCTCCACGCCCGTCATGGTCTTCCTCTGCAACAGGCTCGTGACGATGGTCGGCGAAGCGCAGGTCGGCATGGGCATCAACTTCGGCGCGTCCATGCTTGTCATCGCCGTCTTCATGGCAATGATCTGCTCCTTCACGGGCACGGCGATCAGCGTCGAGGGAAAAAATTTCTACATCACCAAACTCGTCCCCGTCGGCTTCCGCAAACAGCTCTTCATCAAGGGCCTTCTCAACATCGCGGTGAGCACGGTGGCCCTCCTCATCAGCGCGGCCGTTTTGGCCTATCTGAAATTTTTGAGCATCGAAGAAATGACCGTCCTCGTCGTGACGCAGTTCCTTCTCTCCATCGGGCTGGTGTTCAACGGCATCAATCTCAACCTCGCCAACCCCAATTTGAAGCCCAAGGCCAACGGCGAACCCGAGGAGATCAACATCACCTACATGCTCCTCATCGGGCTTGCGATCGCCGCCATTCTCGGCGGGTGCTGTATCATCTTCCCGAGGTCCGCAGGCGATCTCGTCGCTCCGTCTCTGACGGACGGGAAAGTTTCTGCCTACCTCATCATCATTGCAGTGGCGCTCGTCTATGCCATCATCAACATCTGTATCTTCTGGTTCACTGCCGAACGGAAGTATCGTAAAATCGAAGCGTAAAAAGAGGGAATTACGATATGAAAAAACTAATGACATCAACGATCATTCTGTTGCCGCTTTTGATCCTTGCGATCATGCTCGTCAGCGGTGCGATCATGGGTCTTGTCACATATATCCATGTCGACACAGTCGAATTTTCGGACAGCAAGGCTGTCATTCTCGTCATGAGCGACGAGGAGGACCCGCCCACATACGACCTTGCCCCCGAGGTCACCGTCCTGCCCCTCAAGGCGCCCAATCGCGACGTGGAGTTTTCCGTCGCCGACAGCGACCTCGTCAAAGTGGACGAGAACGGCGTCCTCACGGCAGTCTTCTACGGCGAGACCTATGTCACGGTCACGAGTGCGGACAATACGGCCGTCTCCGCGCAGCGCAAGGTCATTGTCACCGACTCCGCCGTGCACAAGGTCGAGATCGGCAGTTACAAAGATGAAATGTACGAGAGTTCCGACGGCGAAGACTTCGGCCAGCAACTCTCCGTCTCCGTCTACCCGAAGGAGGCCAAGGACACGGCTGTCGAATGGTCGAGCTCGGATGAGAGCATTCTCCAAGTGGACCCGAACGGCTACGTCAGGGCCGTCGGCGCGGGGACGGCGACCGTCACGGTGAAATCGAAGAGCAACGGGGACGTCTTCGCCACGGCGGACATCAAGTGCCACACGAAGCTCCGCAGTCTCGCCTTCAACGGCGACGACAACGTCGACGTCGTCACGTCACAGCGCGAATGCACATTCCCCACCCTCAAACATTCTCCCGAGAACGCCGACATCACGATGTCCTACGAGTCCAGCGACACCGACATCGCCACGGTGGACGGGAACGGCAAGATCACCTTCAAAAAAGAGGGCAAAGTCACCATCACGGCGACGGCGTCGGACTTTGAGGGCCACAACTCCATTTCGAAAGAGAAGACTTACACCTCGACGGACGGGTACTATATCGCGCCCCTCTTCGAGCAGAAAAGTTACACATTCGATTACGACCAATACAATAAGGACAGCAACACGCCCCTGCCCATTCAGTTCGCGACGAAGCTCGAGGGATCCTACCGCGAATTCAAGAGCGTAGAGTACACCATCGACGACGTCCTCACCTTCGATGAGGACACGAAGCAATTCTACTTTGTCGGCGAAATGCCCATAGAACTGGCGAGAACGCCCATCGAAGTGACCGTGAGCGCGATGATCTATGATGAAGAGGGAGTGCTGAAAGAGTATAAAGACCAATTCACGCTCACCGTGCTCCGCAATGCGAAGAGCGTCTCCGTCGCCTACAGGGGGACGGCCGACGCCGCCACCATTCTGACCGATTCGGCCCAGTTCTCGTTTGCAGGGAGCGGGCAGGCCTCCGCGGCCGTCTCGGTCTTCCCCGCAAACCATACGAACGCGCTCTCCTATTCGCTCGTCGGGACGGACAGCGCGGTCGCGACGCTCGAGGGCGGCAGGCTCTCCTTCAAAAAGGACGGCGCCGCCAAGGTGAAGATCGTCCTCTCGGACGGCAAGAGCGAGACCGTGAGCAGGGAGGTCACCGTCATCTACGAGAAGCCCGTTTCGGGCAGCGGCGGCAGTGTGAAGAAGGTCGAGGTCCCCGCGGACAGCTCTGTGCCCGCGCCGAAGGTCCTTCTCTCGATGGACAGCGGCAGTTCTGCTGGTAAAAAAGAGGACGCAGGCATCATCTATTTCACCGAACCCGAGGGAAAGACCGTCGAGTACACCGTCGAGACCGTCGGCGGCAATGCGGGCGTCGTGGAGATCGAGACCGCCGAGAGCGGCGCGCATCGCATCATTCCGAAGAAGGGCGGCTTCGCCAAAGTCATAATCACCGTCTCGCCCACACAGCCCCGACAGGTTGCCCGCGTTTCGCGCCTTGCCGCGCCCCTCGCAGGTGAAATGGGGGGGGGACGTCATTGTCTATACGATCCCCGTCTATGTCGATCTTCCCGTCAGCGCGGATGATTTTAAGATCACCCTCAACGGAGAGGAGTTCGCCTCCCAATTCGGCACGAAAGAGAATACCGTCCCCTACACCTTCACCGCAACCGACAAAAACGGCTCCATGGAGGGCAAACAGCTCTATGTGAAGCGCGGCAGTGTGAAAGATGTTTTGAGCAGTGAGGGCGGGACGATCGAATTTGCCGCAACTCTCTCTACGCTCGAGGTCACCTTCGGCGTGGAGTACACTTCAGAGGCCATAGAAGGGTATCAGGCCGACCCCAACGGCCTCATGTCTGTCACGCGCACGGTCACGATTCATCGCGACGCCACGGACTTTGCCGTTTCCTATCAGAATGTCACGGGCACGGCCGCAATCCAGACCTCCGTCGCTTCGCTCACCTTCAGGACGAGCGACGTTGCCGACGGCAAGACGATCGTCGTCACCGCTGCGCCCGCAAACCACACCGACATCATCAAATACACCCTCGCAGGAGGCGATTCGGAAGTTGCCTCGCTCACGGGCGGTCAGCTCACGTTCAAGAGGGCGGGCTCCGTCACTGTCACGATCTCTGCGCACAGAGAGTGGGACGACAGTGAGGTGTTTTCGAAAACGATCACCGTCAGCTACGCTCCCGCAGGCGGCAATGTCAAGGCGTTCGACTTCAGCGGCAAGGAGACAAAGACCGAACAGCTCCTCTTCGACGCGAAGGGCGAAACGACGGAGGCAGTCATTTATCTGACCGTGCCCGAGACCGTGAAGCCCGATTATAAAGCCGCGGAGAATGACGGCGTCGTCTCCCTTGCGCCCGAGGGCGGCCTCTACCGCATCAAGCCCGCGAAGGGCGGCTTCGCGACCGTCACGGTCACGGCGGGGGAGAAGACCTACACCGTCGAGATCTACGTTGACAAGCCCGTCACCGCGGAGGATTTCAATATCACCCTTGACGGAAAACCCTTCGCCGATACGATCGGCACGAAGGAAAACGCCGTTGCCTACACCTTCACCGCTTCGCCTGAAAACGGCGGCATGGCGGGAAAGAAGCTCTCTGTGAAGTACGGCGACCCCGTGAAGATCGCCGAGGGCGGCCAAATCGAATTCGGCGAAGCGCTCTCTACGCTCGAGGTCACCTTCGGCGTGGAGTACGACGAAGCGGCCAAAGCCTACGGCGTAGACGGTTCCGCTCTCACTTCGATCACGCGCACGGTCACAATTCATCGCGACGCCACGGGCGTCTCTGTCGCCTACAGGGGCGTCGACAACACGACGACGATCCAGACCTCCGTCTCTTCGCTCGAATTCCTGACGAGCGGGGCGGCAGATGAGAACAGCATCATCGTCACCGTCACGCCCGCAACGCACACCGACACGCTCGAGTACTCCCTCGAGGAGGGCGAAAGCATTGCCTCGATCTCGAACAACAGAACGCTCAAATTCACGGCTCCCGATCAGGCGGGCACTGTCAAAGTTAAGATCTCGCTCAAAAATTGGAAGGGCGAAGAGGTGCTCGCGGCGACGATCACCGTGAACTACGCGCCGCCGAAGCCTGAAAACAAGGTCATCGACCTCAACGAAGGGGAGACCTACAATGTTCTTCTCACGATGACTTCGGCCAGCAGTATGGACAAGGGCGAGATCCACCTCTTGGTCCCCGACGGCTCCGCCGCCGACTATCAGGTCGAGGGCAGTGACGGCGTTGTCACGGTCACAGAGGAAAACGGATACCACTACATCGTCCCGCAGAAGGGCGGGTTCGCGACCGTGAAGGTCACCGTCACGGGCGGCGAGGAGAAGGTCTACACGATCAACGTCTACGTCAACCGCCGCGTCAATTCCGACAATATCAAAATCAAGCTCGGCGGGGAGCAAGCTCCGAGCTCTGCCAACTTCGACACCACGTTGACGAAAGTTCCCTTCGAGGTCACCGTTGACGGCGAAGACGGCTGTATGGAGGGCAAGAAACTCTACTTCTACACCACCGCCGCAGACGCCAAGCAGTACCACACCGACGACGACCTCACCTATTCGGGCGAAATCACATTTGAGAACACCCTCTCCACGCTCACCGTCCATTTCGGCGTCGAGTACACGGAGAAGGCCAAAGTCTTCAAGCCCGCAGACGGCCTTTCCTCGACTTCGCGCACGCTCGAGCGCAACGCCGAGACCGTCACCGTCGCAATCAACGGTATCACGACGACGCACATTCAGACGAGTAGCAGTGTCGTGACCTTCGGCGAGAGCGGCACAGCCAAAGTCACCGTCGCGCCCGTCCACACCGACACGCTCAAATACACCCTCGAGGACGAAACTTCCGTCGCGTCCATGAGGGGAGGCACGCTCACCTTTACGAAAGAGGGCACGGTCACGGTCAAAGTCCAGCTCGCCCGTGAGAACGGCAGTCGGGTCACCTGCGAAGGCGTGACGATCACCGTCAGCTACGCTGGCGCGAAGGCGGGCAGAACGCTTCTCGACTTCAGCGGCAAGGAGACCGAGACCGAACATCTCCTCTTCGACGCGAACGGCGAGACCAAGGAGGCCGTCATTCTCCTGACCGCGCCCGCAGGCGTCACGCCCAAATACGCGGAGACGAAGAACAGCGGCGTCATCGACTTCAGATCCGAGGGGGGCGTCTACCATATCACGGCCAAGAAGGGCGGTTTCGCGGCCGTCACGGTCACGGCGGGGGAGAAGACCTACACCGTCGAGATCTACGTTGACAAGGCCGTCACCGCAGAAAATTTCAAGGTCAAATTTGACAAGGAGGAGACCCCCGCCCGCACCGACTTCGGCACGACGTTGACGAGTGTTCCCGTCAATTTCGAAGTCGACCCCGCAGACGGAGCCATGGAGGGCAAGAAGCTCTACTTCTACGTCGGCGAAAAGAGCAGTGAAAAGACCTACGGCGACAAGAACGCCCTCACGCTCGCGGGAAGCGTCACCTTTGAAAAGGCCCTCTCCGCGCTCACCGTCCACTTCGGCGTCGAGTACACCGAGGAGACCGAAAAGTTCGCCCCCCGCGCCTCCCTTCCGACCGCAGAGCGCGGCCTCGCACGCAACGCCGACAGCGTCACCGTCACATTTGATGATGTTCAGACGGTCCACATTCAGACGCATAGCGCAAATATCATCTTCGGCGAAAGCGGCACCGCCAAGGTCTCCGTTTCGCCCGAGACCCACACCGACACGCTCAAATACGTCCTCGTGGCCGACAGCTCCGTCGCGGAACTTGTCAGCGGCAACACTGTCCACTTTAAGAAAGAGGGCACGGTCACGGTCAAAGTCCAGCTCACGCGCGGAAACGATGTGACCCTTGAGAAGGACATCGCAGTGGATTACGCGCCCGTCGCGGGCACGACCAAGGCGCTCGACCTCGGCGGCGAGAGCGGAGCGCAGAACTTCCTCTTCGACGCGAACAGCGACACCGCGGAGGCCGTCCTCTTCCTGACCGAACCCGAGGGCGCGGACGTTGAATACGCCGTCACAAAGGGTGAGAACGACGTCATCTCCATGACGGAGAAGGAAGGCCTTCACCGCATCACGGCGGTAAAGGGCGGTTTTGCGACCGTCACGGTCACTGTCACGCCGAAGACGCGCGAGGCCGTCACGACGTACACCGTCGAGATCTACGTTGACAAGGCCGTCAAGACGTCCGACTTCGCCGTGCAGTTCAACGGTCAGTCTTGGGACAAAGCCGACAACTTCCTCACCAGCCTCATGCAGGTGGGGTACTCCGTGACCGTCTCGGACGGCGACAGCGACGGCTCCTTGGAGGGCAAACAGCTCTACATCTCGTATGGCAGTTCGCCCACGCTCGTCACCGTCGAGGAGGGGACGTATACAAAGGCAGACACCGCCTCGCTTCAGACGGGCGAGACGACCTTCACCTTCGGAGTGAAGTACACCGCGAAGGCCGCCGCCATCGTCGGCGAAAATCAGCGCGGCCTCGACAGCGTGACGCGCACCGTGCAGACGTCCAATGACAAACTCACCGCATCTCCCGCTGTGAGCGTCAGCAAGGGTCAGACGACGCTTCAGCCGACCGACGCGCTCACCTTCGACGACATCGGCGAAGAGATCACGCTCACGGTCCACGGCCCCTACACACCGACCGACTTCGTCCTCGACGAAGGGCAGATCAAGGTGGAGGACGGCACGCAGTTTGTCAGCTCCTCGGTCTCCTATCTCGAAGGCAACTCCGCGAAGATCGTTTTGAAGGCGTTGAAGGTCACGGGAAGCAGCGGTTGCCAGATCAGCGTCACCATTGGCGGCCAACAGTTCAAGCTCACGGCGACGGTCCATGCCAAGGCGCAGACCATCGAGGTCAAATGCGGCGCGACCGTGCTTGGAAGCGATACCTATCACACCTTCCTCGACAAGTTGACCTTCACCGTCACGATCGGCCGTACGGATAGCAACGAAATTACAAATAAGAAAGTTCAGTACAAAGTCGGCGAGGGCAGCGAATGGACTACCGTCGACGCGGAGAGCGGCACGGCGACATTCGACGTCGAGATCAACGGCGCAGTCGGCGCCCCCGTCACGCTCTACTTCAGATCGGCAGACGAAGGCACAAGCCTCAACGGCGAAAGCGGCGTCACGCTTGAGAAGACCACCCTCGCGGAGTTCACGATCGAGGTCTCGACCAATGACGGCGCGCACACCGAAACTTCCATTCCCCTCGGCACGCTCACGAGCGAAGCATGGGATTCGGCCGCCATTCCGATGCCCTCAAATCACAACGGGACGGTCACCCTCCTCGTCAAGGCAGGCGCGGTCAACCTCCTCGGCGGCTTCGGGACGAACGAAGACTTCCGAAAGATCGTCGCCGTCACCGTGACGGGGGACAAGGCGCAGTTGTGGCATGTGAGCTATGAGGCGCAGTCGGGAAAGATCGTCATCACCGACCTCGGCAAGAACAACTTCAGCGTTCCCGTCACGGTCCAGCCCAACGGCAAGGAGATCAAGACCCTGACCTTCTCCTACTTCCAGCTCTCCGCTGTGACCTTTGACGGCTTCGACATCGGAAGTAACAGCGACGTCTACAAGGGCTATCAGCAGGTCCGCGTCTTCGCCAAGCACAGCACATATAGTGAAGTTCAGCCCGACGGCTCGAAAAAAGCCGTTGACGTTGACTACTTCAAAATCCCGCTCGGCGCATTCACCGACGAACAGCAAAGTGTTCCCCTTGAAAATCTCTCGTGGCTCAACTGGTCGCTCGTCAAGCACGACGACAGAGAGGGGAAGGACGTGCAGACCGTCGTCGCCTCGCAGTCGGGCTACACCGTCACCTATGGCGGGAAGCAGTACACGATCGACGATGCGGACGGCAACGGAAAATATGAGTTGAAGGACGGCGGGACCGTCATTGTCGGCGAGGACGGCAAGTATAAGGACGGGCAGACGCAGGTCACTTGGGTAGACTCCTTCAGCGAAGCGGGCTACGCCCGTATCTACTTCGGCGCATTTGGCGGTCTCTCTGAGGTCGATATTCAGAATGACTACTTCGGCAACTTCGGCGAACAGCCCGAATGGAAGAAGGTCGAGCAGACGGTCGATGCCGCAAAGGAGGGAAGCGGAAGAGAATTTACTCCTTCGGCAAATGCTTACTCCTATCTCCGCGTGGAGGCGGGCGACGGCGTCAAGGGCGGCGTCAATCGTCACTTCAATTTCAACGTGCTCGAAGATACGAAGCTCTTTAACGTATTCGACGCTACGGGATATTACGAGAAGAGCAATATTGTATTGCACAGTAATTTGTACGGTAATGACGAATTGGACGGTGCAGAAAAGACAGCCGCCGAGAAGAACGATCAGATTTTGGACAAACAAACTACAGGATCGAGCCCTGCGGCCTATTCCAAAGAGATCATCATTGGCAACGGCTATCAGGTCAACCTGAACAGGGTAAATGAAACGATAGTTAATTCGGGTTCCACCTCTTCAGGTGGAATGATGAATCATGGCGGAACGGAAAATACAGGCTACGCGACGCATTTCACGAGCCTCTACAACATGACGATGAAGGGGAGAAACAGTGCCGAAAAAGTGACCTCCGCGCAATTTGCCATTCTCTTCAACATCAAGAATGTCTACTATACCGATCTGCAAAATTACAGTAAAATGAACCCGAAGGGCGGCAGCATGATAATCAAAAACTCGGTGCTCCGCAACGTCGCCGTGCAGGCATTACAACTTTGGAACGAGGCAGGAAGTGCAAGCAGAAGTTATTGGACAGCATATTTGGAAAATGTGGCGATCGTCAACGCGACGAAAGGCATTTCCTTTGAAGGCTCCAGGGAAAATTCCAGAGCGGAATCGCAAGCACATACAATTTATATCAAAGGGTTCTTGGATGCTTTGAATTATAATAATATTCCTGGACTGATAGGTTTAATTGGAAGTGCATTTGGTGGCGAATCTGCCATAGATGCTTTGTTGCCGCAACTTACAAAGATCGTTGGCTCTTCAATAACACTTGGAAGTACGAAATTCAGTGATTATTTCGAATGGTTCGGCTCCAACGAACAAACGATCACAATGATATCCAATGCAGGTAGCAACAACCAATATAGCGGATATGAAAATGCCTTTGTGAACCCGATTATTGTCGACACAGGTATTGATGGCGAAACAAAGATGATGGGGCCGTATGGAGCTCTGGACGGTGATCCAGTGGGGGGCTTATGCGGTGTGATCAAACAATGGGACGAAGGGAGTGGAGAGTATGTTAATATAGCTGACGCCGAGTCCCCGAGTATCGTACACCCGTTATACGGCAATGACCTTCAAAATCATCAGTTTGGCAATGGACTTATAACGGCATACACATACAATTATAAAAATAGTACCGACGGCGGACAAATCACAATCAATCCAAGGCACAATTACTATAGCCATTTTGAATTAACGATGACGCGACCTGACCCGACGGAACTTCTCACAAATAAACGTTATATTCGTCTTCTCTGTCAATATCTTGATACAGATGCCGAGGGTAATCTCATTCAGAATACTAACCATATTCTTTGGCATACACAACAAGTCTACCGTGATATGACGCTTGTCAAAGGAAGAGAACACAATCACGAAGAGGCTTTGAAGCAGTCGCTCATTTCGGCTAAGGAGAGGGGCGACTGGGACGGCACATGGCCCGACGGTTCGTTATTGACTGACGCCATTCCCGACGCCGTCCGCACTCTCACCACCCTCCTCTCCCACACCCTCCCGCCCGACCCCAAACACCCGCTCTGACCTACCGCTATCCTCTTTACCCCCCTCCCGAGGACTTGACTTTCTCTCGCCCCCTCCCGAGGACTTGACTTTCTCTCGCCCCCTCCCGAGGCCTTCGCTTCACTTTACCCCCTCCATAGGAGGGGGGTAGGGGGGTGGGCAACGACCACGGCCTTCTCGAAGCTCGGGCATGCCCACCTCAGTCTCGGCTACGCCTCGACAGCTCCTCCTTGGGAGGAGCCGAGGCCTTCGCCCCCTCCCGAGGACTTGACTTTCTCTCGCCCCCTCCATAGGAGGGGGGTAGGGGGGTGGGCAACGACCACGGCCTTCTCGAAGTTCGGGCATGCCCACCTCAGTCTCGGCTACGCCTCGACAGCTCCTCCTTGGGAGGAGCCGAGGCCTTCGCCCCCTCCC
>CANQOX010000027.1 GCA_947625595.1 uncultured Clostridia bacterium
GCAAAGAGAATTTTGCGCCAAAGATTATCAATCTTTGGCAGAAGTGCAAAATTCTCCCCTAAAAGGGGCAGCGAGGGTAACCCGCGTCATTCTGAAGGAGCGAAGCGACTGAAGAATCCCCTCAAACGAAGTCCGTGGGTCTATGAGATGTTTCGCTTCGCTCAACATGAGCGCGCGGGGCGAACCGCGGGTTCTCGCCGTTGACGGATACCCAAAGCGCCCCCCTGTGCGACAGCACAGGGGGGCGCTTTGGTGTACCCGCCGGGGCTCGAACCCGGACTCGACGGCGTCGGAGGCCGTAATGTTATCCAATTACACTACGAGTACATATGAAATTTTCGACGGCGTACTTCGCGCTACGCGCTCGTGGGCCGCATAAGGCGGAACAGAAGGCGGCCATCGGAGGACCGTAATGTTATCCGATTCCGCTACGAGTACGCATTTTTTCCGTCAACATCACCATTATAGCATATCCTCCCGAAAAATGCTTTTATTTTTTACGCGAATATGGTAAAATAATAAAAAATTTTCGGGAGGAGCAACATGGCAAAGACCGTCGTCGTCGGCATGAGCGGGGGAGTGGACAGCTCCGTCGCCGCCCTTCTTCTCAAGGAAGAGGGCTATCGCGTCATTGGGCTCTTCATGAAAAATTGGGAGGAGACGGACGCCAACGGCGTCTGCACCGCCGAGGAGGACTTCGAGGACGTGAAGCGCGTCTCCGACCTTCTCGGGATCCCCTATTACACCGTCAACTTCTCCAAAGAATACATGGAGCGCGTCTTTTCGTACTTTCTCGCCGAATACAGGGCGGGGAGGACGCCCAATCCCGACGTTCTCTGCAACCGCGAGATCAAGTTCGGCCCCTTCAGGGAGTACGCCGCCCAGCTCGGCGCAGACTTCATCGCGACGGGCCACTACTGCGGCATTAGGCACGAGGGGGGAGCGCATTTTCTCCTCAAGGCGGCCGATGAAAACAAGGACCAGACCTATTTTCTCAACCAGCTCTCGCAGGAACAGCTCTCGAATGTCCTCTTTCCCTTGGCACAGCTCCGGAAGGAGGAAGTCCGCCGCATCGCCGAGGAGCGGGGCTTGGCGACGGCGAAGAAGAAGGATTCAACGGGCATCTGCTTCATCGGCGAGAGGAATTTCAGAAAATTCTTACAGGAATATCTCCCCGCCCGCCGCGGGAAGATCCTCACGCTCGGCGGCGAAGAGGTCGGCGAGCACCTCGGACTGATGTACTACACCCTCGGCCAACGGCGGGGGCTGGACCTCGGCGGCAAAAGGGGGGAGGAGGGCAGATGGTTCGTCATCGGCAAGGACCTTGAGAAAAACGTCCTCTACGTCTCCCACGGGGACGAGGGGCCGTTGTATTCGGACGGGTGCCGCGTGTCGGGCTTCAATTTCATTCCCGCCGCGCCCGAAGAGGAGGAGTTTTGCTGTCGCGCAAAGTTTCGCTACCGCCAGAGCGAACAGGGCGTACGCATCGTCCGCACGGGCGGGGACGGGGTGAAGATCTTCTTCGACGAACCCCAACGCGCCGTCACGGAAGGGCAGTACGCCGTCCTCTACGACGGAGACCGCTGTCTCGGCGGCGGCGTGATCGAGGAGACGTGGAAGAACTGAAAATGGCCTTTGCGAGGAGGATTTTCTCGCTGCCCCTGTAGGGGAAGTGCCCCGTAGGGGCAAAGGGGTTTTGAAACCCTTCAGTCTCGGCTGCGCCTCGACAGCTCCCCTATAAGGGGCGCCAAGGCCGCTCATTCTGCCCCGCCCGCACGTTCTTTATGGCGTCGAAGGGCGGCACGAGCGCAAAGCGCGAAGTAGGAGCGAAGCGACTGAAGAATCCCCTCAAACGCAGTCCGCGGGTCTATGAGATCCTTCCCTGCGTTCAGAATGAGCGGGAGATGAGAGTATAAACCTTCTTTCATGTGTCAATAACCTCTCTGCGAGGTTATTTTTTATGAAAAAAGTTGCTGTGATCGTTCTGCTGTTGTTTGTTGCCGTCGGCGTCGCCCTGCTCGGTCTTGGGACGGAGGGGGAGAAAAACGCCGACTATCTCCGCGTCCACATTCGCGCCAATTCCAACGGGGAGGCCGATCAGGCCGTCAAATACCGCGTGCGGGACGCCGTCGTCGAATTTCTCACCCCCGCTGTCGCGGAGTGCGAGACCAAGGCGGAGGCCATGGCGGCCGTGAAGACCCAACTTCCCGCCATTGCCGCAGTCGCGGACGAAGTTTTGAAGGAAAACGGCTTCTTCTACGGCGCGCGGGCGAGCCTCAGGCAGGAGGAATTTCCCACCCGTGTGTACGAAAAAGAGACGCTCGAAGCGGGCGTGTATGACGCGCTCATCGTGGAGCTCGGCACGGGCGCGGGCGACAACTGGTGGTGCGTCGTCTATCCGCCCCTGTGCTTTTCGTCGGGCGGCGGCAACATCGTCTATAAGAGCAAGATCATGGAGATCATCCGAAAATTTTACGCTTGACCCCAAAAAAAGATCCCCGCCCTACGGCAGGGATCGATTTTTTTGTTACGTTTATGGCGCAGGGGGCGGAGGCGGGGGAAGGGGAATGTCGGAAGGCTTCCACTGCACAGTCAGTTCGCCGTCGGCGAGAATGAGCTGGAGGGTCTTTCCGTCGAGGTCGACCTCCAAAGTCACCGTGCCTTCGCCGTCGCACGAGAGCCGATAGAGGGAAGGCTCCGCATCGCTTTTCTCAAGGAAGAAGAGCGGGACCGTGCCTTGCTCCTTGGAATGACAGCAGACGACGCTCCCGTCGTCAAGCGTCTTCGTATCCGCAAAGATAAAGCTACCGTAGCCCGCCGCGCAGGCGTCCGCCTCTGCGCTCACCGTGCCGCTTGCGAGTTTGATCTTCCCGCCGTCGAGCGTCAGGGTGTATTCGACCGCGCCGAGGGCGGGCGGGGGAGCCATGACGGAGAAGGACAGGACCTGCTTTCCGTTTACGACGCCGAATGTCGGCGTGACGTCCTCTCCATTCAAGGTGACAAAGAAGGAAGGGGCGATGTTCGCACTGATCGCCGAAGTTGTCACGACGATCGTGTCTTCGTCGAGGGTGTAAGTCCCGACAAACGCGAGCGGGGTGAGCTTGACAAGGCTGTATTCGACGGGCAAGGCGCTGCCCTCGGTGAGGGTCGCCTTGCCTGCGGCAAAGAGGACGGTATAGTTTTTCTCTCCGATAAAGAAAGTTGCCTGATTCCCCTCAAAGACGGTCGACGCGGCCTCGCCGTCGAGCGTGATGCCGCCTTCGCGCCCGAGGACAAGCACGCTTTCCCCCGCGGCATAGGTGCCGACAAAGTCCGAATAGACTGATTTTGTGTACACCATGTCCATGATTTTTCCGTAGGAATCGTTGTAAATGTAGGCATAGACATAGAAATTTCCTTGGGAATTGAAGGCGATGATGAATGCGTCTTTTTCATCTGCGTCCGTGAAATGTTGCAGGAAATAGTCGTATTCGACCATCTTGACCGCACCGTCCGAATCGGACGCGTCCGTCGACGAGATCGAGAAGACGCCGTTCTCGTCCAAGGTAAAGGTCTCGTCATAGTATTCGCCGTGATAGGTATAGGAGGAACCCTTTATTTTCTCGTAGTCTTCCTTGGTCACGAAATAATCGTATTCCGTGAGATCCTCTTCTTCGCTCTCATCGGGCAATTCGGCCAAAGAGATGGGATAGCTCGTCATCATGAGGCCGAAGCCGTTGAGTTCCACTGTGTGATAGGTGTAGCCGACGAGCTCCCCTCCGTCGAACTGTGTGTCGGTGATGAAGGAGAGCGCGGGCAGAACAAAGTCTCCCTCTATCGTGGAATCCCAGAAGAAGTCGTATTCCTCGCCCCCGAAGATGACCTTCTTGGCCGCTGACGAGAAGTCAAACGTGAGCTCCTTGGCCGCCGCGCCGCCCGTCGTGTAGTCACCGCCGAAGAGCTCGGTGAGGTGTTCGACGTCCGCCGTCGGGAAATAGGTAAAGTAGGGGACATAGGCGTCACCTATATAGAGGAGGGTGGAGTATGTGTCGTCCCCGAGATAGACCAGATAGAGCTGGTCGCCCGAAGAGGGGTCGTCAAAGCTGAAGGCGATCGCCTCTGCCTCAAAGATGTAGGTAAAGATCCCCTGCGCCGTCTGCGGCTCCTCGCCGTTCGGGGTGATCGTGACCTTCTGATCCTCACCGACTTCAAGGGTCTCGAGGTTGTTCGTCAGGGCGTGGAAGAAAAATTCCCGCGCCTCTCCGAGAATGAAGTAGTCCTCGGCCGTTGCGCCGTCCTTTTCGCAGGAATAATGGAGGGCTGTCTCCACCGCGCCCGTTGACGCCGCGATCGTGGCGAGTTCGGCGGAGCCGAGGGAGCAGTCGAAGGCATAGATGACGCCGCCGTCCTCGGCACGGACAGTGAGGGGAACAGTCTCCGTCTTGCCGCCCGCGGCCACCGTGACCTCGGTGTCATCATCGGCGGAGACGACAATGGAGCCGTCCGCGCTGTACCAGTCGCCGACGATAAACGCCGCGTCGTAGGGCGAGAGCGCGGAAGTCTTTTCGCCGACAAGGTACGTCGCACTTCCGATCAGTTGCAACAGATACTCTTTGCTGCCCGCCGAGAAGGCATAGCCCGCGCCCTGCTCGGTCGCCTCTGCCGCAAGCGTCGTCTTTGCGCCGTTGAAGGTAATTTCTCCGTCCGCAACGGTGAGTCTGTCGCCGTTGCCCGAGAGATACCCCGCCTCGAGCGGGAATTCAAACGGCGTCACGTTGGAAGTGGTATCAAAATAGTCTGTCATCGTGAAGGAATCCTCCGCTTTCACGAAGACATAGCTCGGATAGCCCCCTTCGTTTGCATGGAAGGTGATCGCGGGCTCTCCGTCCTCCACCGAGAAGACTGTGTCCCCCGTGTCGGAGGAGATCACTTCCCCATTGAATGAAGAGATCATCGTCCAAGGGAAGAGACCTTCATCGTTCGGCGTCGGGTCGATGACATATGCCGCATGGGAGGAGATATCGTCGGTCGCCCATGCGCCCGCCAAAGATTCGGGTACGACCATGAAGGTCTTCTCGGGCTCCTCACCCTCGCCGAAGAGGCCGAGTGTCCCCGCGTCGGTCAGCTTGAGCGTGCAGGCCTTGTCCCCGAAGGTGACGGTGAAGACGGCGTCCGCGCCCTCTCCCTCCGCTTTCTGTGCCGAGAAGGCTTCACTGCCCGAGTAGGTCTGCGCCTTGAGGTCAAGCACGCCCTCCGCGTTTGCCCACTTGCGCGCGAAGATACCGAAATCAACGGGGGGGGTGACAGGATCGTCACCCGTGTCGCCTGTATCGCCAGTGTCACCCGTGTCACCAGTGTCACCAGTGTCGCTCGTGCCACCAGCATCACCCGTGTCTCCGCTGTTCCCTGTGCCGTTGCAGGCCGCAACGCCGAGCGCGAGGCAGAGCATCATGAGGAGGACGAGCAATGTCCTTACAATTTTTTTCATATAACACCTCCATGAAATGGGTATATTATAGAGCGGTTATGCAGAATTGTCAAATAGAATTGTGTATTTTAATAAAAAAATCAGAGAAAAAGTGATAATTTCATTTTTTGTTTTGTATTTTCATGAAAATTATACGGCAGACAGAGACAATGGGGCGGAGGCGGAAAAAAATTCTTGCCCTGCGGCGGGGTTTGTGCTATAATATTGCGCATAGGAGAAATTATGGAACAGATCGCACAGACGATCGCGCGGGAGCTCGATCTCAACGAAACGTATGTAAACAACATCATCACCCTTCTCGACGAGGGGAACACCGTCCCCTTCATTGCCCGCTATCGCAAGGAGATGCACGGCGCGATGGACGACCAGACCATTCGCACGCTTGCCGACCGCCTCGACTACCTTCGCGGCCTCGAAGCGAGAAAGGGGGAAGTCATCAAGACGGTCTCCGACCGCGGCCAGCTCACGCCCGAGCTCGAACAGCAGATCCTCGGCGCGGCCACCCTTGCCGAAGTCGAGGACCTCTACCGTCCCTTCAAACAGAAGCGCAGAACGCGCGCCACGGTCGCCAAGGAGAAGGGCTTGGAGCCGCTCGCCGACGTCCTCTTTGCGCAGGCCGAGGATTGCCCCGTCCCCCTGGAGGAGGCGGCAAAATATGTTGACCCCGAGAAGGGCGTTTCGACGGCCGAGGAGGCCCTCGCGGGCGCGGGCGACATCATCGCGGAGAAAATTTCCGACGACGCCGCCATTCGCAAATTTTTGCGCGAATTCTATATGAAATACGCCGCCATCGCCTCCGTTGCGACGAAGAAGGATCAGGCGGACACCGTCTACCGCAACTATTATGACTTCAATTCGCCCGTCGCCAAGGTCGCGGGGCATCAGGTCCTCGCGATGAACCGCGGCGAGAAGGAGGAAGTTCTGAAGGTGGACATCGAGATCAACCGCGAGATGGTGGTGGAGCTCATCGCCCGCCGCACGGTGAAAAAGCCGCTCTGCGCCTCTTCGATGTTTGTCCGTGCCTGCACGGCCGACGCCTATGACCGCCTCATTGCCCCCGCCATCGAGCGGGAGGTCAGAAACGCCCTCACGGACGCGGCGAACGAGGGCGCGATCGGGCAGTTTGCCCTCAACCTTCGCCCCCTGCTCATGCAACCGCCCGTCAAGGGCTTCGTGACCATGGGTCTCGACCCCGGTTACCGCATGGGCTGTAAGGTCGCCGTCGTGGACGGCACGGGGAAGGTCCTTGACACGGCTGTCGTCTATCCCACCCACGGCGAACGGCAGAAACAGGAGTGCATCAGGACCCTTGCCGCACTCATCAGGAAGGACAAGGTGCGCCACATCGCCATCGGCAACGGCACGGCCAGCCGCGAGACCGAGCAGATGACGGTGGAGCTCATCGCCTCTTTGGGGAGGGATTCAGGCGTGAGCTATGTCATCGTCAACGAGGCGGGCGCGTCCGTCTACTCGGCCTCCAAACTTGCGGCGGAGGAATTCCCCGAGTACGACGTCAATCTTCGCTCTGCGGTCTCCATCGCAAGGCGGCTGCAGGACCCCTTGGCCGAACTCGTCAAGATCGACCCCAAGTCCATCGGCGTGGGCCAATATCAGCACGACATGCCCGAAAAGAGGCTTTCGCAGGCCCTCGACGGCGTCGTGGAGGACTGCGTGAATGCCGTCGGCGTGGACGTCAACACGGCCTCTGCGCCCCTCCTTGCGCGGGTGTCGGGGCTCAACAGCGGCACGGCGGGCAACATCGTCAAATACAGAGAGGAAAACGGGCTTTTCACTTCGAGGAGACAGCTCCTCAAGGTCAAGGGGCTGGGCGCGAAGGCCTTCGAGCAGTGCGCGGGCTTCCTGCGCGTGCCCGAGAGCGAAGAGGTCCTCGACAACACCGCCGTCCACCCCGAAAGTTATGAAGCGGCGGAGAAACTTCTCACGATCTGCGGTTACACCAAGGCGGAGGTCAAGGCGCAAGAGATCGGGAGGCTGAAAGAGCGGGTCTCGGCCTATGGCGAAGAGAGGGCGGCCGCCGCATGCGGCGTGGGCGTTCCGACCCTCCGCGACGTCGTCACCGAACTCATGAAACCGGGGCGGGATCCCCGCGACGAATTGCCTGCGCCCGTGCTTCGGACGGACGTCCTCGACATCAAGGACCTCAAAAAGGGCATGGAACTCAAGGGGACCGTCCGCAACGTCATCGACTTCGGCGCGTTCGTGGACATCGGCGTGCATCAGGACGGGCTCGTGCACATTTCCAAGATCTGCGATCGCTTTATCCGCCACCCGTCCGAAGTGCTGTCCGTCGGCGACGTCGTCACCGTCTGGGTCCTCGACGTGGACGAAAAGAAGGGGCGCATCTCCCTCACGATGCGCCGCCCAAATGATGAAAATTGAAAGATGAGCGGGGCGGGAAGCCTTCACCCCGAGGGGGGAAGGTGGCACGGCTCTGCCGTGACGGATGAGGGGCATTCAGATTAGGAGGCACCCCTCATCACCGCCTACGGCGGAGCTGTCTCATGCGGGGGGAAGCCTTCCCTCGCTGCCCCTTTCAGGGGAAGTCCCCCGTAGGGGGAAAGGGGTTTCAAAAATCCTTCAGTCTCGCTTCGCTCGACAGCTCCCCTGTGAGGGGAGCCGAGGCTTTACCCCCTCCGTGGGGCGCCGTCCTTTACCCCCTCCATGGGAGGGGGATAGGGGGTGGGTCACCGCATTCTCGCTGCCCCTTATAGGGGAGAATTTTGCACTTCTGCCAAAGATTGATAATCTTTGGCGCAAAATTCTCTTTGCATTTGCCCATATGTTTCGGGCAAATGCTGACCGAGGGCGGGGTGCTACCCGCCCGAGACAGTGGCGAACGCAGTGAGCCAAAGGGGTTTCAAAACCCCTCTGTCACTCACTTCGTTCGCGACATCTCCCCTATGAGGGGCGACGAGAAATACCCCCTCCGTGGGGCGCCGTCCTTTACCCCCTCCAGGGAGGGGGGTAGGGGGGTGGGCAACGATTCTGAAATGATGCCCACCTCAGTCACCTGCGGTGACAGCTCCTCCTTGGGAGGAGCCAAGGGAAACCCCTCTGTCACTCGCAAGCTCGTGACATCTCCCCTAAAAGGGGCGACAAGAGGAAACCACGGGATCCTTCACTGTGTTCAGAATGACGCAGTTCCGCCCTCCCCCTTATACTCGAGGGGGAGGGGTAGGGGAGGGGGTGGGCAATGTCTTCCTTTCAAAAAAATTACGGCGGCGGGGCGCATACATGCGCCCCGCCGCCGTTTCATGATTCGCGATACAGTTTTAATCGGTGACCTCTGCGAAGATCGGGTCATCAAAAAATTCCGCCAAACTGATGCCAAACGTCGCGACGATCTGATAGAGCGTATCGAGTTTTGCCGACCGCACATGGCCGTTCACGATCAGATTGACCGTCGAACGCGACACGCCGCCGCGCTTTTCGAGTTGGTATTGCGTCCACCCGCGCTCTTGCAGTAAATTTTTTATTCTGATTCCGATTGCTTCCGTCAAAGTCATTTCACTCACCGTTGATAATTATAAATTATGAACGGCAATCTTTCGTTTGAGACATCAAACGCTTTGACATTCAAACGTTTGTTGTGTTAAACTAATGGCGATGGCAGAGAGTGAAATTTTGTGTGCGTTCTTCGGACATCGGGACATGGATTATTCGGGGGACGAGGAAAGGATCAAGGAGGTCGTCGCGGGGCTCATCGAAAGAGGCGTCAGGCGGTTCATCGACGGCGATCGGGGGAACTTTGACAGACTATGCGCGAAGGTCGTTTGGGACTTAAAACGAACATCGCCGCAGGTCACGATGACGCGGGCGATCTCGTATATGCCGAAGGCGCATGAAGAGACGCCGCGGTTTTTTGACGACTCCGTTTATTTGTTGGAAAAGCGTGTCCCGCCGCGGTATGCCATAGCGGAGACGAATAAACTCATCGTAAGAAAAGCGGACATCATCGTTTCGGGCGTCATTTTCCCGTATGGCGGGGCTCATGAGGCGGTGTCCTATGCAAAACGGCTGGGGAAAGAAATCATTCAGATCCCTCACAATGCGCCGCCCGAATGATGAAAACTGAAAGATGAGCGGGGCGGGAAGCCTTCACCCCATCGGGGGGAAGGTGGCACGGCTCTGCCGTGACGGATGAGGGGCATTCAGATTAGGAGGCACCCCTCATCACCGCCTACGGCGGAGCTGTCTCATGCGGGTAGAGACCCGCAGTACTTCGCGCTACGCGCTCGTGCCGCGCTTGGAATCAAATAGAATGCGCGCGGGGCGGTCACCGTTCGCGCGGGATAATGCGCTCACTCACCGCAAAACGCAGCGCACAGCACACTGTGCTGATGCGCAAGAATTGCGTTTTTGCGACCCCACGGGGGGAAGCCTTCCCTCGCTGCCCCTGTAGGGGAAGTCCCCCGTGGGGGGAAAGGGGTTTCAAAACCCCTCTGTCACTCGCAAGCTCGTGACATCTCCCCTAAAAGGGGCGACGAGAAATACCCCCTCCGTGGGGCGCCGTCCTTTACCCCCTCCATGGGAGGGGGGGTAGGGGGGTGGGCAACGATTCTGAAATGATGCCCACCTCAGTCACCTGCGGTGACAGCTCCTCCTTGGGAGGAGCCGAGGGAAACCCCTCTGTCTCGGCTGCGCCTCGACATCGTCTTATGCGGGTAGAGACCCGCAGTACTTCGCGCTACGCGCTCGTGCCGCGCTTGGAATGAAATAGAATGCGCGCGGGGCGGTCACCGTTCGCGCGGGATAATGCGCTCACTCACCGCAAAACGCAGCGCACAGCACACTGTGCTGATGCGCAAAAATTGCGTTTTGCGACCTAAAAGGGGCGACAAGAGGAAACCATGGGATTCTTCGGCTTCGCCTCAGAATGACGCGGTGGTCCCCCGCTATGTAAGAGCTTTCCCGAGTGGGGAGCTTTTTTTTGTGCGCTTCGTGGCATGTATAAAAGTTTTCACCTTGCGCACATTGTGCGTAAGGAGGAATTTATGAAGAAGTTTTTGGCAATCGGCGCGGCGGCGCTCACCCTCGTGGGCGCAGTCACAGCGGGCGTTACGGCTTATACCTTTTCCGCACAGCCTGCCGCCGATACGGCGCTCGAACTTGCCGTTGACGCCGCTGTGCTCCGTCAGGGGAGCAGGGGCGGCGAGGTAAAGGAAGTCCAGCGCAGATTGAAACAGTGGGGCTACTATACGGGCGCCGTGGACGGCATCTTCGGCGCGGGTACCAAAAAGGCGGTCATCGCCTTTCAGAAGAAGAACGGCCTGACGGCGGACGGCGTCGTCGGCAAGGCGACCTATAAGGCGCTCGGCATGACCGACAGCTACAACGCCCTGAACGGCTCGTCGGGCTCGTCGAATCCGTCGGGCGGAAGCGCTTCTTCGGGAAGCTCTTCTTACACCTCATCCGACCTCTATGTCCTCGCAAAGTGCATCTATGCGGAGGGAAGAGGGGAGAGCTACACGGGGCAGGTCGCCATCGGCGCGGTCATCATGAACCGCGTCAAGAGCCCGTCCTTCCCCAACACGGTCGCGGGCGTCGTCTATCAGAGCGGGGCCTTCACGGCGGTCTCGGACGGGCAGATCAACCTTGAACCCGACAAGACGGCCTACAACGCGGCGCGCGACGCGATGAACGGCTGGGATCCCACCTACGGGTGTCTCTATTACTACAATCCCGCCGTTGCGACGAGCGCGTGGATCTTCAGCCGTCCGACGGTGACGGTCATCGGCAAGCACGTCTTTGCCAAATAAGGAGGAGTTATGGAAAAGAAAATCGGTAAGAATGTATCAAGCGGTGCGGAAAAAGTGGAGAACGTCGAGGCGTACACAGCAGAGACCGTGAACGGCCCCGCCAAAACCTCCGCGGCAAAGAAGACGGTGAAAAAGACGTCGACAAAGAGGACGGCGAAGGGGGGAACGAAGACCTCCGTGAAGCGTGAACAGCTCTCTGCGGCCGAAAAGAAGGAAAAGGCGGCCGCGCAGAAGCGGCTGGACAGGGCCAAGCGCAAGGAGGCCGAGAAGGAGGAGAAGAAGGCCTCAAAGCTCGCCCTCAAGCAGAAGAAACTCGAGAAGAAGGCCGAGCTCAAGCAGAAAAAGCTCGACAAGAAGGCGGCGGCCGCCGAGAAACGGGCCGCCCTCAAGCAGAAGAAGCTCGAGAAAAAGGCCGCCCTTCGCGAGAAGAGGGCCGAACGCAAAGCCGAGCGCATCGCGCGGAGGGAACTCCTCAAGAACGAGACCAAGGCCGAGCGCCAGAAGCGCATCGAGCGCGAGAAGAGGGAGCGCATTGCCCTCAAGCGGCAGAAGGCCGCCGCGCGGGAGAAGGCGAGGGAGGACAGAGTTGCTTCCCGCCGCGCCGCGCATGAACGCAGGGCGGAGGACAAAAAGCACCGCCGCGAGCAGAAGACGGCGCGCAAGGAGAACCGCAGGGGCTTCGGCGGCTGGCTCGCCGCAGTCATTTCGCTCGGCGTCGCCACGCTCATTTTGGGCACCGTCGTGACCGCAGGGGCCTTCCGCCTCAACGACATGGCCGCGATCGGCGAATCGGGCGCACGCTCCACCCTCTATGAACTCGTCTCCGTCTCCGAGGACATGGACAACAATCTCTCGAAGCTCCGCATCTCTTCGGGCGTGGACGAACAGAGAAAACTTCTGACGAGCATTCTCGTGGACAGCGCCCTCATCGAGAGCGCCCTCGAGCGCCTTCCCGTGGACGCCGCGACGAGCACGGACATCTCGGGCTTCGTCAACGACGCGAACCGATTCGCCAACAGCATGCTCTCCCGTCTGGCGCAGGGGAAGACATTGACCGCGGGCGAGAAGGAGAAGATCGCGAGCCTCTACGCCGTCAATGCCCAGCTCTGCGGCGAGCTCAACGAGCTTGCGACGCACATGACTTCCAATGACGTCATGGACTTCATCACGGGAAATGGTGGGACCATGTCCGAGAACTTCGGCTCGATCGGCAGCGGGATCCGCGAAAATATCGAGGAGATCGTCGACGCACCCTTCGCAAAAGAGGGCAATATCGGCGAAAACAAGCTCCTCGGGCTCCCCGAGATCACCGAAGCGGAGGCCGAAGAGAGGGCAAGAGAGTACTTTTCGGCCTACCATGTCGCGGACGTCCGCTTCACGGGCGAGACCACGGCCGAGGACATGGTGTGCTATAATTTCGTTCTCACCGACGAAAACGGCATGGAGATCTTCGCCGAGATCACCAAAAACGGCGGGAAGCTCGCCTTCTTCGACAGCTATGAGGACTGCAGTGAAAAGAACTTTTCCCTCGAGACCTGCGATGAACTCGCCAAGGAATTTTTAAGGGGATTGGGCATCGAGAACGTCGAGGCCGTCTGGCTCTCCGACGCGGGAATGGTCGCCAACATCACCTATGTGACGAGCGAAAAGAACGTTCGCATCTATCCCGAGATCATTCGGGTCCGCGTCTGCGAATCCAAGGGCAGGGTCGTCGGCGTCGACGCGAGGGGGTATCTCCTCAACGACGAGACCCATTCCGCGAAGGCCGCCCTCTCCGAGGCAGAGGCGAAGGAGCTTCTCTCGGACGAGCTCGAGGTGTCGAGCGGCCGCCTTGCCGTCATTCCCGTCGACGGGAGAAAGGCTCTCTGCTACGAATTTGCCTGCAACATGGGCGAAGAGCAATTCATCGTCTATCTCGACGCGAATACGGGTGCCGAAGTGCAGATCTTCCGCGTGAAGAACAGCTCCACGGGCTCCTATCTCGAATAATGTGTCAAAAAAAAGTCCCTGTGCGGATCTGCCGCACAGGGACTTTTTTTAATTAAAAATTGTGGCGGAGGATTTGGGATCACCTTGCTGCCCCGCCCCCGCGTCATTCAGAGCGAAGCGAAGAATCCCGAAGAACGAAGTCTGCACTTTCCTCCTCGGGATTCATCGGTCGCTCCGCTCCCTCTGAATGACGCGTTACCCCCTCCGTGGGAGGGGGGTAGGGGGTGGGTCACCGCATTCTTGCTGCCCCTTATAGGGGAAGTCCCCGAGCTTGCAAGGGGAAAGGGGTTTTGAAACCCCTCTGTCACTTCGTGACATCTCCCCTAAAAGGGGCGACGAGGGAAGGGCGTGCTCATCCTGAAGGAGCGAAGCGACTGAAGGATCCCCTTAAACGTAGTCCGTGGGTTTATGAGATGCTTCACTTCGTTCAGCATGAGCGTACTGGGGGCAACATGGGCGCACTTCGTTCAGCATAGCGCACTGGGGGCAACATGGACGCACTGGGGCAGCGGGAAGGCTTCTTAAACAAGAAACATGGAATCGATGAAAGACAAGAGGAACGTGATTTTAAGCAAAGGCGGAAAGAATGAAACATGAAAAATCATGGGTATCAAACGTATATCAGTTCGATTTGAGATGCTCGCACGCAGCATGTATCATTTTGTGAGAAAGCTTTTCGGGGCACAAGGACACTTTTCAGCTTAAAATTTGCTTGACATTTTCGGTGTTTTTTGGTACCATATCAGTACAATTTCATAGAGCTTAACGACACATGTGGCGCCCACGCGCGTAAATCTGATTACGGTACGGAAGCGGTCGCAAGTGTCGTTTTTTTCAGCGGCACGAGCGGTTTCGTGCCGTTTTGCTCTGTCTGGGAGGTTATTATGGAAAACAGCGATTATTTAGGCAAAGAAAAGGTCGGAAAACTTCTCGTGAAGTTTGCCGTCCCGTGCATTCTCTCCCTCATTATCTCCTGTCTCTACAACATTGTAGATCAGATTTTTGTCGGGAACAGCAAGGTCGGATATTTGGGCAATGCCGCAACGGGCGTTATCTTCCCGATCACCGTCGTCGGCTGGGGGCTTTCCCTGTTCTTCGGGGACGGCGCGGCGGCATGGCTCTCGATGTCCTTGGGCGAAGGGAAGGGCGACAAGATCCACCGCGGTGTGGGGAATGCGATGCTCGCCTCTTTTTTATCGGGCTGTATCGTCATTCTCATCGCCTACCTTTGGGGCGATGACCTCTTGATGCTCCTCGGCGGAACGGAGGCAAACATTTCCCTTGCACATGATTACGGGATTATCATCTATGCCATGATGCCGCTTGCGCTCGTGCAGAATTGCCTTGCGGCGATCATCCGTGCGGACGGCGCCCCAGGGTATGCCATGTTTGCCATGATCGTGGGCGCAGTCCTCAATATCATCGGCGACCCCGTCGCCATTTATGCGCTCGATCTCGGAATACAGGGGGCCGCGTATGCGACGATCATCGGGCAGTTCGTGAGTTTCGTCATCTGCGCTTGCTATCTTCTGCGGAGTAAAACTTTCAAAATCAAATGGAAAAGTTTTGTCCCCGACTTCAAGATCCTCCCGAAAATTATGGCGCTCGGAGTCTCAAGTTTTCTCACGCAGTTGTGCATTGTCGCCACGACGATCGTCAACAACCTCCAATTCGTTCGCTATGGCATGAACAGCGCGTTCGGCGCAGATATCCCTCTTGCGGCATTCGTCGTCATCATGAAATTGTTCCAGATCGTGCTCAATGTGGCGATCGGGATCGCGGCGGGCGCACAGCCCATTGTCGGATACAATTACGGCGCAAAGAACTATGGCAGGGTGAAACAGCTCTTAAAACTCGTTCTCCTATGGACGGCAGGAATTTGTCTCGCGTTTACCGTTCTGTTCGAGGCGCTCCCCCGCGCATTTATCTCCATGTTCGGTGCGGGCGGAGGCTCGGAGGGGCTTGATATCGCACTCTATATGCAATTTGCGATCCCTTGTATCAGAATCTACCTGATGTTTATTGCGTTTACCTGTCTGCAAAAAGTCTGTGCCATTTTCTTGCAGTCCATTGGATACGCAAAACTCGCCGCGCCGCTCTCCTTCCTTCGGGACGTCCTGTTGATTTTATGTGCATTTCTCGTTCCCCTTGGGCTCGGCGTTATGGGCGTCGCGTGGGCGGCTCCCATCGCTGACGCGGCGGCGATCCTCATCACCCTTCCGATCATGATATGGGTATGGAAAAAACTCGGATCACAGGAAAGGGAAGCGGCGGCGGAAGAGAGGTTTCCGACTGAAAACTGATCCTTCTCTACAGTTTCCTATCTCGGGATTCATCGGTCGCTCCGCTCCCTCTGAATGACGCGATTGCCCCCTTGCTGCCCCTTATAGGGGAAGTGGCGAACGCAGTGAGCCAAAGGGGTTTTGAAACCCCTCTGTCACTCACTTCGTTCGTGACATCTCCCCTAAAAGGGGCGACAAGCCCTTTACCCCCTCCGTGGGAGGGGGGTAGGGGGGTGGGTCACATTATTCCTGCGTCATTCTGATCGAAGCGAAGGATCCCCTTTAACGAAGTCCGTGGGTTTATGAGATGCTTCACTTCGTTCAGCATGAGCGTTCTCTCTTCCCGCTCATCCTGAAGGAGCAAAGCGACTGAAGGATCCCCTTTAGCGTTGTCCGTCCTCTCCCCCCGCGGGATTCTTCGCTATGCTTCTCGCTCCGTTGAGCCTCTTTCGCTCAAACGTCGATCTCGAGGCGGTTTTCATTGACATAGGAGTACCAGATGCCGTTTTCCACGATCTCTTCGCGGGCGATTTCCTTCAGGAAGGCCTTCCGCTCCTCCTGCGGCCTGTCCTTCACCGCCTGCCAACGCTCATACGCCGCGGCGTAGAATTTTCCCATCTTCTCGTTGTCGCTCGCCTTGCGGTCGTAGGAGAGTTTTCCCCAAAAGCTCGAGAAGAGGAGGGAAGCCGCCGCCACGCTTCCGAGCAGGATCCCGCCGAAGTTGCGCCACGAGAATTCCCCCGCAAGGTTGCCGTTCCAGAAAAATTCCTTTCCCGCGCCGCCGCAGGCATAGGAGACGATCTCCAAAATCAAGATCGCCGCATAGAGGGCCAAGGTCACCCCGAGCATGCAGTTGGAGAGGGCCTCGTATCGTTTGGCCATGGCGGCATTTTTGCCGATCTTGTCGCGGTGATATTTGAGCTGGCCCGTCGGCTTTTCATGCGTCCCGATCCACATCTCGACGGCCCTCGACGGGTCGATCGAGATCTTTTCCGCGGGATAGAGGACGGCAAGCGAACGGAGGGCCTTCTCGATCCATGCAAATTCCATCTTCTGCGCCCAAGCGTACAGCCCGCAGACGCTCTCGGTGATCGGCGTCTCGTTCACGCAGACGGAGAGATAAAACTGAATGCGCAGTGCCTCCGCAAAGGCCCGAAAATCGATGTAGTCCCCGTGATAGGCCTTCTTTTTGCCGATGAGATCGAGGACGACGATCGCCGCGATCAGGAAGGTGCACGGGAAGATCATGTAGGGGAGGGAGGCGTCGTCATAGATGAGGAATGTGAACGCCACCAGCGCGGCGAGAATGGCGAGAAGTTGCAGAAAGAGGGTGTACTTGGTCTGATTTCCCCTGTAAGAGCGGTCGTCTGCCTTGGCGTAGTGGTAGCGAAGGAGGTCCCGATAGGCGTCCAACTCCTGCGGCGCGTCCCACAGCTTGACCGCGTTCTCGGGAAGGGTGAAGGGCCTTTCGTTGTACTTGACGGTCTTTGCGACGATCTCGCGCAGAGAATCGGGCGGGTCGGCCGAAAAGGCGTAAGGCGCGGCTTTTCCCGCCTCCGAAGCGCCGTTTCCCGAGCCGCAGGAGACCCAACGCTTGCTGACATCGGGCGCACTGCCGTCCCCCTGCCTGCGGGATTTGATCCAGATGACGGCGGAATCGTTGACGGCGGCGGGGGAAAAGAGGTGCTCGCGGTTCATGTATCTGTGCCCGAGCGCAAAGCCTACGACCTCGGCCGTCCCGCAACCGAACTGCGTCTTGGGCGGTTTCCCGTCCCAAAGGGCGATGAGGACGTGGGAATGCTCGGCGATATAGATGCCGAGCTGGCGGTACTCATAGCTGGCGTCGTCGATTCCGCCGTTTTCCTGCATCCATGTCCTGTTTTGCTCCATATCGGGGGCCAAAATGACGCGCTTTGCCCTCTCGAGATAGGGGAGGAGTTTGCTCTTGTCCGCCTCATTGTCGAAGCTCTCGAGGTATTTTTCTTTGGCGCAGGGGAGGACCGCATAGACGTCGATGCCCATGTCAAAGGCGACCTCAGCGCAGAGCATGTCCGCGCCCTGCGCAAAGCCGTTGAGCATGACGATGGGGGTGTCCTGCCCGCCCTTCGCCTGCGACTTGCAGAGCGATCGGACTTCGTCAAGGCTCGCGGCAACGTAGTTTTTGAGCTCGGCCTTGTCCTTGTCAACGGTGTTTCGGTGTCCCGTCACACCGACCACAATGGGGATCAGATCCATATGATGTGTTCCTTGTAAAAGTATTTCGTTTCGATGATTTTCTCTGCGGTGTTTCCGTTCGTTTCCTCATTATACCATAACCGTTTCCCAAAAATCAAGCCCGCAATAAGGGAATTCCCGAAACATGGCGCAATGCTCATTCTGAGGCGAAGGCGAAGAATCCCCTTAAACGCAGTCCGCACTTTCCTCCACGGGATTCATCGGTCGCTCCGCTCCCTCTGAATGACGCGATCGCCCCCTTGCTGCCCCTATTAGGGGAAGTCCCCGAGCTTGCGAGGGGAAAGGGGTTTTGAAACCCCTCTGTCACTCACTTCG
>CANQOX010000028.1 GCA_947625595.1 uncultured Clostridia bacterium
GAAACCCTTCAGTCTCGCTTCGCTCGACAGCTCCCCTACAGGGGAGCCAAGGAAAGGGCGTTACGCCTCGACATCTCCCCTACAAAGGGCGACAAGAGTAAATCGCTCATTCTGAACGCAGTGAAGAATCTCATAGACCCACGGACTTCGTTCAGGGGATTCTTCGCTTCGCTCTGAATGACGCAAGAAGGGGGATTCTTCGGCTTCGCCTCAGAATGAGCGGTGGTTCCCCCCCACCACCGCCTACGGCACGGGGAGGCTGGCCCGATCGCCAACGGAGAAAATTTCGGCAACTTTTTGGTCTCTCCCCCTTGTCAATGGCGGAAAAGTGTGGTAAAATAGGAAACGTCATTTCCATACGGAAAATTTTTCATGGAGGAATCATCAATGCAATATTCACGCGAAGTGGAAGAGATGACCTGCATTGCGAAGGGTCCCTGGCACGACCCCGCCCCCATTCCCGAGGAAGGGAAATGGGTCTGCGCAAAGCAGATCACCGACATCAGCGGGTTCACGCACGGCGTCGGCTGGTGCGCACCGCAACAGGGCGCATGCAAGCTCACCCTCAACGTCAAGAAGGGCGTCATTCAGGAGGCCCTCGTCGAGACGATCGGTTGCTCGGGCATGACCCATTCGGCGGCCATGGCTGCGGAGATCCTGCCCCACAAGACCATTTTGGAGGCCCTCAACACCGACCTCGTCTGCGACGCGATCAACACCGCCATGCGCGAACTTTTCCTGCAGATCGTGTACGGCAGAACGCAGTCGGCCTTCTCCGATGACGGGCTTGTCGTCGGCGCGGGGCTGGAGGACCTCGGCAAGGGCCTTCGCTCGCAGGTCGGCACGATGTACGGCACGGCCGAGAAGGGCGTGCGCTATCTTGAAATGGCGGAAGGCTACGTCACCCGTCTTGCCCTCGACAAGGATCAACAGGTCATCGGGTACGAATTTGTCTCGCTCGGCAAGATGACCGATTTCGTCAAGAAGGGCTTCTCCCCCAATGAGGCGTGGGAGAAGGCGATGGGTCACTACGGCAGATTTTCCGAAGAGCAGGGTGCGGTGAAGTACATCGACCCCCGCAAGGAATAAGGAGGTGCGACATGGCTCTGTTTGAAGGTTATGAAAGAAGGATCGACAAGATCAATGCTACGCTGAAAGAATACGGCATCAAGTCTGTAGAGGAATGCCGTGACATCTGCCTTGCAAAGGGCGTGGACTGCGACAAATTGGTGCGCGGGACCCAGCCCATCTGCTTTGAGAACGCCGTCTGGGCCTACACCGTGGGCGCGGCGATCGCCATCAAGAAGGGCTGCACGAAGGCGGCGGATGCGGCGGCGGCCATCGGCATCGGCCTCCAGTCCTTCTGCATTCCCGGTTCTGTCGCGGAAAACCGCAAGGTCGGCCTCGGCCACGGGAACTTGGGCAAGATGCTCCTCTCCGAGGAGACCGAATGCTTCTGCTTCCTCGCGGGGCACGAGAGCTTTGCGGCCGCAGAGGGCGCGATCTCCATTGCGATGAATGCGAACAAGGTGCGCAAAAAGCCCCTTCGCGTCATCCTGAACGGCCTCGGCAAGGACGCGGCTTTCATCATCTCCCGCATCAACGGCTTCACCTACTGCGAGACGGTGTTCGATCCCTATACCGAGACGGTCACCGTGACGAAGGAAGTCCCCTATTCGGACGGCCCCCGCGCGAAGGTCAAGTGCTACGGCGCGGACAACGTTCCCGAAGGCGTCGCGATCATGAAACTCGAGCACGTCGGCGTGTCCATCACGGGCAATTCGACGAACCCCACGCGCTTCCAGCACCCTGTCGCGGGAACGTATAAGAAGTGGTGCGTCGAGAACGGCGTGAAGTATTTCTCCGTCGCGAGCGGCGGCGGCACGGGCAGGACGCTCCACCCCGACAACATGGCGGCGGGCCCCTCGAGCTACGGCATGACGGACACGATGGGCAGAATGCACTCCGACGCGCAGTTTGCGGGTTCCTCTTCGGTCCCCGCGCACGTCGAAATGATGGGCCTCATCGGCATGGGCAACAATCCCATGGTCGGCGCAACGGTCGCCGTTGCCGTCGCCGTGCAGGAAGGCATGAATAAGTAAAACCGCACACATATGCAGAAAAGAACGTCCCAAATGGGACGTTCTTTTTTAATGAAAAATTGAGCGCATCGCGCTCATCCTGAGAGAGCGAAGCGACCGAAGGATCCCCTGAACGAAGTCCGTACCTTCCTCCACGGGATTCATCGCTTCGCCTCAGAATGAGTAGCTTGCCTGCCCCCTTCCCAAGGGGGCGGGTGGCGAGCACAGCGAGACAGGTGGGGGTTGCCATTCTCTCGCTCCCCCACGCGCTCATGCTGAACGAAGTGAAGCATCTCATAGACCTACGAACTTCGTTCTTCGGGATCCTTCGCTTCGCTCAGGATGACGCGTTTACCCACGGACTTCGTTCAAGGGATTCTTCAGTCGCTTCGCTCCTTCAGAATGAGCGGTATCCCCGCTCCCCCCATGCGCTCATGCTGAACGAAGTGAAGCATCTCATAGACCTACGGACTTCGTTCTTCGGGATCCTTCGCTTCGCTCAGGATGACGCATTTGCCCGCAGACTTCGTTCTTCGGGATCCTTCGCTTCGCTCAGGATGACGCATTTGCCCGCAGACTTCGTTTGAGGGGATTCTTCGGCTTCGCCTCAGAATGAGCGGTATTTCCCCACGGGGGGACGTTCTTTCCTTTACCGAAAAAGTCAAAACTTGATATGTTCGGCGTTTTTGCGGGAGGAGCGGCGGTAAAAGATGGCTTTGCGGCCGATGACGGCCACGACCTCGGCGTGCAGAAGTTCGGCAAGTTCGGCGGCGAGGCCTTTCCCGTCCTCCCCCGCCGCGGGCAAAAGGGTCACTTTAATGAGTTCGTGCGCCTCGAGCGCGTCCGAAAGTCCCTCGACGAGGTTGGGGGAAATACCCTCCTTGCCCACCTGTCCGATCGGCTTCAATGTACTTGCCATCGCCTTCAAATTGGCGCGTTGTTTTGATGTGAACATGATTTTCTCCTTATTTTACCCCTGTCGGGGAAATGTGTGCAATAAAGGTTTCCCTGTGAGGGGGAATATGCGCGATGAGGGCTTCCCCCCGATGGGGTGAAGGCTTGGGGGGGAATTTTACACATATTCAAATTCCACGTCGCCGACGATGACGGTGGAACCTGCGGTACAACCCATCTTTTCGAGCTCCTTGAAGACGCCGCGGAGCTTCAGAACGCGCTGGAAATAGTTCATACTGTCGGGATTGTTGAGGACGACGTTGCGGCAGAGCATGTCCACCAGCCCGCCAATGACGACATACGCCCCGTTTTCGTCCACGAAGATCTCATACTGCGTGTTGTCGGCCTCCTCAAAGACGATCTCGTCGGCGGGAATGCGCTCGGCGGGCGGAAGGGTCTTGAGCTTCTCGAAAAGCGCCTTCACGACCTCCTCCGTTCCCTCACCGTTGAGGGCAGAAATCGCATATATATCGTACTTTTTGCCGTATTTTCGCCTGAACCGCTTGAGATTCTCCTCCGCGCCGAAACAGTCGCACTTGTTGAGCGCGACGATCTGCGGAAGAGACGCGAGCTTCTCCGAATAGGACGCGAGTTCGCGGTTGATGGCTTCGAGGTCCTCCAAAGGATCCCTTCCCTCCATGCCCGAGACGTCGATGACGTGCAGAATGAGCCGCGTGCGCTCGATGTGGCGCAAAAAGTCATGTCCCAGCCCCGCCCCTTCGGCCGCGCCCTCGATGAGCCCGGGGATGTCTGCGGCGACGAAACTCTCGTCGTAGTACCTGACGACGCCCAAATTGGGGGACAGGGTGGTGAAATGATAGTCGGCGATCTTGGGCTTTGCCGCGGAGATCTTGGAAAGAAGGGTGCTCTTCCCCACGTTGGGAAAGCCGACAAGGCCGACGTCCGCGATGACCTTCATCTCCAAAATCAGCTCGCGCGGCTTGACGATCGTCCCCTTCTGCGCGAAGTTGGGCGCGTGACGGCGGGCGGTGGTGAAGCGCGTGTTGCCCTTTCCCCCTCTTCCCCCCGCCAGAAGCAGGATCCTCTCGCCGTCCTCATAGACGTCGCAGACGATCTTCCCGCTCTCGGCGTCGCGCACGAGCGTGCCGCAGGGGACCTTGAGGACGACGTCCTCCCCCCGCTTGCCCGAACACTGGTTGGTGCCGCCGCGCTCGCCGTTCCCCGCCTTATAGGTGCTCACGAAGCGGAAGGAGAGCAGGTCATTCATGTCCTTGTCGCCCTCGACGTAGACGGAGCCGCCGTCGCCGCCGTCTCCCCCGTCGGGGCCGCAAGCGGGCTTTCCCTTGTAGGCCTTGAAGGAATTCATGCCGTCTCCCCCGTTGCCCGCCTTGACGGTGATCTTTACTTTGTCCGTAAATCCATAACTTGCCATACATACAGTATAGCAGAATTTTCGGGGATTGGCAATCTTTTTCGCAAAACCGCTTGACAAGTGTACTTGGCAGTGGTACAATTCTTTTGCCAAGCAAACTTGGCATATGGAGGAAATATGGAAGATTCTCAAAAGGAATTGCCCGAAGGCAGAGAGGAACTCTCGTCCGAAGAGATCTTGGAGCGGGCGAAGAAGGAGAATGAAAAGCTCGGCGACGAACGCCAGCGCGGGCGCATGGCGTGGGGAAACTACGCGGGATTCATTGCGACGACCTTCGCCGCCGCCATCGTTCTAATCGTTGAGGTGTGCGTCCATGACCGTCTCCCCACAGAGATCTATGTGATCCTGTTTTCGGGGATCGCCGCGCAGAACATCGCACAGGCGTGCGTCTGCGCCAAAAAATTGCGTGCGGTCTGCATTGTGACTTCCGTCCTCATCACGGCGGTCGTCGCGATCTTTTGGGTGATGTGGATCTTGGAACTGTGCGGGGTGGTTCTTTGAAATGGATGAAAAACTTGTCCTGCGCAACCGCCTGAAGGAGATCCGTGCGGAGAAAAACATATCGCAGGGGGAACTTGCCGCACTCGTGGGCGTCTCGCGGAACACGATCAGTTCCATCGAGACGGGCCAATACTGCCCCACCGCCAAGCTCGCCCTCGTCCTGTCCATCGCCCTCGGCAAAAAATTCGAAGAAGTGTTCTATTTCTGACCTTTTGCGGTGTTTGGGAGACAACAGGGCGAAACCCAAGAAGGCTCCTCCTTGGGAGGGGGCAATGCTTATTCTGAAGGAGCGAAGCGATGGATCCCGTGGAGGAAAGTACGGACTTTGTTTAGGGGATCCTTCGGGCTCTGCCCTCAGGATGACGCGGGAGGGCAGCAAGACACCCCCTCAGTCACACAAGGGCGCGTGACAGCTCCCCCTCAAGGGGGCGCCGAGACCCTTGCCCACCCCTCGAGGGGTGGGTGCCCGTAGGGCGGAAGGGGTGTCATTCCACTCCCCCGCCACAATTTTTAATTTTCAATTTTTACCTCCCTTCTTTCCCTCTTTCGGTTAATTTCGGCCGATTTTGTGGTAAAATAAAGATGAGGTCATAAAATGTATTCCTATCTGTTGTTTTTGCTCATTCTCATTCCCTTCCTCGCCCTGTCGGCATGGGCAAGCGCGAAGGTCAATTCCACTTACGCGGAGTTTGACCGCGTCCCCAACCGCGCAAACATGACAGGGTACGACACTGCCGTCCGCCTCTTGCGCGGGCGCGGCGTGCACGATATTCAGGTCGGCCGCGTGGAGGGAAGGCTCACCGACCACTACGACCCCGCGCACGATCAGGTCAACCTCTCGCAGAGCACCTACGGTTCGGCTTCCATCGCCTCCGTCGCCGTGGCGGCGCATGAGATCGGCCATGTGATGCAGAAGAAAAACGGCTATCTCCCCTACAAGATCCGCAATATCCTCGTTCCCATTACAAACATCGGGTCGCGGTTGGCCTTGCCCATCATCATTCTCGGCATTCTCCTCGACACCTTTTGGCAGACCGTGCCCTATGGGGAATGGGCGGTGTACGTCGGGATCGGGCTCTACGGGCTCTCGTCGCTGTTCATGCTCGTGACCCTGCCCGTCGAATTCAACGCCTCCCGTCGGGCAAAGAAGATGCTCGTCGAGGACGGCATTCTGACGGAAGATGAACTTCCCGCCGCCTCCAAAGTCCTGACGGCCGCCGCGATGACCTACGTCGCTTCCCTGCTCATCTCCCTCGTCTACTTCGCGCGATTCGCGCTCATCTTCCTCTCCCTGATCGGCCGAAACAAAAGAGACTGATTTTCTTGTTCCCGCTTCATGCGGGAATTTTTATAAAGTTTTTTTGGGGTTCAATGCGTCATTCAGAGCGAAGCGAAGAATCCCCTCGAACGAAGTCCCCTTGTCGCCCCTTTTAGGTCGCAAAACGCAATTCTTGCGCATCAGCACAGTGTGCTGTGCGCTGCATTTTGCGGTGAGTGAGCGCATTATTCCGCGCGAACGGTGACCGAGGGCGGGAATCTACCCGCCCGAGACGATGTCACGAACGAAGTGAGTGACAGAGGGGTTTCGAAACCCCTTCGCCCCTACGGGGCACTTCCCCTATAAGGGGCAGCGAGAGGAAACTGCGGTGACCCACCCCCCTACCCCCCTCCCATGGAGGGGGTACAAGGCCTCCCCCGTAGGGGGAGACTTTTTTCAATCCCCCCGCCACAATTTTTAATTAAAATGTAGACTTCGTTTAGGGGATCCTTCGGTCGCTTCGCTCCCTCAGGATGACGCGGAAGGGCAGCAAGACACCCCTCCGTCACTCAAGGACGCGGGACTGCTCCATGGGTACACTGCGTCATTCAGAGCGAAGCGAAGAATCCCGAGGAGGAAAGTACGGACTTCGTTTAGGGGATCCTTCGGGCTTTGCCCTCAGGATGAGCGCGATGTGCTCAATTTTCCATTCATATCCCATAGGGGCGTTTGGGGGATTTGGCGGTGAAGACGGGACTGTTCAAAATGCCCGTCGTGACCGTCGGCTTGGGCGGGTCCGCCTTCCTGCCTTCCCCGATCAGGGCGACCAGAAACTCCTTTGCCTCGCTCAACGATCCTCCAAACAGATAACACGAGAGCGACCCCGGGACAGTGTTCAATTCATTGAAATAAACCTCCTCCCCCACGAGCAGGAAGTCCGCCCGCACGACCCCTTTTGCATGGAAACCCTCATAGATGCGCCGCGTACAGTCCTTCACCTTTGCCGCGACGGCGTCGGGAATGTCGGCGGGGAGCCGCGAACGCTTTTCCTCCCCGCCCTCGTATTTTTCCTGAAAGGACAGGATCTCCTCGCGGGAGAAAACCTCCTCGACGGGCGAAAGTTTCACCTCTCCCCCGATGCGGCAGGCGGCGCAGTTCAGGTCCCGCTTGCCCTGCAAATAGGGTTCGACGAGGGCCGAATCGTCGAGCTTGAAGGCGAGCGCGAGGGCGCGGCGGTACTCCTCCGCATTGGAGGCGACGGTGATGCCGATGCTCGAGCCGAGGCGGGCGGGCTTGACGATGACAGGGAAGGGAAAGGGCGGCTCCATGCGTTCCCCCTCCCGCACCGTAACGCCGTCAACGACGGGAAGGCCCAATCCCCGCGCCATGGCCTTGGAGAGCGTCTTATCCATGAAGACGGCGGAGAGGGCGGCGTCGGGCGACGCGCTCGCGATGTGATACCATTTGAGAAGGGCGGAGAGGGTCCCGTCCTCGCCGCACCCCCCGTGACAGCAGTTCAGAGCGACGTCCGCGGGGAATTTTTTTCGTCCCTTGACGGCCTCCAACCCGCCGACGCAGAGGCGAAGTTCAACCCACTTCGGCGAGGGCGCGGCAAGGTCGGTGACGGCGCGCATGCGGCCCGTGAAAAGCCTGTTTTCGCGCGAGAGGTAGACGGGCAGGACGTCAAAGTCCGCGCCGCGCAGAAGGTTGGCGCAAAGCATGCCCGTGATGATGGAGATCTCGTGTTCGTTGGAGTTTCCGCCGAAGAAAACGGCGACCTTTTTTGGCATAAAATAACCACCTCCGAGTTGATTTTTCCTCTTTGGTGGTCTATGGGGCATATGGTGAAGGAAGGGTATCCCTTGGCTCCCCTGTAGGGGAGCTGTCACCGAACAACGCGCACCTTCCTTGTCGCCCCTTTTAGGGGAGATGTCACGAAGTGACAGAGGGGTTTCAAAACCCCTTTGCCCCTACGGGGCACTTCCCCTAAAAGGGGCAGCGAGGGTTCAATGCGTCATTCAGAGCGAAGCGAAGAATCCCGAGGAGGAAAGTACGGACTTCGTTCACGGGATCCTTCGACTCCGCCCTGCGGGCTCCGCTCAGGATGACGCGGGAGGGGCTTCGTGGGTCCATGGGATTCTTCACTGCGTTCAGAATGAGCGCGAAGCGAAAAGGTCCCTCAATACTTATCTGGCAGATCGTTCAGGAAGAGGACGGTGTCGCCTGCGCGGAGGAAGTTTTTCAACAGCTCCTGCGCGGCAGAGAGGGTGGAGACGGTCTTGAGCTTCTCCTCGTCTCCCCCGCCGTCGACAAATCCGTTGCGGACGGCGAGCACGCGCGTCTCGCCCACGAGGACGACCAAGTCCAGCCCGACGAGTGCATGCCCGAGGTCCTCGTTGACGTTTTCCTCGATCTCGCCGAGCTCCACGAGCCCGGGGGTGACGACGATCTTCCGCCCCGCCGCAGTCCGCAGGACTTCGACGGCATTCTTCGCGCCGAGCGGATTGCCGTTGTAGGCGTCGTCCAAGATGGTCACCCCGCCGCTCTCCGATCTCTCCAACCTGTGCGGCACGGGAGTGAGCGTCGGGACCGCGGCGGCGATCTCCTCAAAGGTCATGCCGAGCGAGAAGCAGAGCGCGGCCGCAAGGGCGATATCCTCCGCGGCATGGCGGCCCAAAACCGCCGTCTCCACATCTGCCCGCTCCCCGCCGAGGAAGAGGGTAAATTTCGTCTTTTCGCACCCCGTCTCTACATTTTCGGCCCCGAAGTCCCTGCCTTCGCAGAGGGCGTCCTCCCGCATGTCCCTTGCGGTCTCGCCGAGAATGACCTTCTCCGCCGCCCGCGCAAGCTCCCCCTTCTCCCGTCTGATGTTCTCGACGCTTTTGAAGGTCTCGAGGTGCTGGGCGCAGACGCCCGTGACGACGCCCACCGAGGGCCTCACCATGGCGCAGAGCTCCCTGATGTCCCCCGTGTGCCTTGCCCCCATCTCGGCGAGAAAGATGTCGCAGTCGCATCCCTCCTCGTTGACAAATTTGGCGATGCCAAGGGGGGTATTGTAGGAGGCGGGCGTGGCCTTTACATTGAATTTACGGGAGAGCATCTGCGCGGCGAAGGCCTTGACGCTCGTCTTGCCGAAACTTCCCGTGATGCCGACCTTGATACAGCCGCTCTCCGCGAGGGTCCTTTGCGCCTTTTTGACAAAATAGCGGGCGCGGGGGACCTCGTAGATCTTCATGATGCAGTTGGCCGCCGCGGGGAAGAGGAAGAGCAAAGCGGGGAAGATCCCGAGAGGCGCGATCCGAAGCACTTCCGCCCACGGCCGTGCGATGGCCTTGACGGCGCAGACGAGCCCGATCCCCGCCCCGAACAGCGCGGCAAAGAGGAGAAGACAGGTGCAGACCATGAGCCTGATGAGGCGTTTCGTGGGCTCCACGGGGACTTTCAGGGCCCTTCGGAAGGAGAACATGAACAGCGCGCACAGGCCGACATACGCGACCGCCCCGAAGAGCTGCGCATACGCGCCCAAAAAGGCAAAGCACAGCCCGAGGAGCGCGGCGGCGAGCACGAGGCAGAGCGCGAGGAGGCGGTACCTGCGGCGGAGCATGTTTTTCTTTTTCATGTACCACCCGAGGGAGGCGCCGCTCCCGTAGTTTTCCTGCTGCAGAATGCCGAAGAGGGGCAAGCTACAGCCCGTCAGCATCGCAGCGAACGCCACGGCCTGCGCCGCGACGATCAACAGTTCGATTGTGTTTGGCATCGTAAAAACTCCTCTGCCGCCAAATCAAAGGCGAGCGGGTCATCTAAAAAGGGAAAGTGGCCGCAGTTTTCTAAAAGTTTCAGCCTGCTTCCCGAAATTTTTTCAAGGTAGATACGGATGGACGAGAGCGGGACCTCCCTGTCCCTCTCCCCGTGCAGAAAGAGCACGGGCGCGGTGATCTTCGCGGCGGTCTCCCGAAGGTCCTCGTTGACGATCTTCTTATAGCTCTCCCGCATGACGGGGGAAAGCGTTCTGTATTCCTTGCTCCCGAAGCGCTTTTCGGCGAAGTCGGGGGCAAATGTTCGGACAAAGCGATAGCAAAATACGCGCACATGATAGGCAAAAGTGCGCCTTCTCACGATCCCCGCACAGCCCGTGAGGACGGCGCGGGAGAAAGCGTCCTCGGCGAGGAGCTTGACCGCCACCCTTCCCCCGAAGGAGTGGGCGATGACGCGCGGGCGGACGATCCCGAGGGAGCCGAGCGCCTCCTTTGTCCACGCCGCATAGTCCCCGACCGACCACGGGGCCGTGAGGGGCTCCGCCTCCCCCATTCCGGGGAAGTCGAGCGCGGTGACGCGGTAAAATCTCGAAAAATAGCTTATCTGCGGGTAAAAACTCTCCTTGGAGGCGAGATAGCCGTGCAGGAAGACAAGATCTTCCCCCTCGCCCCGCTGCAAATAGCTGAAACTCAACCGAGCTCCTTCATCATGACGACGGCGTCCTCGCCGTCGGGATAATAGCGGGTGCGGCAGTACAGCCCGCGAAAGCCGCTCTTTAAGTAGAGGATCTGCGCGGCGGAATTGGAGACGCGGACCTCGAGGAAAATCTTTTTCACGCCGCACTCCGCGGCAATGCGGATGAGCTCCTGCAGGAGAACGTTTCCCCTGCCGCAACGGCGGTACATTTCGCTCACGGCGATGAGTTCGATCTCGGCCTCGTCGAGCGCGACGCTCATGCCGCCGTAGCCGACGATCCCCCCTTCGTCGAGGAGGACGCCGTGGAATCTGTCGGAGAGAAAGGTCTCGGCGAGCATGCGCCGCGTCCACGGATCCGAAAAGCACTCTTCCTCGATCTCGGCGATCCGATCGAGGTCCTCGATCTCCCATGCTCTCAAGCTCATCTCCCTTCCTCCGCATTGGATCTTCTCAAATACACCGCTTCGATCTCGGCGCACGGCCGCGCAAGGGGCGCGAGGGCCTCTGCCGCCGCCTTCAATCCTTCGGCGGCGTTCACGACCTTTCCGCCGATGGAAAGTTCCTCCCCCGAGACGGGCGCGTACCCCTCCGCGATGAGGGCTTCGGCCTCCTCCCGCGGCAGATAGTGGGCCTCCCCCGCCTTTGTCCCGTCATAGGGACAGGCATAGAAACACCCGTGTCCCGCATCGACGAGGCAGAGTTTCTTCCCGCTCCCTTCAGCATATGCGAGGCAGTCGAAGGAAGTGACGGCGAGCGCAGGCCTGTCCGCGGCCGTACACAGTCCCTTGACGGTGGCGATGCCGATGCGGATGCCCGTGAACGACCCCGGCCCGACGACGCAGGCCAAAAAGTCGCAGTCCTTGAGGGCAAGGCCCGCCTCCTTCAATGCCCCGTCGATCTCCCCCATGAGGCGGACGGAGTGTTGCATGGCGCAGTCGGAAAGGTCCCTCACGGCCGTCTTCTCCCCCTTCGCGAGCACGAGGAGCCGCTTTGCGCTCGTATCTATCGCAAGATATTTCAAAATTCTATCTCCCTGCCGTTGGCGGTCTTGGTGATCCTGATGATCTTTGCGCCGTCGGGAAGTAGGGGCGAAATGTTTTCGCTCCACTCCACGAGGCAGACGCCCCCCATCGAGAAGTACTCCCCGAACCCGAGAGCGCGGGCGTAGTCCGCCGACGGAATGCGGTAACAGTCGAAGTGAAAGAGGGGCAATCTGCCGTCCTCATAGCTGTTGATATAGGCGTAAGTGGGACTTGTGACCTCCGAACGTACCCCGAGGCCCCTCGCGACGCCCTTGGCGACGACGGTCTTGCCCGCCCCCATTTCGCCCTCTAAAAGGACGATATCGCCCGCCCCGAGCCCCGCGGCGTACTCCTCCGCCCACGCAAGCGTCTCTTCCTCCGAATGTGAGATAAAAACAGCCATATACGGACATTATACCGCATACGGCCGAAGTTTGCAAGAAAATTAAAAAGCCTTTATTCAAATTTCAGATAGTTTATATAATCTGTCCCGCCATAGAGGACGCGCAGGATCTCGACCGTCTGCCCTTTCCCAATGCGGTAAAAGACAAGATAATTGTCCACGACGACCCTGCGGATGTCGTGCTCGGGGAGATAGGTGAAGCGGACGGCTTCGCCCTCAAAGGGAAACTCCTTCAGCCGCTCGATCGCCGTGAGAATGCGCCCGATGAGTTTTCTCGACGCGTCGGGAGCTTTGAGATCCCTCCCGATGTACGAATCGATCTCGTCGATGTCCCGAAGCACGCGCGGCGCGACCGTTATCTTATAGCTCATACTTCTCTCTCAATTTTGCGGAAAATTCCTCGAGCGTGAGGCCCCTCCCCCCCTCGAGTTCGTCCTCGGCCTCCTTGAGTTCGCGCGAAAGCCGTATCTCCGCGAACATCGCATTGTAGACCTCCATACTCATCAGCACCATGTCGCCGTACCCGTTCTTCGTGATGAAGATGGGTTCCCGCGCGGCCTTGCACTTCTCGGAGATCGCCGTCGTGTCCTTCAGATCGCGGATCGGAATGATCTGTGCCATTTTGTGCCCTCCCGTTTCAGTGTGGGATAATTATACCACAGTTATGTGCCCTTGTCAAGCATCCGCGGGCGGGTCGGTGCGCTTTTTCTCGAGCTTGTTCCGCGTGGCCTTGATGAGGCGGGAGAGGGGCTTATAGATGACGAAAACGATGACGGAGATGACGACGCTCTTGATGGCGTTGAAGGCGAGGACAAAGGGCCACGCCTCGGCGAACATCGATGCCGCGCCGTCCCCCATGAAGAAGGGAAAGTTGATGTAACGGTTGACGGGCAGGCTCACCGCGATCTGCAAAACGCACGCCATGACGAGCCCGACGGCGACCCACCAGCGGCCCTTCTTGAAGCGGTACAGAATGGACGGAAGAATGATATAGGCCGTAGACATCAGGAAGTTTGCCAGCTCTCCCACGCCGCCCGAGGAGGATTTCATGAGGCAGAGAAGTTCCTTGATCCCGATGGAGACGACGGCCTCGACGGGGCCGAAGATGAACCCTTCGATCATGAAAAAGACGTTGGCGAAGTCGAGTTTCAGATAGGGCGCGGCGGGGAAAATGGGAAACTCAAGGAAGGTCACGACAAATGCGAGGGCCGTAAAGAGCGCCATATAGGCAATGTGCGTCGCCGAAAAGTGGTCGGCGAGCATGCGTTTTGTGTTTTCCTTCATAAAGAACACCTCTGAAATGATTTTCGGATATTCTTTGAAAGAAACGCCCCGCAAAAAAGCGCGGGGCGTGAAAATTTCACGGTTCTTTTCTCATCCGGACTATAACCGTCGGTACGGGAATCGCACCCGTTCGGCCCAAAGGGTTCGCAGACTTTACTGCCGGTGGAGACTTGCACTCCGCCCCAAAGAATATTCGATCGGTTTGATTATAATACGCGAATGCGCATCTGTCAAGCATTTTGAAGGGGAAGATAAATAAGCCTCTGTGAAGTTCGTAGGTTTATGAGATGTTTCGGCTTCGCCTCAACATGAGCGCACGGAGCACCATGAGTGAAAATCTCGTCGCCCCTTTTAGGGGAGATGTCACGAACAAAGTGAGTGACAGAGGGGTTTTGAAACCCCTTTGGCTCACTGCGTTCGCCACTTCCCCTAATAGGGGCAGCGAGGAGCATGCTCATTCTGAGGCGTAGCCGAAGAATCCCATAGTGGAAAGTACGGACTTCGTTTGAGGGGATCCTTCGCTACGCTCAGGATGAGCGCGGCGGGACGTGTCGTCCCGCCGCGCTCAATTTTCAATTTCCTTCTGCGGCTTTTTCCACCAATGATCTGAAAGAGGACTTGTAAATATCCTTTTCGAGGTAGGCGGAAAGGTCCGCAAGGCGGCTCAGGATGGCCTCATAGCTCGCCTTTCCCTTGTAAGAGGAGTTTCGCAGGAGCAGGCCGAACTCGGCAACGCACGAAACAAACATCGCGTCTTCGCTCTCGGACAGCGTATTTGCGATCTCCGCCGCCGCAACGCCCGCCGTCTCCTCCTTGTCCGCGTTCTTATAGCGGATCTCGACGTTGCCCAAGACGGCATTTTCCGCGACGCCCTCCTTGAGCTCCACCTCAAAGAGCGCGGTCACGCAGAGATTGGAACCGATCTCCCCCGCGTCTTTTTGGGAATTATTGAAATCCTCCTCGGACATGATCTTCATGTCATAGCCGATGAGGCGGTACTTTTCGACGGCCTCCTTGGAGAAAGTCACCCCTGCCTTGGCGTCCTTTGCAACGGTGACGAGCATGCCGCCCAGTTCCTCGCTCATGACTTTTTTGGCCTCGTCGAGCGTGTCGATGTAGGCGTAATTGCCGTTGCCGTTGAGGGCGAGCGTCTGCATGAAGTCGTCCCGCATATTTCCCATGCCGACTCCCAAAACGGACAGATAGACGCCGCTTTTTGCCTTCTCCTGAATGAATTCGAGCAGGTCGCTGTCCGATTGCAGGCCGATGTTGAAATCGCCGTCCGAGAGCAGAATGACGCGGTTGTTGCCGTTCTCGGAGAAGTACTGCTGTGCCATGGTATAGGCCACTTCCAGCCCGCCCGAACCGTTCGTCGAACCGTAAGCGGTAAGCCCGTTGACGGTATTCATGATCTTCGCCCTGCCCGCCTCGTTCGCGAGGGTCGGCTCGAGGACCTGCCCCGCACTGCCCGCGTAGGTCGCGACGGAGACGGCGTTGTTTTCGCCCAATTCCCCGACGAGGGTCCCGATGCCGAACTTCACGAGGTCCAAACGGGTCGTGCCCTCCAAGCCCTGCACCCTCGCCCCCATGGAGCCCGAGACGTCGATGAGGAAGACGTAGTTGTTGCGCTCGGAGACGAGCTTTCTCTCCTCCGTCCTGACGCCGACGGTGACGAGTTTATGCCCCTCCGCCCACGGGCAGTCGGTGAGATAGGCGGCCGTCTTCATCACTTCTCCCTCCGCGGGCGCGGGATAGTCGTAGGAGAAGTAGTTGATGAGCTCCTCGATGCGGACGGAGTCGGGCGCAACGCCTCTTCCCGCATTGAGCTGGGCGCGGACCTGCGAATAGCTCGCGGTGTTCCTGTCGAGGGAGAAATAGACGCTGTCCTTCTCGGCGGCGGTATAAAAATCCGTCTCCACGATGCTGTCGTAGTGGAAATTTCCGCTCTCACTGCCGCTGTCCACGGCGGCGTCGGGGGCGTATTCCCAAGGGCTGTTACTGCTCCCGCCCCAACGGTCGGGCGCGGCGCCGCACCCCGCGAGGACGATCGCCGCAAGGGCAAGGATCGCGACAAAGAATTTTTTCATACAGACCTCCTGATAATTTCGATGATAGTGTCGGACGAAGGGGAGAGGCCACCTCCCCTCAAGGAGGGCCGTCCTTTGCCCCCTCCCATGGAGGGGCACCGCTCATTCTGAGGCGTAGCCGAAGGATCCCCTCAATGAAGTCTGCGACAAATGCGTCATTCTGAGCGAAGCGAAGAATCCCGAAGAACGAAGTCTGCGACAAATGCGTCATTCTGAGCGAAGCGAAGGATCCCGAAGAACGAAGTCCGTAGGTTTATGAGATGTTTCGGCTTCGCCTCAACATGAGCGCGCGGGGCAACATGAGCGACCCTTGGCTCCTCCCAAGGAGGAGCTGTCACGAGCAACGCCCACCCCTCGTCGCCCCTCATAGGGGAGATGTCACGAAGTGACAGAGGGGTTTTGAAACCCTTCAGTCTCGCTTCGCTCGACAGCTCCCCTACAGGGGAGCCAAGGGTATCGTAACCCACCCCCCTACCCCCCTCCCAAGGAGGGGGTAAAACGAGCCCAACGGAGGGGCAGCGAGGGGATGCTGATCTCCCCGCCACGATTTTTAATTACATTGCGGTGACTTTATTCACAACGCCCGAGAAGAGGACAGTGTCGAAGCGGTCGGTCAGGACAAAGCCGAAGGCGCGGTCGAGGACAAAGTCCGCATAGACGGGTTCATAATCGGGTCCCGGCGGCTCGGACGACGCCTCATCTGCGACGATCGTGACGGCCGCTCCCTCAATGCCCTTCTTCTCGACCTCCAATTTGGTCACATGTTGGACCTTGGCGCAGAAGGCGTTCTCGTCGGTCAGCGTCGAAAAGTCGCACTCCTCCTCCGAAAACAGCTTCTTCACGCCCATTTTCTTCAAAATATCCTTGACGTCCCCGTCGTACTCCGCTTCGAATTCGGGGAAGAGACAGCGGGTGAAGTAGCACTTCTCGGCCGCAGTGTCAAAGGCGCGGTAGTCCTCCATTTCATTGACAAGGGCGAAGTTTTCGGCCGTGAAGACCTCTTCGGCCGTGTGTCCCTCCTTGGGCAGGAGGAATTTGAGCCGATAGCCGTGCAGTGTCGTCGTGTAGAAGTGGGTAAATGTCTCCGCCTCGTAGATCTGTCCCATCTGATATGCGCCGCAGAGCAAATTGATGGGCGTCTCCGTCCCGTCCCCCTGCGTGAATTCATACTTCTCCTCGGTGAAGGGAAGGCCTTCGCCGATCCCCCAGTTGTCCTTGAGATAGAGCGTGTTGATGAGGGTAAAGACCGTGTTGACGGAGAGTTGAAAGTTCTGATCGATGAGCCCGTGGGTCTGCTGTTTGACAAAGTCGCGCACGGCGGCATTGGCGGCGCCGTTTTTATTCAAAAAATCGGCCGCATAGGAGTAGCAGAGGTAGTTGTCGGCGAGGACGTCGATGCAGTCCTGCTTGACGGGAAAGCCCTCCTGCACCCAAATGGAATTGCCGACGTCCACCCGCGCTTCACCCTCCTCATGCTCGGCGATGACCGAGCGGTAGAAGTCGGAGGCGTTGGATCTCAAAACACCGTAATCGACATTGAGGGCGGTGAGAAGTTCCCCTCTCGTCTCTCCTGCGGCGCACTGGGCGGCAAGGCCGAGGGCGAAGTAGACGGAGATGGGCGAGACGGCCGCATTTCCCGTCTCCCCCTTGACGGCCTCTGCGGAAAAGGTCGCGGCGAAAGCTCTGGCCGCGTCGCGTATGGTCGGGTCGGTCTTTGCGGCCTCGAAGTAGGCAAGGGGCTCAACGTCCTTGGGAACGCCGAGCGCGGTCGCGTTGGAGAGGCCGCCGCATGCCGTCATCGCAAGGGCGAGCGTAAGCGTCGCGGCGATGAGGCGGAAAGGCTTTTTCATGGTTTTCTCCTCGTCGGGAAAGGTCCCTTTATAAGTATAACGTTCCGTCCCTCCTCCTTGTCCCGCGAAAATAAAAAAAATTTCGCTCTCCGCGGGATCCTTCGGTACCCCCTACCCCCTATGGAGGCGCCCCCCCTACCCTCCCCCCCTCAAGTATAAGGGGGGAGGCGGTGGTTTTTTCTCGCCTGCCCCCTTCTCAAGGGTGGAGCGGCACATTCTTGCTCAACAGCCCAGTGGGCTGTGAGCGTGCCGCGACAGGAGCGGTGGCCTCGCCGACCGCCCGCACATTCTTTATGGCGTCAAAGGGCGGCACGAGCGCGTAGCGCGAAGTAGGAGGGGGGTAGGGGGGCAACGAATCCAAATCATGCCCACCTCAGTCACCTTCTGCGAATTGTCAAATGAAGTGCAACATATTTTCAAACAGAAGTTGTGGGGAAAGGAAGTTAAGGATTTTTTGGGGGCGGTTGTTGATGAG
>CANQOX010000029.1 GCA_947625595.1 uncultured Clostridia bacterium
ACGGCAACGGGCAGATGATAGACATTTTTGATGTTGGAAAGGTGGCGCAGGAGGTTGGGAAGGCCCCGCCGCAGGGCGGCGAGCCACCCACCCCTCAAGGGGTGGGCAAGGGGTGGGCGAGTAAAGAAATGTTCGAAATATTCCCAATTCCTTGCCTTAGGCGGAATTCACTTCCGCCGTGGGCGACTCAATTTGGTACCCTACGGGAACCTTATTGTCTTTCAAGGAAGCACGGTTCGTGGGGTGATAAGGCCGTGGATTGCACAGCGTTGACCCCTCGAACGTATTTGTTTTCGCAGAAAACAAATCGTTCGAAATAACCCCTTAAAATAGTCCCTTTATCTTCCCCTCTCCGTCCACGTCGATGCGGCAGGCGGCGGGATCCTTGGGCAGACCCGGCATCGTCATGACGTTCCCCGTCAGCGCGACGACGAAGCCCGCCCCCGCGGAGACCTTCACCTCCCGCACGGTGATGAAAAATCCTTCGGGCGCACCGAGCTTTGTCGGGTCGTCGGAGAAGGAATATTGCGTCTTCGCCATGCAGACGGGGAGTTCGCCGAAGCCGAGCGCCTCGAGGCGGTCGATCTGCTCCTCGGCGTCGGGCGTGAACTCTACGCCGCTTCCGCCGTAAATTTTGGTCGCGACCGCGGAAATTTTCTCGCGGATCGGAGCCTTTTCGTCATAGCAGTAGGTGAAATGATTTTCCTCTTCGCAGAGCTCTACGACCTTCTCGGCGAGCGCAAGCCCGTCCTTGCCCCCTTCCGCCCAGACGGTGGAGAGGGCGACGTCAGCGCCGACGTCCCTGCACGCCTCCGTGATGAGCGAAATCTCGGCGTCGGTGTCCGCGGGGAAGCGGTTGATCGCGACGGCAACGGGCAGATGATAGACATTTTTGATGTTGGAAAGGTGGCGCAGGAGGTTGGGAAGGCCCCGCCGCAGGGCATCAACGTCCTCCCGCGCAAGGTCGGCCTTTGGCGCTCCGCCGTGCATCTTGAGGGCGCGGACGGTGGCGACAACGACGACGGCAGAGGGTTTGAGACCCGCCGCCCTGCACTTGATGTCAAAGAATTTCTCCGCGCCGAGGTCTGCGCCGAAGCCCGCCTCCGTCACGACGTAATCGCCGAGCGCGAGGGCCGTCTTGGTCGCGATGACGGAGTTACAGCCGTGGGCGATATTGGCAAAGGGCCCGCCGTGCACGAGCGCGGGCGTCCCTTCGAGCGTCTGCACGAGGTTGGGCTTTAAGGCCTCCTTGAGAAGAGCGGCCATCGCCCCCGCCGCCTTCAGGTCCCCCGCCGTCACGGGTGCGCCGCCGTAGGTATACCCGACGACGATGCGCGAAAGGCGATCCTTGAGGTCGGAGAGGGAAGTCGCAAGGCAGAGGATCGCCATGACCTCGCTCGCGACGGTGATGTCGTAGCCGTCCCTGCGCGGAACGCCGTTCTTGCCCCCGCCGAGGCCGTCCTCGATGAAGCGGAGCTGGCGGTCGTTCATGTCCACACACCGTTTCCATGAGATCTTCCCGGGATCGATGCCGAGCTCGTTGCCCTGAAAGATGTGATTGTCGATCATGGCGGCGAGGAGGTTATTTGCCGCCCCCACGGCGTGAATGTCGCCCGTAAAGTGGAGATTGATGTCCTCCATGGGGACGACCTGCGCATAGCCGCCGCCCGCCGCGCCGCCCTTTACGCCGAATACGGGCCCGAGGGAGGGCTCCCTGATGGCGACGACCGCCCGCTTTCCGAGCAAAGAGAGACCGTCCGCGAGGCCAATGGTCGTCGTCGTCTTCCCCTCGCCTGCGGGCGTCGGGGTGATGGCGGTGACGAGAATGAGTTTGCTCCCCCGCCTCGGCCGCTCCATGACGGAGAGGCTGACTTTGGCCTTGTCCCTGCCGTAATACTCTATCTCGTCCTCGGTGAGGCCGAGCTTCTGTGCGATCTTGAGAATGTGCTCCGTCTTCGCTTCCTGCGCGATCTCGATGTCCGTTTTCATAACCGCCTCCGTTTCCTTCCTCCAAAGTATAGCAAATCCCCCCTCTTTTTGTCAATCAAAGGGGGAGGGAAATTGGAAATTGCGGCCGAAAACGGTCTACTTCTGATTGAATTTTCTGCTCACGAGCCAATCGGTCACCCGCTCGGGAAGGAGCTTGTACATGTACCGCACGAAGGCGTTTTTCCCGCCTGCGACGGTCACGGGCGCGGGGTTCTTCCTGTGGGCGAGCTTGACGATCGCGTCGGCCACGAGGGAAGGGTTCATGCCCCCCTGCTCCATGTTGGCGAGCGCGGCGGAGGCCTTTTTGACGGAGGGGGTGTAGGATCTTGCGTCCTCCGCGCCGTACACCCGCCTCGCGTAGGTGAAATCCGTCGCCGTCCCGCCGGGGAGAAGGGCGCAGACGCGCACGCCCTGTCTTTTCAGCTCCAGATCGCTCTCCCGCGCGAGCATGGCGAGGGCGGCCTTGGAGGAGGAATAGAAGCCGTCGAAGGGAATGGGCAGATCCCCGCCGAGGGAACCGACGAGAATGGCCCTGCCGCCCCGCTTTTTCAGAAAGGGAGAGGCGGCCTTCAGGGCCTCCACCGCGCCGAAATAGTTGACCTCGAAGAGATAGCGGTAATCGCCGCTCTTGGCGTATTCCAAGGGGGCGGCCATGGAGAAGCCCGCCGAATAGATGAGAAGGTCGATGCCGTCCGTCTCGGCCCCGATGTCCTCGATGGCGCGCTTCAAGGCCCCCTCTTCGGAGGCGTCCGCCTCGATCGTCTGCACTCTGTCCCCCTGAAAAGGGGTGCGGGAGATGTTGAAGACCCTGTACCCGCGGGCGGTGAGGCGAAGGGCGGTCTCACGGCCAATGCCCGACGATCCGCCGACGACCGCGGCGACCCGCCTCTGCGGCAAAACTTTTTCCCGTTTTTCTTTTTCCATACCCAAATTATGGGCGTTTTGACAAACATTATGCACTCCCGCCCATTCTGCATGACGCGGGTCCCCACCACCCCCTCACCGCCTGCGGCGGAGCTCCCCCTCAAGGGGGCGCCGAGACTTGCCCACCCCTCGAGGGGTGGGTGTCGAGCGGAGCGAGACGGAAGGGGTGTCATTCAGAGCGAAGCGAAGAATCCCCTTTAGCGTTGTCCATAGGCCTATGAGATCCTTCGGCTGTGCCTCAGGATGAGCGCAAAGCGCTCAATTTTTATTCTACAAAAAAACGGCGATCCTTCGCCGTTTTTTGAGATGTATTATTTTTTGTAGGGGTCCTTGCCGTAGAGGGCGGAGATGTTGTCCGCGTATCGGCGCGACTTTTCGTAACTTTTGAGTTCGATGCCCTGCACCGCTTCCTGAAGGGCCTTCTTCTGCTCCTTCGAGAGCTTCGTCGGCGTCTCCACGATGACCTTGATGTGCAGAGAACCCGTCCCGCCCTGCCCGCGGATGCCCTTGCCGCGAAGCACGAACTCCTCGCCCGACTGCGTCCCTTCGGGGACCGTGAAGTCGAACACGTCGTTGAGATCGGGGGCCTTGACCGTGCCGCCGAGGACTGCCGTCAGGAAGGGAACGGGCAGATCGATGTAGAGGTCCATGCCGTTGCGCTTGAAGACCTTGTGCGGCTCGATCTTGAAGGAAATGATGAGGTCGCCCGCGGGGGCGCCGTTCCTGCCCGCCTGCCCGTAGCCGCGCTTTCTCAAATAGGACGTCGTATCGACGCCTGCGGGGACGTCGATCGTGACCGTCGTCTCCCGCCGCTGGGAACCTCTTCCCTTGCAGTCGGGGCATTTCTCGGTGATGATCCTTCCCCTTCCGCCGCAGTCGGGGCAGGCCCCCACGCGGATGGTCCTTCCGAACATGGTCTCCTGCACGATCTGGACTTGCCCCCTTCCGCCGCAGCGCTGGCAGACCCTGTAGGCCGTGCCGTTCTTCGCGCCCGTGCCGCGGCAGGAGGGACAGGGTTCGTTTCTCCCGTAAGAAATTTCCCTTCTGCAACCCTTTGCGGCGTCCATGAAGGAGAGGGAAAGGGTGACATTGACGTCCTCGCCCGAATCATCCCGCTGTGGGGAGCCGCCGAAGCCGCCCCTGCCGAAGATGCTGTCGATGAAGTCCGAAAAACCCGTAAAACCCGCGCCCGAGAAGTCCCCGCCCGAGAAGCCGCCGAAGCCCCCCATATTGTTCATGCCGGGGTGCTCCTGCTCATAGTCGTAGGCGGCGCGCTTCTCCTTGTCGGAGAGGACTTCGTTCGCCTCGTTGATCTCCCTGAACTTCTCCGCGCACGTCGGATCGTCGGGGTGAAGATCGGGGTGATACTGTTTGGCGAGCTTGCGGTAAGCCGCCTTGATCTCGTCCTCGGTCGCGTCCTTTCCGACGCCGAGTACTTGGTAGTAATTCTTTTTCTCTGCCATAGCTGTCCTGATTGTGCCGAAAAGCCGCTATGCGGCGGCTCTCGATATTCGTTCCGATCCTCTTGCCTCAGGCGGAGATCCCTTCCGCCGTGGGCGGCGCGCGATTTGTTTTCACGAAAACAAATCGCGCGAAACACCTTTTACTGTCTGAATTCCGTATCGCCGTCGCCGTCTGACGTGCCGCCCGCCGTGCCGCCCTGCGGGCCAGCCTGCTGGTAGAGCTTGGTGATGACGGGCGCGATCTTCCTCTGCAGTTCGTCCGCCGCCGCATTGAATGCGTCTTCGTCGTCGCCGTCGAGGGCCTTCTTGGCCTCGTCTGCGGCGTCCTGAAGGACTTTCTTGTCCTCATCGGAGAGCTTGTCGCCCGCATCGCGCAGGGTCTGCTCCACGGAGAAGATGAGCCCGTCGAGCTTGTTCCTCGCCTCGACCTTCTGCTTGCGCTTCTTGTCCTCCTCGGCGTACTGCTCGGCGTCCTTCACGGCCTTGTTGATCTCGTCCTCCGAGAGGTTCGTCGACGAAGTGATCGTGATGTCGGTGGATTTGCCCGTGCCGAGGTCCTTTGCCTCGACGTGCACGATGCCGTTGTGGTCGACGTCAAAGGTGACCTCGATCTGCGGAATGCCGCGGGGCGCGGGAGCGATCCCCGAGAGGGTGAACCTGCCCATCGTCTTGTTGTCGCGGCAGAATTCTCTCTCGCCCTGCAGGACGTGGATCTCGACCGTCGTCTGGTTGTCGGCCGCGGTGGAGAAGACCTGCGACTTCTTCACGGGAATGGTCGTATTTCTGTCGATGAGTTTGGTGAAGACGCCGCCGAGGGTCTCGATGCCGAGGGAAAGGGGCATGACGTCGAGAAGGAGCACATCCTTGACTTCGCCCGTCAGAACGCCGCCCTGAATGGCCGCGCCGACGGCGACGCACTCATCGGGGTTGATGCCCTTGAAGGGCTCCTTGCCCGTGAGCTGTTTGACCTTGGCGACGACGGCGGGCACGCGGGTGGAACCGCCGACGAGAATGACCTTGTCGATGTCGCTGTACGAGAGGCCCGCGTCCTTCATGGCGAGGCGCATGGGCTCGGCCGTCTTGTCGATGAGGTCGGCGATGAGAGCCTCGAACTTCTGGCGGGTGATCTCCAATTCAAGGTGTGCAGGCCCCGACTCCGTCATGGAGATGAAGGGCAGGGAAATGGAGGTGGAAGTCATGCCCGAGAGCTCGATCTTGGCCTTCTCTGCGGCCTCCTTGAGCCTCTGCATGGCCATCTTGTCCTTGGAAAGGTCCACGCCGTGGGACTTTTTGAATTCCTCGACCATGTAGTCCATGAGGCGCTTGTCGAAGTCGTCGCCGCCGAGCATATTGTTGCCGTTCGTCGCGAGAACTTCAAAGACGCCGTCCGAAATTTCGAGAATGGAGACGTCGAAGGTGCCGCCGCCGAGGTCGTAGATCATGACCTTGCTGTTCTCCTTCTCCTTGTCAAGGCCGTAGGAGAGGGCGGCCGCCGTGGGCTCGTTGATGATGCGGAGCACGTTGAGGCCCGCGATCTTGCCCGCGTCCTTGGTCGCCTGACGCTGTGCGTCGGTGAAGTAAGCGGGGCAGGTGATGACGGCGTCCGTCACCTTTCCGCCGAGATAGGCCTCTGCGTCCGTCTTCAGCTTGGACAGGATCATCGCGGAGATCTCCTGCGGCGAATAGGACTTGTCGTCGATCTTCACCTTGTAGTCGGAGCCCATTCTCCGCTTGATGGAACTGACCGTCTTTTCAGGGTTGGCGACGGCCTGACGCTTTGCGACCTGCCCGACGACGCGGGAGCCGTCCTTCTGGAATGCCACGACGGAGGGAGTCGTCCTCGACCCCTCTGCGTTCGCGATGACTACGGGCTCGCCGCCCTCCATCACCGCCACACACGAATTTGTCGTACCCAAATCAATACCGATGACTTTAGACATAATATATTCTCCTTAAAATGTTTTTGTGTTGATCGTTTTTGCTTATGAAAAGGGTGTCCCCCTTGCTGTCCATATTACTTGCTGCCCCTTATAGGGGAAAAGGGGTTTGAAACCCTTCAGTCTCGCTTCGCTCGACAGCTCCCCTACAGGGGAGCCAAGGGTAAAACCGCTCATTCTGAGGGGGTTTACCCCCGAAGAATCCCCTCAAACGAAGTCCGTGGGTCTATGAGATCCTTCGGCTCCGTTGGAGCCTCAGGATGAGCGCGTCATGCTCAATCCATGAGGGCCTTCGCCTGCGGGGCAGGCCGAGCGGGTTCACTTGATGACGACGACCTGTGCGAAGCGCAAAACTTTCCCGTTCTGCATGTAGCCTTTGGCGTAGACCTGCTTCACGGTGCCGCTCTCCTCGCCCGCCTCGGCGTCGACCGCCATGATCGCCTCATGCTTCTCGGCGTCGAAGGGCTGGCCGAGAGGGTCGATGACCTCGATCTTCTCCTCCGCAAGGATCTTCTCGAAGGCGGCTGTCACCATCTGAATGCCCTTCCTCGTGCCCTCCTCGCGGCAGGCGGCAAGCGCGCGCTCGAGATTGTCTGCGATGGGGAAGAGCTTGCCGATGACGTCCGCCCTGCCCTCCTGATACCGCTGTGCGCTCTGGTTTGCCGTCCGCTTGCGGTAGTTCTCATACTCGGCGGAGACGGAATACCACTTCCGCCTGAAGTCCTCCGCCCGCGCCTTTTCCTGCCCAAGCTCCCGCTCGAGCGCTTCCTCGCGGGAGGGCGCCCCCTGCGCCTCGGCCGCTCTTTCCTCTGCCGCGGACGCCGCAGGGGTCTCCTGCGCCGCCGCTGTGGGCTCGGCCGTCTCTCTTCTTCCCGATTTCTTGCTCATATCGTACCGCCCTTTTGTTTTCGCTTTTTATATAAAATAATTTTCGCCCACTCAAACGGTTTTTACAAAAAAATGCCCCAAAACCGCAAAAATTTTTTTCGGCGGGACTTTACAACGGCCGTTAAATGTATTAAAATGGAGAAAAGCCGAGAGCTACAGGGGGAAACCGATGGAAACGAGAGCATTTGAATTGTATGCGAAGCGGAACAACAGAGTGAGCGTCCGCGCCATTCCCGGCCACTTTGTCACACAGCATTCCCACGTCAATTACTGCATCGACATGACCAAGGTCAAAACGGAGATGAACGCCGCCAAGGCCGCCGCAAAGCTGTTTGCGGAGAACTTTACGAATGTGACGGTCGACACGATCATCACGCTCGAGCGCATGAAGATGGTCGGCGCGTTCCTTGCGGAGGCGCTTGCGACGGGCTCGGGGATCAATATGAATCAGGAGATCGCCGTCATCTCCCCCGAGATCACGGCCGATGAAAAGCTCATTTTGCGCGACAACATGCTCCCGTATGTGCGGTTCCGCCATGTACTGCTTCTGACGGCGACGGCGACGACGGGCATGACGGCCATGAGCGCGGTGCGCGGCATTCGCTACTACGGCGGCGAAGTCGCGGGCGTCGCGACAGTGTTCGGCGGAAAGTTTGAGATCCCCGGGGTCCCCGTCGTGCGGCTCGTCGGGAGCGAAGACCTGCCCGACTACAGTTCCTATCGCGCGGGCGACTGCCCCATGTGCAAGGACGGAAGGAAGATCGACGCCCTCGTCAATTCCTACGGCTACAGCAAAGTATGATATCATAGGTGAAAAAGGCTCCCTCGGGAGCCTTTTTTTGTGTGAGGAAAAGGGTCTATCCCCCCCTGCGGGGGGACGGAACAGAATGAGCGCATTCTTGGCTCCCCTGTAGGGGAGCCAAGAATGCCTTGTCGCCCCTTTCAGGGGAGATGTCACGAACGAAGTGAGTGACAGAGGGGTTTTGAAACCCTTCAGTCTCGCTTCGCTCGACAGCTCCCCTACAGGGGAGCCAAGGGAAGGGCGTTACGTTCGCCACTTCCCCTGAAAGGGGCAGCGAGAATAAACTTCCCTTTTCAGAGCGTTGACCGCATCATATCGCCTTTTTGCGGTAGATGATGACGCGCTGGCCCTCCTTGACGGGAAATTCGATGTCGGGATTGGACATCTCGACGTCCTCGGGGGCCTTCTTCAGCCGCTTGGCAAGCTCCCACAGCCCGTCGCCCGCCTTCGGGATATAGACGCTGATCGCGCTGTCGCTCTCCTTGAACTTCTCCCCCTCCTTCACTCCGCTCACGAGGCGGACGGTGTACTGCTTCTTCTCCCGCAGAAGGATCTTCACCGTCGCCTCCGCGTCGATCTCCCCCTCCTGCTTCTGCCGCGCGGACATGCCGCAGACCATGACATGAGCCTCCGCGTCCCCCGCTTCGACGACGACGGAGAAGGGCAGGCTGATCTCGACGGCGCGATAGTCCCCCTCCGTCTTGACGAGAAGGGTAGCGTTTGCAACGCCCTCCGCCCGCTTCCCCTCGGGGGTCGTGACGAGTTCGGCCTCCGACCGCTGGAGCGTGACCGCCTCGAGCGTGTCGGCAAAGTTGACGCTCCCCGCTAAGATCGCCTTCCCGCTCACGCGCTCGGTGACCCGCTTGAACTCTCCCGCGCCGCAGAAGGCGCCGTCAAAGTAGGCAAGCTCTGTCTCGCATTCGGTGGAGAAGGCGTCGAGGACGCCGTCGAGGGCGGTCTCTTCGTACACACAGCCCTCGGAGACGAGGGTAAAACGGGCATATATATTGCATTTTCCGTCCTCCTCTTCGGCGTGAATGGAGACGTCGGCGACGCTCACCCGAACTTCCACATCACAGCCGAAGGAGGCCGCGTCGCAGGGGATCTCCACGCGGAAGGGCACCAGCCGCTCGAAGGAAGTGAGCGAATTGTCCTGCTTTAAGGCGAGGACGCCGAGATTGATCTCCCCCTCGGCTTTGACGAGCCCCGTCTCACAGACGACGTCGGTGACGGAGACCGTCTCGCTGTGCTGTAAAATGTCGCCCAGCGGCTCCGTTTCAAATTCGTCCTCTGCCTCCGCGGCCCCGCCGCAGAGATGGGCGGAGAGGACCTTGACGGCCGCCCGCTTCATGACGATGTCTCCCCCCGAAAGGTAATCGAAGCTCTCTTCGCCGTAGAGCGAAATGTCCGTCCCGAGCAGGGCGGTGAGAAAAACGCTCGCGCCCTCCCTCCGCACAGAGACGTTTTCCACGGCAACGACGGCCTTGGCCGTCAGGGCGGGATAGACGCTCTCGTCCTTTGCGGCGGCGGAGAACTCCACCCCTTTCTCGGCGCGGCAGACGTGCTTTTCGGCGTCCTCATAGACGATGGAAAAGTGGGCTTTGCCGTAATATCGGACTTCGCCGTTCCCCGCGTCCGCTCCCGTGAGGACGGCGTGCGCATGGGCGGTCAGAACTGTCTCCACTTCGCCGCCGAAACGGCACTCCACTGCCGTCTGGGCGGTGATCTCTTTTGTCTTGCCGTACCCGCGGAAGGTCTGCGTTTGGATATTCATGGTCACACTCCTTGCCTTGATTTCTCCCTTCATTCTATGCCCCGTTTTCTGCGCTTATGCGCCCGACGCGCTGTCGCAAGGGGTATAATTTGAGGGAAAAAGGGCAATCACTGTCACATGATAAAGCAGAAGAGCGACATCTCGAGCGTCAAAAAGACGATCTCGGACTACTTCCAGAAGCAAGTTGACGTCACCGTGAATTTGGGGCGGAACAAGATCCTCCGCTTCTGCGGGCGGCTCACGGGGGTGTACCCCGCCCTCTTCACCGTCCTGCCCGATGACAAGAGTTTTCTCGGCAAAACTTCCTATTCCTATGCCGAAGTCCTCTGCGGAAGCGTAAAGATCAGGCCTCTGTCCTGACTTTTTTCCCGAAAAAAGAAAAAATTCTGTCATACGGCGGCCCGAACGTCCCTTTTTCGTGGTACGATAGTTCTGCGGCGGGAAAAGGACGGTTATTTTATGACAGTCATCGAACTTTACGGCACTCTGCACCGCTACGGTGTGGACGTATTGATCCTCGCGCTCGGAGTGACGCTTCTGACGTCCCTCCTCAAAAAAACGGTCATGAAGTCGGTCAGCAAGAAGGTATTCGTGTTCTTGCCCTTCGGCCTCGGGATCCTCATCTACGCGCTCTACAGCATCTTCACGCGAGGCGGACTGTGTTTTACGGCCGACGCGGTGACAACTCTCCTGAAAGGCGGGCTGGAGACGGGATGCGCGGCGACCCTGTACTATGTCTTTTACGAACAGTTCCTGCGGGGAAAGTTCGTCATGGACCCCCTCCTTCCCCTCCTCGAATGCGTACCCGAAGAGAGGCGGCAGGAGGCTTCGGAGGCGATCAGGGACGCCGCCATGGGAGATGCGGATGCGTTCCAAGGGATCCGCGAGCAACTTGCGCAATATGCCGACCCCCCTCTGACGGAAGAAGAGCTGTCTGCGACGGCCGAACTTCTGAAAGAATTCCTTGATACTCTGTGACGTTTTCCGCCTGCGGTCCCCGCAGGCGGTTTTTTCTGTGAGAATGAAAATTAAGCGCTCCGCGCTCATTCAGAGGCTTCATCTCGCTGCCCCTGTAGGGGAAGTCCCCGAGCTTGCGAGGGGAAAGGGGTTTCTCTCGGCTCCTCCCGAGAAGGAGCTGTCACCGAAGGTGACTGAAGTGGGCATCATTCAGAATCGTTGCCCACCCCCCTACCCCCCTCCTCGGGAGGGGGTAAAAAGCGGCACCCCCATGGAGGGGCATCGCTCATTCTGAGGGCGAAGCCCGAAGAATCCCCTAATACGAAGTCCGTGGGTCTATGAGATGTTTCGGCTTCGCCTCAACATGAGCGCGGGGCGGTCGCTTCGCTCTCTCAGGATGAGCGCGGCGGGGCAGGTCACCCTGCCCCGCCGCGCTCAATTTTTGATTTTCCATTTTTAATTTTTCATTTATCACTCATACTTGTGGCATGAAATATGTAACGGAAAGCCTGAAGAGGGACACCGAGACCCTCAAAAAGCTGCTCCCCGCCGAGGACATTCTGACCTTCGAGTTCAAGTCCGAGAAGAATGTTTCCTTCACCGTCGTCTACGCCGACCCCATCACCGACAAGGAACTTCTCGGCGAACAGGTCATCCGTCCCCTCCTCCATTACGGCGGCGGGACGGACGCGGAGGAGATCGCAAAGAGCCTCACCTCCCCCGAACTTCGCAAGAGCAGGGAGTTCAAAAAGCTCTCCGAGGAGGTGCTCGCGGGCAATCCCGTCCTCCTGTGGGAGGGCATGAAGGAAGCGATCATCGTCGGCACGAAGAAAGTTTTCGTCCGCGCCATCTCCGAACCTTCGACGGACGTCGCCGTCAAGGGCCCGCGGGAGGGCTTCATCGAGGACGTCAAGATCAACACTTCCCTCGTCCGCCGCCGCCTCAAGACGGCGGAGCTGAAGATCGAGACCATGGAGATCGGCCGCCGTTCCCAGACGGTCGTCGCCCTCTGCTACCTCGAGGGGACCTCTGTGAAGGAGACGGTGGAGGAGGTCAAAAAGAAATTGCAGGAGATCGACATCGACATCGTCCCCGATTCCTCCTATCTCACCCACTTCCTCTCCTCCCGTCCCTATTCCTTGGTCAAACAGGTCGGCACGACGGAGAAGCCCGACATCTTCTGCGCCAAGATCGCCGAGGGGCGGGTGGGCCTTCTCGTGGACGGTTCGCCCATCGCCCTGACCCTTCCCTATCTCCTCATTGAGGACTTCCAATCGAGCGAAGACTACTTCGTCCCCTCCTACCGCGCGACGTTTACCCGCATTCTGCGGCTCCTGTCCCTCATCGTCGCGATCTACCTGCCCGCCTTCTATGTGTCGGCGCAACTCTTCAAACTGCAACTCTTCCCCATTCGCCTGCTCCTGACGATCGCGGGAAGCATTCGGGACATTCCCTTCTCCCCCTCGCTGGAGATGCTCCTCGTGCTCTTCGTCCTCGAAGTGCTCAACGAGGCCTCCATCCGCATGCCGAAGTACGTCGGCATGGCCCTCTCCGTCGTCGGCGCGCTCGTCCTCGGCGAAACGGCCGTCTCGGCGGGCTTCGTCTCCACGCCCGCGATCATCATCATCGCCTTCTCGGGCATCGGCCTCTACGCCGTGCCCAACCTCATCGAGCAGACGAGCGTCTTGCGCCTCATGATGCTCCTCGTCGCGGGGAGCGTGGGGACGTACGGCATCATTCTCGCGTCGGCGTTCGTTCTTCTCTATCTCGTGACGACGGAGAACTACGGCGCCCCGCTCGTCGCGCCCTTCTCCCCCATGATCGGGAGGGATCTGCGCGACAGCGTCGTAAAGTATGACCTCGGCTCCCTCGAGCTTCGCCCCGAGACGCTCGGAAGTAAGAACAGGAGGCGCATGAAATGAAGAAGATCTCACCGCGCCAGCTCTATTTCTTCCTCGCCTGCATCATGCCTGCGGGAAAGCTCGTCATTCTGCCCTCTCTCCTCGCACAGCAGGCCAAGAATGACCTCCTCCTGCCCGCCCTCATCGGCTATCTCGTGCAGGCGGGCGTCGTCTTCTGCGTGCTCCTCGCGGCAAAGAAGGGGGAGAGCCTCTTTTCCCTCCTCCGAAACACCTTCGGGAAGGTCGCGGCCATCGCCGTCATGAGCGTTTTGTCCCTCTTCTTTTTCTATGCGGCCCTCCTGCCCCTCCTCGAACAGCGGCTGTTCGTGCAGAGCACTTTCTACGATACCCTGCCCTCCCTCGCGGCGTTCGCGCCCTACTTCGTGTTCAGCGTCTACCTCTGCGCCAAGCCCCTCGGCTCGCAGGGGAGAGTTTGGGACATTCTCGGCCCCATCGCGATCGCAGGGCTCGCGGGGATCCTCGTCCTGTCCGTCGGGGAGACCGACCTCGGCGCCCTCCTTCCCTTGGGCGGCGGGGGAATGGGGACCTTCAAGGCCCTTCCCGTGCTCTCGGGCTGGCTCTTCGACGGGGCCGTCCTCCTCATGCTCCTCGGCCGCATCGACTACAAAAAAGGCACGGCGTGGAAGGGAACTCTGTGGTATCTCGCGGGGGCGTTGGGCGTCTTGCTCTTCCTCGCGGTCTTCTACGGGGTCTTCGGCGACGTCGCTGTGAATCAGCCCTTCGCGATCGCGAAGACGTCCAAATACTTCTCGGGCATCACCGTCCTCGGCCGCATCGACTATATCTTCATCTATGCCCTCTCCCTCGTCATGGCGTTCTGGTGCGCCATGCCCCTGCAGGCGGGGATCGACTGCTTTTTGCAGCCCTTCGGGCGGGAGAGACACCTCGCGACCATTCTCTCCGTCGCCGTCAATGCCGTCTTTTTGGCCCTGATGTACTTTCTCGACAACCGCTTCGGGGAAGTCCTGCACTTCGTCACAGGGGCGCCGTTCTGGATCTTCGTCGTGTTCTGCACAGTCCTGCCGCCCCTTTCACTGCTCTTGAGGAGGGATCATGAACGCTCGTAAATTTATCAAGACCATTCCCATGAAACTCTATCTCCTGCTCTTCGCGGTCATCGTGTTTGCCTTCTTCTCCAACGACTTCGGCCTCGTGGACGTGCAGAAGACGGCCATCATTCTCGCCGCGGGGATCGACAAAACGGAGGAGGGCTACGCCGTCTCCGCGCAGATCGCCGTCCCCAAGGGCAGTGACAGGACGACAGGCGGCACTTCCTCCGTGGAGATCCGCGCCGACGGAAAGACAGTCTCCGACTGCATCACCATGCTCTATTCCAAGACGGGCTGGGTGCCCAAACTCGTCTTCTGCAACCTCCTTCTCCTCGGCGAAGAGACGGCAAAGGAGGACGTGTTCGGCAGTCTCGATTACTTTCTGCGCAACGAATACATGCCCGACTCCTGCTATCTCGCCGTCTGCGAGGGCAAAGCAGAGGAGACGATCTCCTCGCAGAGCGCGATCGACGACGCCTCTTCACTCGCCATCACCAAACTCTTTTCCGATGCGGCGGTGAAGGCGGGCAAGGTCATGCCGAACACGCTGAAGGACTTTTCGCGCTCCTATTACGGCGTCTCGAAGAGCGGCTATCTGCCCTTTCTCCGCATGCACGATCAGGAGGGCGGACAGGAGGCGGGTGGCAACGAGAGCGCGGGCGGCTCGGGCGGACAGGAGAAGACGCAAAAGATCTACACGGCCGACGAGACAGCCCTCTTTCAGGAGGGAAAGATGGTCGGACTGCTCGGCGCGAACGAGACGACGGCCTTTTCCCTCCTCAAAGGGGAGGTGTTCGCTGGGACGTTCAATGCCGACGACGGGGAGAAACCCGTGACGTTGGCCATTCTCGAAAACGGCGGGGGCATCTCCCTCGACACGGGCGGCGCGCCCAAGGTCAAACTTTCCGTCTCGCTCACCGTTCGGCTGTGCTGTCGCGGGGCGACGGCCCCCATCGACGACGTCTCGACGGACAAGGTGCCCGAGGAGACCCTTCGCATCGCCGAAGAGACGCTGAAGAGCGACATTCGCAGTCTCTGGGACAAGTGCCAAAGCGCGGGATGCGACCTCTTTGAACTGAAGCGGGACCTCTACCGCGCCTCGCCGAAGAAGTTCGCCGAACTCAAGGACGCCGTCCCCAACGCCGTCGAAGCCGAGATCGAGACCAAAGTCCAGACCAAGAGCTGAAAAAGAGTGCTCTCTCTCGCTGCCCCTCGTAGGGGAAGTCCCCCGCAGGGGGAAAGGGGTTTTTGAAACCCCTCTGTCACTCACTACGTTCGTGACATCTCCCCTATAAGGGGCGACAAGAGAGGCGACAAGGGGCACCCCCCATGCAAATTGTACGAATTCCGTTTACTTTCACGGGGATTTGTGGTATAATATATAGTGACAGAATGTGTGCCCCGAGGGGCCGAAAATCAGGAGGATCACAAATGGCGTTGACCAAGAACAAGAAAGTGCTCGACTTCGTCCAAAGGAGCGCGGACCTCGCCTGCCCCGACGAGATCGTGTGGATCGACGGGAGCGAGAGCCAGCTCGCGGCTTTGCGCGAAGAGGCCGTCAGAACGGGCGAGATGATACGGCTCAATCAGGAAAAACTCCCCAATTGTTACTATCACCGCACGGCGGAGAACGACGTCGCGCGCGTGGAGGCGCGCACCTTCATCTGTTGCAAGGATAAGGACGACGCGGGCCCCATCAACTATTGGATGGACCCCAAGGAGGCCTATGCGATGTGCGGCGAGATCGCCCGCGGGAAGATGAAGGGACGCACCATGTACGTCATTCCCTATTCGATGGGCGTCCTCGGCTCTCCTTTCAGCAAGATCGGCATCGAGGTCACCGACAGCATCTATGTCGTCCTCAACATGGCCATCATGACCCGCGTCGGCACCGCTTGCTATGACCAGCTCGGCGAGGACGGCGACTTCATCAAGGGTTTCCACTGCAAGTGCGACGTGGACCCCGAGAAACGTTACATCATGCACTTCCCCGAGGACGACACGATCATCTCGGTCAACTCCGCTTACGGCGGCAACGTCCTCCTCGGCAAGAAATGCTTTGCGCTCCGCATCGCCTCCTGCCTCGGCAGGCGCGAGGGCTGGATGGCAGAGCACATGCTCATTTTGGGAGTGACCTTCCCCGACGGACGCAAAAAGTACGTCGCCGCCGCTTTCCCCTCCGCCTGCGGCAAGACCAATCTCGCCATGCTCATTCCGCCCAAGCACTACCTCGAGCGCGGATATAAGGTCGAGACCGTCGGCGATGACATCGCTTGGATCAGGATCGGCAGGGACGGCAGACTCTGGGCGGTGAACCCCGAGAACGGCTTCTTCGGCGTCGCCCCCGGCACCAACGAGAAGTCCAATCCCAACGCCCTTGCGGCGACCAGACAGGGAACGATCTTTACGAACGTCGCCATCGACCCCGCCGACAACACCGTTTGGTGGGAGGGCCTCACGAAGAAGGCGCCCGACCGCCTCATCGACTGGCTCGGCCACGATTGGACGCCCGACAGCGGCACCAAGGCGGCGCACCCCAATTCCCGCTTTACGGCTCCCGCGACGGGCTGTCCCTGCCTCTCCCCCGAGTTTGATTCCAAGGAAGGCGTCCCGCTCGACGCCATCATCTTCGGCGGAAGGCGCGCTACGACGACGCCCCTCGTCTATCAGTCGCGCGACTGGGATCACGGCGTTTTCGTCGGCTCCATCATGAGTTCGGAGACGACGGCGGCCGCAACGGGCGCGGTGGGCGTGCTTCGCCACGACCCCATGGCGATGAAGCCCTTCTGCGGCTATCACATGGCCGACTATTTCAGCCACTGGATCGAAATGGGCAAGAAGGTCAAGAACCCGCCCAAGATCTTCAACGTCAACTGGTTCCGTCAGGGCGAGAACGGCGAATTCCTCTGGCCGGGATTCGGCGACAACATGCGCGTGCTCGAGTGGATCCTGAAGCGCTGTGAGGGCACGGTGGACGCCGAAGAGACCGCCATCGGCTACGTCCCCTACGCCAAGGACATCGACCTCGAGGGGCTCGATTATCGCCGCGAAACGCTCGAAAAGATCCTCTATGTCGATAAAAAGCGTTGGTCCGCCGAAGCGGACGAGATCGCGGAGTACTACAAGCAATTCGGCGACAAACTTCCCGCCGAACTCAAAGCCTCCCTCGCGACCCTGAAGAAAAACTGCGAAGAATGACAAAACGGCGGCTGCCCTCTCGGGCAGCCGCCGTTTTTTTTATTCAAAAATTCTACTTTGTCTCATCCAAACCGAGAATATAATCCGCGGAGACGTGAAACAGACGGCACAGAAAAGTAAGTTTCTCATAATCAAGTTCGAGAACGCCCGATTCATAGCGCGCATAGGAAGGTTGAAGCATACCCAGCTTCTCCGCCACCTGCTTTTGTGTCAACCCCGCATATTTTCGGCTCTCCTTGAGCCGTTTCCCCACTTCATTGCTCAACATTTTCAGAAATTATAACAAATTTTGTTATAATTTGATTGACATATAACGATAAACGTTATATAATATATAACTGAAACTGTTATAATGCGGGTATTTTGTGGATATTGAAGGATTGGGGAAACGCCTCGAAGCGCTGATAATAGCAAAGGGCTACATAAGGTATGACTTTGCTAAACTTGCGGGGATCAGAGTTACTACGCTCTATCGCATCTGCAAATGCGGTAAACTGCCGTCGATGACTGTCTTTTTGCGCTTTCTGGAACTTCTGCATGTCTCCGCCGATACCCTCCTCGGCATAGATAAAGCCTTCCCCCGCATAAGTCGCTGGCGCGAAGTGACAGAGGGGTTTCTCTCGGCTCCTCCCGAGGAGGAGCTGTCGCCGAAGGCGACTGAGGTGGGCATGATTCAGAATCGTTGCCCACCCGGCGAATTGTCAAATGAAGTGCAACATATTTTCAAACAGAAGTTGTGGGGAAAGGAAGTTGAGGAGTTTTTTGGGGCGGTTGTTGATGAGGTCTACATTGCGTTGAAGGGTTTTCGGATTCACCTTTGAGAGGCCTCTGCCTT
>CANQOX010000030.1 GCA_947625595.1 uncultured Clostridia bacterium
GCGCGGGCAAGACGCTCGACGAAACGTTCGGTCTCATCGAAACCGTGGAAAAGGCGGCGCAGATCTATATGCTGACGGCGCACCTTCCGCGTAAAAACACCATCACCGACGCACAATTAAAAGAGCTTGCCGAATACTTCGGCGTGGATTATCGAAAAGGTATTTTGACTTGCTGAATAGGGCCGAGCGACGACAAACGCCATGGAAACGGAAAACCGTTCTATCTGTTTCAAAGAGGCGGGCATCTATGGGGTGGCGGAGTAGCAAAAGAGAGAAAAATCGGCAAGGGAAAATGAAAGATGAAGTTATATGCCTCTTGTCCGTTTTGCGGTTACAAAATGTTTAAGGCAGAACCCAAATCGGACGTGGAAATCATTTGTCCGAAGTGCAAAGCGAGCTTACGGGTCATCGTCGAAGCGGACGGAATAAAAGTGATTCCGATTGAGAAAAAGAATAAACAGAATTGAGGTCAGGAAAAACGTTGTACAAAAGCGGTGCGACGTTTTTTTGTATTATTCCGCAGGCGCGGAAATTATACATTGCCAAAGCGGAAATCTTTCCACTATTGTTGGTGTAAAATATATGCACAGGTGGAAGATGATAAGCTCAATGCAACTTTACGAGAGAGTTGACGATTTACGAAAGCAGCGCGGGATGACTCTCAACGCATTAAGTGTTCGTGCCGGAATCGCACATAGCACATTAAATTCGTGGAAAATGAGAGGAACCATGCCGAAACTTGAAGTTTTGGAAGGTATTTGCGATGCGCTTGGAATTACATTGGCGACATTGCTTTACGATGTGGATGTCGATAGACTGACAGGGGATGAAACAGAGATGATTTTACTATGGAGAGCGCTTGACGGCGATCAAAAAGAAGCCGCGAAAACGATGGTAAAGGCTATGTTAAAAAAAGAGTTAGCATTTCTGTCCTGTTGAAGAGAGTTAGAATCCGCAGAGAACGGATATAAGCCTGACAGACAGCGGAATTTCCTTTTTAGGAGATCCCTGTTTGCAGGCTTTTTTATTTTCATAACAAGCGATCGTTTCCCGGCAATAGCGAATTGTCGGGATTTTTTTGTAAGAATTTTTTCATTTCCAAGAAGAAAATAATGGCGCCGATTATGCGTTCGCTCTTTACGAATGAAAAGTTTGGGCAATCTATCCTTTTCAAATCGAGCTAAAAGAGCGAGGCAAATGGGGACAAGCCTTGAACGCCGACCCGTCATAGCCCGTAACGTGATATAGCGAATTTGAAAAGCCCCGATAGATATTGCCTATCGGGGTTTTCTTTTTGCAAGAGAAAACCGCAGAAGCTGTTCTACGGTTCATGCTCTCCCAAAACAGCTCGAAAGCGGTTGTTGATCGCGGTCGGGCTGTTTCTTTATGGGCGAATCCGTCCGATTGCGATTTTTCAAAAAAAAATCAAAAAGTCGGAGGATTTTATGAAAAAGTACAGCCTTGAAGTCACACGGAAGAACGGAGAGGTACGCACCGTCGCGGTCTACCTTGACGAGGGAACGGCAGAATTGCTCGAAAGAGCAGGGGATGAAAAGCTCCTCAATGCGTATCTGTTGGAAGAATACAAAGCCAGCCGCCGCGAAAGGCGGGAACGGTTTTGGACGCATTCCTTGGAAGAGGACATGGAAAACAGCCTTGATTTCGAGGACAAGCACACCGAGCAAGAGTTTTCCATTGAAGAGTTGGAAAGCGAGGAATTGCAAGGGGTGATCGAACGGCTCACGCCTCGGCAGCGTGAGATACTACGGCTTTTATACATAGAGGGGAGATCGCAAAAGGAGATCTCCGAGCTGTTTCACGTTACAAAAGCCGCGATCAATAACGCCTTGCAGCGCATTTATCGCACCCTCAAAAGAATTTTGCAAGGAAAATAAAATTTTTTTCGATAGACCGTGTACTTTGGCTCGTTTCAACCGCTTTACAGTGAAGGGGGTTTTATCGGCTTCCTTCGAGGGAGCAGAAATGTATTTAAGACTTGATCGGTTTGAACGACTTGCCGAGCGAAACGGGTATGAGAGCGGGGAAGAGCTTTTAAGCGCCCTCGGCTGCCATAGTGGAACATATTATTTTCTGAAAAAAGGCGGGAGCCTCAGCCCCGATTTGGCGGCAGAGATCTATAACCGTTTCGGAGAAGAGGCAATGTTTGAAGTCATATCATTCGGAGATGAAACATGGGAACGGAAAAGCAGACGGAAAAAGAAACAATGAACGATCTTGCTCGTCACGGCTATTCTTTGAAGAAACATCTTCTGAAAGAATGGATATACGCGCACGGGCATACGCAGCCGTATGTCGCCCGCAGAATAGGAGTTTCCGCAGAAGAGTTCAAGCGGAAACTTCGGGCGCGGGAACGTTTCACCCGCGATCAGATCGAGCGTCTCGTGTATCTCATGGGCGCAGAGGCGGCATTACGCATCATCTTTTTCCCTTCCTATCGGGATCGGCAGCGCGTTTGGAAAGAAGTGTTCGGCGACAAAGCAAAAGGGGGTGATCGTGATTGATCCCGAATAGACCGATGTCGCGGCGGGAAGCGCTTGCGCAGATCTTGTCGGACGACGAAAGCATTCGGGCATTCTACTGTTTCAAAGCGATGAATCCGCACCTTGAAATTTACGATGCCTGTCAAATCATCATGGCGCGCCCGAATGCGGAAGTCTGTTATTCTCTTGAAAATTGGAATGCGTGGGGACGGTGGGTCATCAAAGGACGGAAAGGGATCGCCTACTTTGACCGTTTCGGACAGAGGCGGCACGTCTTTGACGATAAAGACACGCAAGGAGAACTCAAATATCAAAGTCAGTATATGCCGATTCGTCGGCTCTTGCAGGGAATAGACGAACTGAACGGCTCAAATCTTTCCCAAGAGCGCGGCAGCGATTATCAAAGGATAGAACGCGGCGTAGAGCAGTATTTATCGGACTACGGCTATCTAACCGATGATGCCGAGCGGAACACGTTTTTATGTGAGGGGGTCGCCTATTCGCTGTATTGCTCTGCGGGCAAACCCAAAGAAGAGATCAAGCTCCACGGTATGCCCTATTCCTATGAAGAAAACGGCGACCTGTTTAACGAAGTCATTCTCCTTACAACGGTCATGCGTGATGAGGTCATGCAAGCATATCGCAAGAGCCGTCTGAGGGCGTGGGAAAATCCCGAACCTACCGAACAGGATGGAAAAATCGCGGAGGCCCAACCCGAACACGCACCGACCCCGCGCGAAGAGAGCGAAAATGCCGCTGAACTTCCGCCCCCGCTTCAAGCGGACGAGGAAGAATGGACGGACGAGGAGATCGAGGAGGCATTGTCTGAACAAGGCGAACCACCTCGAGAGGAAGAAAGCGAGGACGCCGCCGAACTTCCGCCCCCGCCCCAAGCGGACGAGGAAGAATGGACGGACGAAGAGATCGAAGAGGCATTGTCCGAACAGGACGAGCCGATTCAAGAAGAAGGGAGCGAGACGGAAAGCGAGGACATCGCCCTGCCGCCCTCCATGCTGAAACCGTCTGCGCCGAAAAAAGAGAAACGCCCCCAATATTCTCCGCTTTACGAAAGATATTTTTCCTATCAAGAGGAATATCCGAATGCCATCGTTCTGTATGTGACGTATATAGGCGATTCTGATTGGGAACAGGAAAGTGTTGCAAGAACCGTGCGCCGAGCCGTAAAAATCGAGTGTACGTTCTCCTTCAAAATTGACTACCACGTCCACAGTTACACTTCGACCGTAACGAAGCCGACTTGCACGACGGATGGTTATACAACTCATAGATGCTCGTGCGGTTATTCTTATACGGATAACCCAACGTCCGCGCTCGGACACAGTTACAGCGCAACGACCACGCCCGCGACCTGTACTTCGGGCGGGTACACGACGAATAGGTGTACGCGGTGCGGGAATACCTATACGAGCAATCAATCGAATGCGCTCGGTCATAGCTATGACAGCACGACCACGCCGCCCACCTGTACAGCAGAGGGATATACAACTCACGTCTGTTCACGCTGCAAAACGACCTATGTAGACAGTCGAATACCCGCGTTGGGGCATAGCTATACGGTAGAAACATCTGCCACTTGCACGGGGGAGAAATTCGTCTACACCTGTTCGAGATGCCATTACAGTTATACGGACTACACCGATGAAAACGGAACGGGGCATAGCTTCACGACCAAAACAACGGCAGCGACGTGTACCGAAGCGGGATATACGATCTATACTTGCACGAAGTGCGGATATTCTTATCGCGATACTGTGTCAAATGCGCTCGGTCATAATTACAAGGCAACGGTCGTTTCCCCGAAGTGTACCGAGGGCGGCTACACGCTCTATACTTGCAGCCGGTGCGGAGACGAATACCGGAGCGGAGCGACGGAAGCAAGCGGACACAGCTATGTGGAAAGGACGTATCCCGCGACCTGTACCGAGGGAAGTTACACGCTACATGAGTGCAGCCGATGCGGGGAAAGTTATCGGGACAACGTTTCTCAACCGCTCGGACACAATTATGAAACATCGGAAGAACCGCCCACCTGTACCGAGGGCGGAAAAACGGTCTATTTATGCCAAGTTTGCGGGCATCGTCGAGAGGATCGCGATGGCTCACTCCCTACGGGACACAGCTATACGAGTATTGTTTTAACTCCTGCGACTTGCACGACCAACGGACAAAGACAAATGACCTGTGAGAACTGTGGATACGGATATGTTGAAACGATCCGCGCAAAAGGGCATAACTATTCCATAACATCTTCCACTACGGAGAACGGAAAAACGACGAGGCGCTATGTTTGCCAAACTTGCGGCGACAGCTATACGCAGGAACTTGGGGATCAGTACGAGAACGTTTCCAACTATGTAGAGTACCTCTTCGAGCAATATGCGCCCTATATGTATTGGGTGCTTCTCGCAACGGCGGGGCTGTGGAGCATTGCGATCGGCGTGGCGATCATCATAGCGACCAAAAACGAGGACAAAGCAAAGGCGAAGAAAATGCTCGTGAACTATCTCATCGGTCTTGTCGTCATCTTTGTAATCGTCGTCGCGTGCCCGTATCTTGTGCGCGGTATCGCAGCTTTTGTGACATAAATTTGTGCTCATGAAAAGAATTTTTCCGAAAACCCTTGACAAATACAAAAAGATGATGTATCGTATGAATACGATTTATTCTTAAAGGAGGAACAACATGAACGACGCTGAAATTTTGGCGAAAGCCGAGAGGGGAGAGGGCTTGACAGAAGAGGAAGTCAAACGGTATCAAGAGCTTGTAAAGCCCGTTCATCATGTCTACGGGAAATACGGAACGCTTGCGCTCGACTATCTTGAAAACCATGCTCCCGCAAAGATGTGGGGGATAGAAAATCTTCCCGAATATCTTCACGGCATCGACCGTCAGGCAGAGGAAATGGAAGAGGTCCTGCGCGAGAAGCTCTCGAAAAGCGAACAGTACAAACGGACAGGCGACTACTTGACCGATGTGCGAAGACTGAACGCGATGAACGCGGCGATCGAAGAAGAGATCTTGAACGAACTTGTCTATGTATAGAGGGAACGCCATGAGAACACCCAAGCAAGTCATAGACAAGCGATATGAGGACAAGCACAAGGCGGAGCGCAAAGCAAGAAGCGCCAGCTTCGGGACAAGTATGCCGCGCGGAGAGTGCGAGGAGATCATCGCCTTTTTGGAGAAGTATAAAATCACCAAAGTGGATCTGATCCGAGAGGGCTATGAGACGCTGAAAGCCGAGGTGGAGGCACATAGGGCTTTGGATCCGTAACGAATCATTAAAAATTTGTGAATGGCGAGAGTTTAGCTCTCGCCATTCTTTTATCCTGTGACTCAAGATGATTTTATAAATAGGGAATATGAAAGCAGACAAGCGGTCATTTCATAGAATGATTTAGCGATCGACTATTCGGGGGGATGAAAGAACGAAAAATAAAATAGACGAGATCAAAGCGAAGGCGAAGGAGTGCCCCAATTCTCGGAGGGTGTATGAAATTCAAGGTAAAAATGTTGTAGTGATAAGACACTTTTTGGGCGAGAGAGATTTGCAAAGTTTGGCAATGGAGCAGGCAATTTATCGCGCCAAGCGAGAAATGGGCTTATAACTATTCTTAAAATAATGGTAAAACCATTGCAAAGTAAGATAGGTTATGGTATAATTCAAATATCATAACTTGATTGCTTTGACAGAAAAAGGAGGTAAAATGTCAAAGCAAAGACAACTGAATAACATCGGAATTTATATGCGACTTTCGCGTGATGACGATAAAGCGGGCGAATCCATGTCAATCGAACATCAGCGGATCATTCTCCAAAAGTATGTGGAAGAACACGGCGGAAACATTGTCGATGAATATGTGGACGATGGCTTTTCGGGAACGAACTTCGACCGACCGGGCGTAAAGCGACTTCTTTCGGACGCACAGATCGGGAAGATCGATACGATCATCGTCAAAGACCTATCACGTTTCGGACGTAACTACATACAGGTCGGACAATATATCGACTACATCTTCCCTGCTTATGGAATACGCTTCATCGCTCTTTCCGATAATGTGGACACCGCAGACAGAACTTCGACGGCAATGGATATGATGCCGATCATGAATGTGTTCAACGAGTGGCACGCCGCAAATACGAGCAAGAAGATCAGAGCCGTTTTTGAAGCAAGCCAGCGTGCGGGCAAGTACACAAATTGGAATTATCCGTATGGTTACAAAGCAGGAACGGACGAATGTCGGACTGCGGTGATCGATGAAGAAGCTGCTACGGTCGTGCGGCATATTTTCGATCTGCGTTTGCAGGGCTATTCTGTTCGGGCAATCAGCAGAAAGTTGGCAGAGGAGGGTATCCCGAATCCGGCAACCTATTACACGAAGCAAGACGGTACAAAGTGGAACAGGAGTTGCAGTGCCCTTTGGAGTGACAGAACGTTAATGTGGGTTTTGACGAATCCGACCTATATCGGTAGGATGACGCAACACAAGACGACTCGCGTTTCCTACAAAAACCACAAGATCGTTAATATCCCCCAAGATGAATGGATTGTGAAAGAGAATGCTCACGAGCCTATCATCAGCCAAGAAGTTTGGGATAAAGTGCAAGAGGTGAATCGCTCTGTTTCACGCGGGAAGGTAGATAATCGGCATCAAACGCATCTTCTCTCCGGATTTCTCGTCTGTCCCGATTGCGGAAGCAAATTCAAACTCCAATGTTCACCCTCGGGAAAATACAATTTCATGTGTAGGACTTATAAGGATTTCGGAAAACGATATTGCAGCTCTCATTCCATCACCGAAGCATTGATTGAAAGCATCGTGTTGCAAGATTTAAGATCTATGGCGGAATCGGTTGAACTTGATGAGAAGAAAGCAAAAGAGGAGTTTCTGCGGGCGAAAGCGCAAGTATGCGAAGAGAGTAAATTGTCCGATGAAAAACAACTGAGAGCATACAAGAACAGACTTGCGGAGTTAGATAAATTGATTCGCTTTGCATTTGAGGAAAGAGCCTTGAAGAGTATGCCCGAAAGTGTAATGAGTAGCCTGTGTGCAGAGTATTCCACGGAAAAGGAATCGGTTTTGAAGTCCATCGAAGAACTTGAAAAAAGGCTTGCAGAAAGTCAAAAAGATGATGAAGAAGCCGAGGAATACATTGCAAAGCTGAAACGCTATGGCAAATGTGAAGATTTAACGCGCGAAGCGTGCTTGCAACTCATCGACTTTATTACAGTCGGACAGAAACAGGAAAACGGAGAACGGGAAATTCATATCTATTATAAGTTTCTCAATCCCCAAAGTCTTGAAGAGTATCGAGCGCACATAGCAAAAAATATCCCATAAGTTACAAGCGCAACGGGCGCAACGGGTCCGCAGGGCCCGGCCGGAAGCGCGAGTGCAACGGGCGCAACAGGTCCCACCGGCCCCACGGGTGAAACGGGTCCCACCGGCCCCACGGGTGAAACAGGTCCCACGGGTCCCACAGGTGAAACAGGTCCTACCGGCCCCACGGGTGAAACAGGCCCCATCGGTCCTGCCGGTGCGGACGGCACGACGCCTACCGTGACGGTGGGGACGACCACGACGGGCGACCCCGACACGGATGCGCTTGTGACGCAGACGGGGACCGCGGAAAACGTGATCTTGAACTTCACGATCCCGCGCGGTGCGACGGGGCCCACGGAGACGGCGGCGAATGTGGCCGCAATTGCCGATCCCGCCGCGACCGACCTTACCACGGTTGCAACGACGGTGAACCAAATCATCGCCAATCTCATTGCCGCCGGTTTGATGGAGCCCGCCGGTTGATCAAAAAAGAACTGCCCGCAGAGAGATCTGCAAGGCAGTTCTTTGAATTTTTGAGGGAATGAAAGGGGCTTTGCTACCCACGGGCTCAGCCAAGTTTTTCAATGTAGTAGACGCAATCCAACACGGAGAGTGCCTCGATGATGTCGCTGTGGCTCTTCTTTCTGAGTGATTTTCCGACGACGGTAAACTTCACGGTATACACGCTCAGCCCCGAGTTGGCGTAGGCGGGATTGAGTTCGAGATTGTCGATTTTAAGGCCGAATTCCCGCGCCATGGAGATGAAGTCCTGCAAGCTGTTTCTCGTTTTGAGTTCGAGGTGGATCTCGAAGTGATTGGACTTATTTTTAATGTAGTTCTCCATGGAGGAGAAGCCGAGCAGGCCGATCATGAGGGCGGCAAATCCGATGAGCGCGGCGGTGTAGAGGCCGAAGCCGAGAATGGCGCATACGATGGACATGGTCCACGTCCCGACGGAGGTCGTGAGCCCCATGATCTGATTCTTGGAGGAAAAGATGATGGTATTTGCGGTGATGATGGAGATGCCGATGATGACCGCGGCGGACAGAATGGGGAACACGACGCCGTGGACAGTGATGAAGTAGATATCGGCGAGCCCCGCAAACATGGAGCCGATGGAGAGCACGATGAGCGTGCGGAGCCCCGCGGCATGGCGGTTTCGGGAGCGCTCACAGCCGAAGATGACGGCCATGAGAATGACGAGCGCCGTTTTGAGCGCCGTCGATGCAATGTTGACTTCGCTGGACCAATTCCCGAGCAGGGATGCGATGAAATCTGTGGGCATAGGGTCACCTCTTGTTAATGAATTTTCTTCTGTTATATTCGGCGCCCACGGAGGTCTCCGACGATTCGTCCTCGGGCGGCTCTGTGGCCTCCAAGAAGGCCTCCTCCTCGGGCGAGCGGGCGTATTCTTTGACAGACAGCTCCTTTTGGATGGCGCAGAGCTGTTCCTTTAACGATGCAACTTCTGCCTCGCGTGTGGGGGGGGATTCGGACATGGGTGGCCCCTCCGCTGTCTCTGCTGCTTTTCCATAGGAGCCCGAGAGATACAGCGAAAGCTTTGCGAGTGCGGGCCCGATGAGTTCATAGAGGATGCTCGAAGAGAGGATGATGGTCTCCAAAATGGGCCCCATGGCACTCACGGCGGGGTTTGCGCTGCTTTCGAGCACGCGTGCGCCGAGGGCGGCAAGGCCAATCGCAACTCCCGCTTGCGGCGCGAGCGCCATGCCGAGATAGTTCCGCACCTTCTTGTCCTTTTTCGTGACGGCACAGCCGACAAACGCGCCGACATACTTGCCCAAAAGTCTCACGACAAAATACAAAGCGCCCACAACGATCAGCGGAACGCCGATGGAGACATTCTCCGTGCTGACCAGCGAATCCAATTGGAATCCGATCCCCGATTTCACAAAGAAGAGGAGCAGGATGGGGGGAGAGAAATAGTTGAGCTGTTTGAAGAGCTTGTCGTCCCCCGAGATATTGATGTAGACGGTGCCCATGGCCATGCAGCCGAGGAGGGGGGAGACGTCGACGGCCGCCCCTATGCCGCAGATGGCAAAGAGGAGGGCAATGGAGACGATGAGGCGGTTGTCCGTGGAGCGCTTTGCCATGAGGAACTTCAACAGGAACCCGAAGAGGATCCCGATGGCGATCATCATGATATTCCACGCAATGGGCACGAGCACATCGGTGGCCGAAAATCCGCTTCCCAGCGTGGCAAGCGCAACGGAGACGGCGACGCTGTATGCCATCAAGCTCACCACGTCGTCGAGTGCGACGACGGAGAAGAGGGTATCCACGAAGTCGCCGTGGGCCCCCGTCTGGCGGATGGTCATCATGGTGGAAGCCGGCGCCGTCGCGGAGGCGAGGGCGGCGAGGATGATGGAGAACGCCAGCCCGAGCTGCAAGATGAAAAAGGTGAGCACGAACACGAGCACGGAGGCGGCAAGCGCCTCGAAGAGGGTGATGGCTACCACTTTCCCGCCATTCTTTTTGAGCACGGAGAACCGGAAATATTCGCCCACGCTGAAAGCGATAAAGGCGAGCGCGATGTCGGAGATGAAGTCCATGCCCTCGGAGACATAGGCGGGCACGAGGTCGAGGCAGTAGGGCCCGAGCAGGATGCCGACAAGGATATAGGCGGTCACATTCGGAAGCTTCAAAAGTTTCGTGATGCGCGTCCCCAAAAATCCCGCGAGCAGCATGATCGCAATGGAGATGATGACGACGGGCACGGTGGATGTCGCCGCAAGTTGTTCGTAAAATTTATCCAACATGGTATTCGGTATGACCGGGCGCCGCGGAGCTTCCATGCGGGGTATCCACGCCGGGCCGTTTTTTCCCTTTACAGAATGGAATAGGGGGTAACATTACCCCCTCCCCAATTTATGTGTATGTATTATAGCAAAAGAGCGACAAAAAAACAAGCCCTTTTTGAAAAAAAGTTTTGTGAATTTTAACCCGCCGCTCCGCATGTGAAATTTATTTTCATATTTCACGCCGTCTCCGCGAACTCTTGCCCGCAAAGCAAAGAGAAATTCCCCCTCGGGCGGAAAAAGTTCCCGCAGAGGGTTTTCTTCTCGGTCCGATTGTGTTATAATAACTATAAAAGACTACTTTTAAGGTGGACAGAATGGAAAAGAAAAATTGGCATGCGATGTCCGCGGAAGAGGCCTTAAAGGAACTCGAAACCGACGGACGTGGCCTGACCTCCGCGGAGGCCGAACGGAGAAAGGAGACATACGGAAGAAACGTTCTCAAAGAGCGCAAGAAAAAATCCGTCTTGCGCATGGTCTGGGAACAGGTGAAAGACGTCATGGTCATCATCCTCCTCATAGCGGCCGTCATTTCCCTGATCTTTCAGGACTGGGCGGAGGCCGTCGTCATCTTTGTCATCGTTGTCATCAATGCCGTCATCGGAGTGGTGCAGGAAAAGAAAGCCGCCGATGCGCTCGCCTCTCTCAGCACCCTCAGCGCGCCCACGGCACGTGTCTTGCGGGACGGCAAGGAACAGGTCCTGCCCGCGGCCGAGCTCGTTCCGGGCGACGTCGTTGTCCTTGCGGACGGGTGCGTCATTCCCGCCGATCTTCGTCTGCTCGAAGAGGCAAACCTGAGCGTGCAGGAGTCGGCGCTTACCGGCGAGAGCCTTCCCGTTGAAAAGGATGCGCCCACCGTTCTTGCGCCCGATGCGCCCCTCGGCGACCGCGTCAACATGTGCTATTCCTCCTCGGTCAGCATCAACGGAACGGGGACGGGCGTGGTCGTGGAGACGGGCATGCGCACAGAAGTGGGCAGCATTGCGGGCATGCTCGACGGCGCCGATGAATTGGAGACGCCGATTAAAAAGAAATTGAATGGAGTGGGAAAGACGCTGTCCATCGTCGGCATTGTCATTGCGCTCGTCATGCTGGGCATCAGCTACTTGCGCGTTCCCGATTGGAGCGTTTCGGCCAATTGGGTACAGCCCCTCCTCACGGCGATTGCGCTCGCCATTTCCGTCATCCCGGAGGGACTTCCCGCCACGGCGACCATCGTGATGGCGCTCGGTGTCCAGCGCATGGCCAAGCAGCAGGCGCTTGTGCGGAGCCTGCCCGCCGTGGAGACATTGGGGAACGCCACCGTGATCTGTTGCGACAAGACGGGCACTCTTACGCTCAACAGAATGACCGTTACGCGGTTTGCGACGGAGGATGAGTTTGCACACGGCACCGTCCGCGCCATGGAAAAGGACCTCGAACTCACGGAGGAGCGCCGTGCACTCGTCTATGCGGCGGCACTGTGCAACGACGCCGCGGTGGGGGAGGACGGCACTTGCCTCGGCGACCCCACGGAGGGTGCGCTCATTGCCTTTGCGGAGCAATTCGGCATCGGCCAGACGGCATTAAAGGAGGAGCTCCCGCGCGTATTCGAGCAGCCTTTCGATTCGGACAGAAAGCGCATGTCGGTCGTCGTAAACAGCAAAGGGGCATACCATGTCTACACCAAGGGTGCAATAGATGAACTTTTGCCCCACTGCACGAGCGTCTATAACGGGAACAAGATGCGCCCTATGACGGAGGAAGAAAAGGCGGGTGTCTTAAAGATCGCCGAACAGATGTCCTCCGAGGCGCTCCGTGTGCTCGGCTATGCGGCGCGCACCGTCGATCATATTCCCAAAGAGGGGGAGAATGTGGAGGAGGAGCTCACGTTCCTCGGGCTCACGTGCATGATCGATCCTCCCCGCAAGGAGGTCATTGCCGCCATCCGCTCCTGCCACACGGCGGGCATCCGCGTCGTCATGATCACGGGAGACCACAAGACGACGGCCGTTGCCATCGGGCAAGCGCTCGGCATCTTCCGGGAGGGGGATACCGTCGTCACGGGCCCCGAGCTTGCGGCCATGTCCGATGAGGAACTCGACCAAGTGGTCGGAACAACCTCTGTCTATGCCCGTGTCTCTCCGTCGGATAAGTTGCGGATCGTAAAGTCGCTCCAACGCATGGGGGAGGTCGCGGCCATGACGGGCGACGGAGTCAACGATTCCCCCGCGCTCAAAGCCGCCAACATCGGTGTTGCGATGGGGGCGGGGACGGACGTCGCCAAGGACGCCTCCGATATCATCCTGCTCGACAACAATTTCACGACCATCGAGAGCGCGGTGCGGGAGGGCAGAAGGGTGTATGCCAACATCCAAAAGGTCATTCAATACTTGCTCGCGGGCAACATTGCGGAAGTGCTCATCCTGTTTATCGCCACGCTCTTCAATCTTCCGGCGCCCCTCCTTGCCGTACATGTGCTCATCATTAACCTCGTTACCGACACACTTCCCGCGCTCGGCCTCGGGGTGGACCCGGCGGCCAAGGACATCATGCACCATCCGCCCGTGAAGTCGGGCACGCTGTTCGAACGCGGGCTCGTGCTGCGCGTTGTCCTGCACGGGGCGATGCTGTCCGCGCTCTCGCTCTCCGCGTATTTTATCGGACTGTATGCCTACAACGATGCAACGGCTGCAATGACGATGGCATTCGGGGTGATTTCGTGCAGTCAGCTCGTCCATGTGCTCAACCAGCGCTCCAATGTCGAGTCGGTATTTGCCAAGGGGAACGGACACAACAAGGTGCTGTTCTTTGCTATGGCGGGTTCGGCGGCCATCATGGCGTGCATTCTCTTCATCCCGCCCATTCAGGCCTTTTTCAGTTTGAAGTTTTTAACGTGGGAACAGTATCTCATTTCCGCCGCGCTCGCGCTGATGCCTCTCTTGATCGTGGAGATCGCCAAGGCCGTGCAGCGCGCAACCGCAAAATAAGAAAAAAGAACATGCCCCCTCCACGGGGGTGGAAAGGCGCCTGCCCCCTCCATGGGAGGGGGTGTAGGGGGTGGGGTGTCGACGGATGTTTACGAAATTTGTTTTTTACGCTGTCATACCGAGAAGGGCAACGCCCTTTGAGTGTATCCCCTTATTAAAGCGCTCCAACAGGGTCAGAAAACAAATTTCCGTGACGGAAATGTGCTTTGGCGGCTTAACGACTTTGGTGTCTCGTTCGTTTCATCGTACAACAAGCCGACAGAGCTCGGCAAATTGTGTCGCCCACGCCCGAAATCAATTCGGGCTAAGGCAAGTAATCGGAAAGCCGTTGGGGTGTTACATCGTCCCCTCATTGGGAAAAGCGTCCCCCTCCATGGGAGGGGGACTAGGGGGGGGGTGTCAACGAGGCACAGTGGCAATTTTGTCATTTCGAGTCGAAGCGGCATAACCATGTCCGAACTGTCCATCTGCGAGAAATCCTATCGCGACCAAGCATAGGCAGAGCAAATCAACGCGGAGAAGGCCGTAAACGGTCTTGACATGACTTGAACACGCGATCTTTTGGTCCCTTCGTCGCCGTGGGCTGCACTTTGAGCCCTTTGTGCAAGCGCAAAGGGCAAGTTCGCTCCGCCGCGGCTCCTTTTCCCAAAAAATCTTGCAAGCAATCTTTTTTGGGAGCCCTGTTTCTTTTCTTGGTTAGGGACTACAAGAGCCCGCAGCCAAACCGTGTCGCATGCAACAAAAAAGGCAGTCCCAAGACTGCCATTTTTGTTGGTTGAGTGCCCTGTGCGTAAGTTGAAATTGATACAGACAGCGAGGAGAACTTTCCCCGTTGTTTTTGCTTAACTTTCGTTTATCTCTTGATTGTCCCTAATTAACCTGCTATTCGTTTAATTGCAATATATAAGTTTTCGATTTCAGATTTAGAGAGATTGCCGTCTTCCACAAATGCTTGCAGGGGAAGAATAAGTTTGTAATATTCGTCTCCAATAAACAGAACGGCATTACCATCTATCCAATCTTGTATAAAGTTGACTTCATCTGGCGTAATAACATCGTCTGTCATTATCTTTTTGACTAATGCCAAAAGTTCATTTAAGGCTGTTTGCTTTTCCATATCGTACACCGTCTAAATTGCTTCATTACTCTCGAGCATTTTATAAAAAGTTTCTTCGTCAATAATATGTAAGTTGTTCCCTTTTGCAATAAATTCTTTTGCACGGTCAATTTTCTTCTGGCCTACATTCTTATTGCCACAGATAAGCAAATTTGTAGCATTAGAAACAGAAGAACTTGTTTTTCCACCGCGTTTACGAATTTCCAGTTCCGCATTTTTTCTTATAGGAAACCTGCTAAAATCGCCCGTAATTACAACTGTCTTGCCGACGAAGTCTTTATCACATTCGGCATTTACAGTAGTGGCGGCAATTTCTTCACGTGTTAAGCGACGTTTGCTTGCAAATTTTTCATCGTAATCCACATAAGTTATACGCCTTGTAGGTTTCTCGGCATCGTATTCTGAAACGAACTGACTTAGTTGGGTGCGTTGGCTCTTTGACGAACCGAACGTAAATTATCCCAACTTTAAGCGCGTCTATGAACTCTATCATTCGGAAGTAAATACGCTTCTTGAGAGTAAACAGGCGGCAGATCAGGCAAACAAAAATACCGATTTCCTTCGTCGGCAAATCAGCAATTACCGCAGTGAGGGAATCATACCCTTCCTTTCCAAAAACAGTATTTTACCGAAGTACGGTTTTCCTGTGGATACCGTTCAATTATCTGTTACGGAGCAGAAAGGAACACAAGCAGGACTTGATCTTTCGCGAGATCTTGCCATGGCGATCTCGGAGTATGCACCGGGCTGTCAAATCGTAGCGAATGGAAAACTGATTACGAGCAGATATATTCGCAAAGTGCCGCAAGAACATTGGAAAATGTATGACTTTGCCAAATGTGGCAATTGCCAAACGCTCAATATTGAGATCCATACAGAGGAAGGCTTTTCCAAACATCTGAATGAGTGTAAACAATGCGGAAAAGAAATTTCCGCAAGCAATAAAGGAACTTTCCTAATCCCCGATTTCGGCTTCATTGCCGATCCAAAAATCGAATTGCCTACTCTGATCAAACCGGAACGCACCTATCGTACGGAAGCGGCGTTTGTCAATTATGACCGTGTGATTCCCGAAACGAAATTCAATATCAATGGGATCGAACTGAATGTATCCTCCATCGATAACGGCGCGATGGCGATTCTGACAACCGATGCGTTCTATGTCTGTCAATCATGCGGCTACGCGCTCGAAGCGTCGCAGACGACTTTGCCGTTTGTCAAGGCAATGGAGAGGCAGCACAAAATGCCGTCGGGCCGCAACTGCGGCTGCAAGACATTGGAAAAGTTCTCTTTGGGTTATCGATTTGAAACCGATGTCACAAGGATCCGAATCGATAAACCGTGCAATCATGAAGAGGCTTACTCCGTACTTCAAGCATTGATTCTTGCCGCCTGCGCCGAACTCAATATCGACAACAATGAGATCGCAGGCTGCTTACAATACTACTCGGCGGGGATCTTCTATTTCATTTTATACGACACAACGCCCGGAGGCGCAGGTCATGTCAAGCAATTAAATCAAGAGACTATCTTAAAGAATGTCCTTCAAAGAGCATATCTCAAAGCGAGGAACTGCACTTGCGGGAACGAAGAGGGCGATTCCTCCTGCTATTCTTGTCTGCGGACATACCAAAATCAAAAATTCCATGATATGATCAAACGAAGGTATGTTTTTAGCTATCTGAACGAATTTAACCATTGAAAGACGAGGCGGGAGTTTTCTCCCGCCTTTTATCTGCGTTATTGGTAAAAAATATATAAACATTCGTTCGTTTTTCTATTGACAAGCGGATGCGGGTGTGATATAATAAGCGTATCGGAAGTCGCAGAATAGGTGGCGACTTGGTATCCGATGAACCGCGTTTTGGCGGTATTTTCCTGTTACCGATCATGGCGGCAGGAGTGTTTTTCGATGGGCTGTTGCCTATCGGTGAGCTGAGCTTTGCGTTTTTTGAACGCCTTGGAGAAGGACAGGGAAAGTGTTTACTTTTGCAGTAAACACTTGGCGGTAGCATAGTCTTTTTCCAAAAAGGGATCCCGAAAAAAGACGAAGTATTTTTTCGGGAAAAGGAGAAGCAAGCAGACAGACCAAGCCGACAAAGATGTTTGTCGGCGGGCAAGGCTGCTTTGCTTCGACGCGGTGATGGCAGTTTTATTGTCATACAATTTTTTCGGAAATTTTCCGAAATGGTGAAATTTTCGGGAAAAAACGGAGCTACTTATATAGGAGGCGGCTTCTTCCCGTAAAATGAAAATCGGACAGTTTGTCGTCCGATAAGTGGTAGACAATATTCCCCTTCCCACGGGGGAGCATACAACTTTAACGATTTGGGTAAGCGCGCAAAGACGCTTGCTTTCAGATCATAAAGCGAGGTAGAGATTTTTTCCCTCGCTTTTCTGTACCCAAAAATCTTTTAAGGAGGTGATTCCAATGCAGAACAAATGACTTGCCGACGGTCGTAAAACAGCGGAGAAAACATGAAATCAAGGAGGAAAAACGCCGTGAACACATCGTAAAAACGGAAGAAAAGATGACCGCCGAGGGAACGCCGACGGCAAGCAAACGGGAACCAAAACAAACCCGCCGAACGAGCGTCTATACCATAGGTATAGCACACTATACTTATTGCGCTCTGCTCCATAAGTTCCGTGTGC
>CANQOX010000031.1 GCA_947625595.1 uncultured Clostridia bacterium
GAAGGATTTCCTTGCCCGCTTCGAGCTGAACGCTTGTGCTTCGCCAATCGCCGCCGAGTTCGTGGATAAGTTCGTCCGAATTGAGCCGTACGCCCAAAATTTCTTTGTTTTCTTCGCTGTAATAGAGGGTACTCTTCCCCACGCCGTTGACGCCCGCGAAGATAGTCAGACGTTTAGTAGGTTTCATGTGCCATCACTTCTTTCTGCCGCTTCGCGAGGAGAAAATTATAGATCGCGATGTAGAAGTCGCGCTCGTCCTCGGAGTTTGCCTTCTCGATCAGCGTTTGGAGTTCGAGCGTGGAAAGCATTTTCCCGTCGCCGACGAACGTCTGCGCCGCCATTTCAATCGTTTCGATCCGCGTCATAAGCACCTCCCGACACATATAGTTTATACCAAATTCGCCGCTTTGTCAACCGATAGAAAAAAACTTACAGACTGTCTGCGTTCGCGGCTCCTGAAGGGGCGTTGCGACAAGAAAAACGGCGTGCCGCAGTGACACGCCGTCTGTTTTTTACTCCTCTTCGTCGTCCTCTTCGGGCATTTCGACGTTGTGATAGACTTCCTGCACGTCGTCGCTCTCCTCGAGTTTGTCGAGCATCTTCCTGAAGGTCTCGAGCTTGTCGGGCGGAAGGACGATCTTGTTCTGCGGGATCATGGCGATCTCGGCCTGCAGGAATTCCAGCCCCTTCCCCTCAAGGAAGGTCCTGACCTGCGAGAATGCGGCGGGGTCGGTGTAGATCTCATAGACGTCCTCCTGCGTGATGACGTCGTCCGCGCCCGCTTCCAGCGCAAGGTCCATGATCTCGTCCTCGGACATCGTCTTCTCAACGACGATGATCCCGCGGTTGTCGAACATATAACTCACGCTTCCCGTGGTCCCGAGGGAACCGCCGCACTTGGACATGATGGAACGGACTTCGCTCGCCGTGCGGTTGTTGTTGTCGGTCAGCGTCATGACGATGACCGCCGAGCCACCGACGCCGTAGCCCTCATAGGTGAGTTCCTTGAAATCGCGGTCGCCGAGCTCGCCCGCCGCCTTCTTGATGGAGCGTTCGATGTTCTCGTTGGGCATGTTCGCCGCCTTCGCCTTGGCGATGACGTCGGCAAGTTTGGAATTGGTCGCGGGATTGGGGTTCCCCTTCGCCGCAACGGCGATCTCCCTGCCGATCTTCGTGAAGAGCTTGCCCCTCGCGGCGTCCGCCTTGCCCTTCTTGGCCTGTATATTGTGCCATTTGCTGTGACCTGACATAAAATTACACTCCTTTCTTGAATAGATACATCAGAATTCCCGCCGAGACGGCGGCGTTCAGGCTCTCCACGCGCCCTTCCATCGGAATGGCGACGGTGCAGTCGGCCCTCGACCTCACTTCGTCCGAAAGCCCGTTCCCCTCGTTGCCGATGCAGAGGCAGAATTTCTCGGGCGGGACGAAGGAAAAGGCATCCTCCCCGTCCATGTCTGCGGCGATCAGAGGGACGCCGAGCAGGGACAGGATCTCCTTCCTGCTCCCGCGCATGAGTTTGGTATAGAAAACTCCGCTCATGGACGCCCGCACGCTCTTGGGCGAATAGGGGTCGGCGCAGTCGGCAAGGTAGATCTCCTCATACCCCGCCGCAGCGGCCGTACGAAGGATCGCCCCGACGTTGGCGGGATCGGCCACGCCGTCCAAAAAGAGACAACTCCTCTGCGGCGGCGCAAGCGGGACCTGCGGGATCCTCACCTCTGCGGCGACGCCCTGCGGGGTCTTTTCGTCGCAGACGGCCCTGAAGGCGTCCTCGCCGAGCAGGACGAGCGAAGCGGAGCCGAGGCGTTCCCTGAAAGAGTCCGTCTCCGAAAGCGCGAGCCGCTCCTCTGTCGCAAGAAGGGCGACGCGCACGATCTCCATGCCGCTCTCCATGCACTCGAGGAACATCTTATCGCCCTCGACGAGGAAGGTCCCCCGCTCCCGCCTGCCCTTCTTCTCCTTGAGAGAAGCAAGCTCCCTGACGACGGGATTTTGTTTGGACTGAATGACAATCATGACAAAAAAGCCTTTCTCGGAAAGGCTTTTGTTGGATCAAAGAGCGGCTTTGGCCTTTCCGCAGATGTCGGCAAAGGCGGGCGCATCGTTGACGGCGAGGTCGGCAAGGATCTTACGGTTGAGGTCGATCCCTGCGAGCTTGAGGCCGTGCATGAGTTTGGAATAGGAAAGGCCGTTGAGCCTCGCCCCTGCGTTGATGCGGGCGATCCAAAGTTTGCGCATGTCGCGCTTTCTCAACTTCCTTCCGACATAAGCGTACTGAAGGGACTTCATCACCGCCTGACGGGCGATGCGGTAGTTCTTGCTCTTGCAGCCGAAATAGCCCTTTGCGAGCCTGAAGATCTTTCTGCGTTTCTTGACGGCGTTCACGCCTCTTTTAATTCTCATCTCTGTTGCCTCCCTTAATCCTTATAGGGAATCATGCGCTTTACGGTATTTTCCTGTGTTTCGGAAACGAGGGTGGACTGGCGCAGGCTTCTCTTTCTCTTTCTGTTCTTGGTCTCTGCCTTGTGGTTCTTGCCGCCGTGGGCTCTGTTCACCTTCCCGGATCCCGTGAGCCAGAAGCGCTTTTTAGAACCGCTGTGCGATTTCTGTTTGGGCATTTCTGTATCCTCCAAATTGCTTTTTTATGATGTATTTCTTACCCTTGCGGGCGATCAACCCTACTTTTTGATGGGGGCAAGGATCAGAATGAGGTTCCTCCCCTCCATGTTGAGCGGCTTCTCGACGACGGCAAAGCCCTTCAATCCCTCGTAGAAGTTCATGATGACGTCCTTGGCGAGGTTGGCGTGGGCCATCTGCCTGCCGCGGAGACGGATCGTCACCTTCACCTTGTTGCCCTGCTCCAAGAACTTCTGCGCCTGCCGCGCCTTGACGTTGAGATCCCCCACGTCAATGGTCATGGAGAGCTGGACTTCCTTGAGCTCGGCGATCTTCTGGCTGCGCCTGTTCTCCTTCTCCTTCTTGGCCTGCTCGAACTTGAACTTGCCGTAGTCCATGATCTTGCAGACGGGCGGAACTGCCGTCGGAGAGATCTTCACGAGGTCAAGCCCCGCTTCGTCGGCGAGCCGCTGGGCCTCGCGGGACGACATGACGCCGAGCATTTCGCCGTTCTCGGAGATGAGACGGACCTCGCGGTCGCGGATCTCGCCATTCAACTGGATCTGATTCTGTTTACCTGCCATATTCCTCTCAAAAAATATAAAAACGGGTTTCGCTTCGGCAAAACCCGTTGAACTTTGTTACGCACGGAAAAAACCGTGGCATTTCCGAAAATTCATTGACCCGCATCACGGAAGCGATCGCGGAGAGAAGGGTCTGCTTCTGCTTGACTGCTACTACTATATCACACCATAGCAGACTTGTCAACTCATTTTCGCAACTTTTTTCCAATTTTCCGCGGCAGGCTCCGCGAAAATCCCCTCTCGCTCCCCGTGACAGGCTGTCCCGTCAGAAGATGACCTTGTTTTCGTCCTCTTCGACGACGAGGGCGATGAAGTCGTCCCGCGTCATGGAGCCGATGTCGCCCTGTCCGCGCTTGCGCACGGAGACGGTGCCGTCCTCCATTTCCTTGTCGCCGACGACGAGTTTATAGGGAACTTTCTCCTGCTCGGCGTCGAAGATCTTCCTGCCGATCTTCTCGTTGCGGTAGTCGGCGGAGGCGCGGATGCCGACGGCGGTCAGCTCGTCCACAAGCTCCTTCGCATAATCTGCCGCCCTGTCGGTAACGGGGAGGATCTTGACCTGCTCGGGCGAGAACCAGAGCGGGAAGGCCCCCGCGTACTTCTCGATGAGCATGGCGATCGTCCTCTCGTAACAGCCGATGGAACTGCGGTGGATGACGTAAGGGGTCTGCTTGGTGCCGTCTGCGTCCACATATTCCATGCCGAAGCTGTGCCCCGCGGCAAAGTCGATCTGAATGGTGATGAGGGTGTCCTCCTTACCATAGACGTTCTTCGTCTGCACATCGAGCTTGGGGCCGTAGAAGGCGGCTTCGTCGTCGGCCTCGACGTAGTCGAGCTTGAGGTCGTCGAGGATCTTCTTCATCATGGCCTCCGTCGCATTCCACGCCGCATCGTCGTCGATGTACTTGTCGGACTTGGACTTGCCCCGCTTGGAGAAGCGGAAAGTGACGTCCTCCCGCATGCCGAGGCAGTCGAGGATATAGTAGGAAAGGTCGAGACAGCGTTTGAACTCCTCCTCCACCTGCTCCTTGGTGCAGATGATGTGCCCGTCGGAGAGGGTAAACTGGCGGATGCGGATGAGGCCGTGCATCTCGCCCGAGGCCTCGTTCCTGAACTCCGTCGCCGTCTCCGAATAGCGGCAGGGCAGATCGCGGTAGGATTTCAGGCCGTTCTTATAGATTTGATACTGGAAGGGGCAAGTCATGGGACGGAGCGCCATGATCTCCTCCCCCTTGCGGACAGGCTCGCCCTGCGCGTCGATGTCGCCGAGGACAAACATCTTGTCGCGGTAGTGGGACCAATGGCCCGAGATCTTGTAGAGGTCGGACTTGGCCATATTGGGGGTCTTGGTGATCATGAAGCCCCGCCTTGCCTCCTCGTCCTCGACGAAGCGGGACAGGATCTGGAGCATCTTCGCCCCCTTGGGCATGAGAATAGGAAGGCCCTGTCCGATGACGTCGCTCGTCATGAAGATGCCGAGGTCCCGCCCGAGTTTGTTGTGGTCGCGCTTTTTGGCCTCCTCGAGCTGGCGCATGTAGGCCTCGACCTCGTCCTTTTTGGCAAAGGCGGTGCCGTAGATGCGGGTGAGCATCTTCTTTTTGGAGTCCCCTCTCCAATACGCGCCCGTGATCGAGAGCAGTTTGAAGGCCTTGATCTTGCCCGTCGAGGGAAGGTGCGGGCCGCGGCAGAGGTCGATGAAGGTGCCCTGCTTATAGAAGGAGATCTCGGCGTCCTCGGGAAGGCCCTTGATGAGCTCCACCTTGTAGGTCTCGTGGTACCGCTTCATGAGGGCGATGGCCTCGTCGCGGGAGAGCACAAAGCGCTCGATGGGAAGATTGCTCTTGATGATGGCCTTCATCTCGGCCTCGATCTTCTCGAGGTCGTCGAGCGTGATGGGCGTCTTGAAGTCGACGTCATAATAGAACCCGTTCTCGATCGTGGGGCCGATGGCGAGTTTGCAGGTAGGATAGATGGTCTTGAGCGCCTGCGCAAGCACATGCGAGCAGGTGTGGCGGTAGACGTCGAGGCCCTCCTCGTCCTTCAGCGTGACGACGCCGAGGCTGTCCCCCTCGTGGAGCGGGGCGGAGAGGTCCATGAGGACCCCGTTGATCTTGGCGGCGACGGCGTTGCGGGCCAAGCCCTCGGAGATCTTCAGGGCGGCGTCCATCGCGGTCGCGCCCTCGTCGATTTGCAATAAATCGCCGTTTTTGAGTGAAATATTCATGGTATTCCTCCTATTATGTCTGACATAGTACTTCGCATAATGCGATAAAACAAAAAATCCGTCCTTAAAATCTCCCTTTCGGGGTCATTTAAGGACGCAAATTCCAATTTGCGCGGTTCCACCTTAATTGCTCGTCTTGAGCCGCTCTTCGGTTGTCGGATAAGGAAAACAGAGTGGTTTCGCCCTCCGAAGACCTCTGCGGACCTTTCAGCCGTGTGCCCGCTCTCTGGGAAAGCCCTTCGGCGCTACTTGTCTCTATCCGTTTGTGCTTCCTATTTTAATTTGCTTTTTGCCTTTTGTCAAGAAAATATCGCCCTCTCGGCATAAAATTTTTGCAAAAAATCGCCCACTTCCTCCTCGATCTCCCCGAGGCAGTACACGAAGCCCGCATCGGAGAGCATGATCTCCGTCTCGGTGTCCTCTTTTCCGAAGAGACAGCTCCTGCGGAGGGGCTTGAAATTCTCGCCGAACACCGTCTTTCCCTGCAGATAGACCTTGTTTTTGCTCTCCCCCACGAGGAAGTCGCAGAACTGTTTGAGATCGGCGTTCGTAAAGCCCGCGGGGACGTATTCGGCGATGCGCTGCCACTTCTCCTGCAGAGGGCCGAGGCGGAAAGTGTAGATCCCGTCGATGTTGTACTCGCACCCGTCGCCGATCTTGCGAAGGATGTACCCCCTGTCCCCCTCGTAGTCGGCGGCAATGAGCGCGGCGCAGAGGAGATTTTTGTCGTGCGCCGAGAGAGCGACGCTCAAACGGCCGCAGAGAAAGCGGAATTTATACCCCACTCCGAGGATCTCTCCGAGCTCCTCCTTGAGGATCTCCCTGAATTCTCCGTCGTCGTCCACGCGGATGCGAAGGGCCGCCCTCTCGCCGACGATCAACTCTTCGCTCCCCCCGAGGCGGGCGAGGACCCCCGACAGGGCGTTGTAGAGATAGGTGATGTAAAGGCTGTGTTCGCCCTGATCGGAAACAGTGATTTCTTCCACGCAATTATTGTATGCTTCTTTCTGCGATTTATTTACGGACAGATCGGAGGGGGCGCTTTGGGAAAACTTCCCCGCAAATGTTGAGGCTTTTTGCCGATTGGGCCGTCAGAAACTTGACTTTTTCGCCGACGGAGTATAAAATGTTATAGATTGGAAGGAGTACCTATCAATGGATATCAAGCAAATCGAAAGAAAGTGGCAGGAAAGATGGGAAGCGGCGGGGCTCAACCGCTACGACCCCTCGGACACGGAGAGGAAAAAACTTTATGTCCTCGAAATGTTCTCCTATCCCTCGGGCGCGAAACTGCACGTCGGGCACTGGTATAACTACGGCCCCACCGACTCCTACGCCCGCTTCAAGCGCATGCAGGGTTTCAACGTGTTCCAGCCGATGGGCTTTGACGCGTTCGGGCTCCCCGCAGAAAATTACGCCATCAAGACGGGCATCCACCCCAAGGATTCCACCCTCAAGAACATCGAGACGATGGAGGGCCAGCTCAAGGCCATGGGCGCGATGTTCGACTGGTCCGCAGAGGTCAAGACCTGCAACGAGGAGTACTACAAGTGGACGCAGTGGATGTTCCTGCAACTCTACAAAAAGGGCCTCGCGTACAGGAAGGAGGCTCCCGTCAATTGGTGCCCCTCCTGCAACACCGTCCTCGCGAACGAACAGGTCGTCGAGGGCAGATGCGAGCGGTGCGACACCCCCGTCGTCAGGAAAAACCTCACCCAGTGGTTCTTTAAGATCACGGAGTACGCCGAAGAACTCCTCTCCGGCCTCGATACCCTCGACTGGCCCGAAAAGACCAAGACGATGCAGAGGAACTGGATCGGGAAGTCCACGGGGTGCGAGATCGCCTTTGAATGCGATTCGGGCGACAAGATCAGGGTCTACACGACCCGTTGCGACACCGTCTGCGGCGTCACTTACGTCGTTCTTGCCCCCGAACATCCCCTTGCCCTGAAGCTGACGACCCCCGAACAGAGGAAAGCCGTCGAAGCGTACATCGACTACGCCTCCCGTTCCAACGAGATCGAACGCCTCTCCTCTTCGCGCGAAAAGACGGGCGTTTTCACAGGTTCTTACTGCACGAACCCCGTCACGGGCAAGAAAGTCCCCGTCTACCTCGCCGACTACGTCCTCTATTCCTACGGCACGGGCGCCGTCATGGCCGTCCCCGCCCACGACGAGAGGGACTTCGCCTTCGCGACGAAATACGGCCTTCCCATCGTGAAAGTCATCGAAAATCAGAGCGGCGAGACGGTTTTGCCCTTCACGGAGGACGGAACGGTCTCCTGCGGGTCCCAATTTGACGGACTTGTCGGGGAAGAGGCGCGGGAAAAGATCGCCGACTACATCGCCTCGCTCGGCAAGGGCGGGAAGAAGGTCAATTACCGCCTTCGCGACTGGCTCGTCTCCCGCCAGCGGTACTGGGGCGCCCCCATTCCCGTCATTCACTGTCCAAAGTGCGGCGCAGTGCCCGTTCCCGAAAAAGATCTGCCCGTCAGGCTCCCCTACGATGTGGAGTTCCGTCCCGACGGCAAATCCCCGCTCGCCAAGTGCGAAAAGTTCATGAATACGACTTGTCCCCGTTGCGGCGGCCCCGCCAAACGGGACCCCGACACTCTCGACACGTTCGTTTGTTCGAGTTGGTACTACCTCCGCTATGCGGACGCGCACAACGACAAAGCCCCCTTTGACAGGGAAAAAGTGGACAAACTCCTGCCCGTGGACGTCTATGTGGGCGGCGCGGAACACTCGTGCATGCACCTTCTGTACGCCCGCTTCTTTACAAAGGCCCTCCGCGACATGGGGTATCTCGACTTCGACGAACCCTTCCGAAGGCTCGTCCATCAGGGCGTCATCCTCGGCCCCGACGGCAACAGGATGTCCAAATCGCACGGCAACGTTGTTTCGCCCGACGACTATATCAAGGAATACGGCGCGGACGCCTTCCGCCTCTATCTGATGTTCGGCTTCTCCTATACGGAGGGCGGGCCGTGGAGCGACGACGGCATCAAGGCCATTGCGCGGTTCATGGACCGCGTCGAGAAACTCGTGGCGAGAGCGGCCGCGCTCCCCTCCGCGAAGGGCGGCCCCTACGGACAAGAAGAGAAGGCCCTCGTCTACGCGAGGAACTTTGCGATCCTGCATGTCAAGGAGGACATGGAGGCCTTCTCCTTCAATACCGCCATCGCGCGGCTCATGGAGCTCACCAACGCCCTCTACAAGTACGACGGCCTCGCGGGCGAAAAGAATGGACAGCTCTTCCGCGACAGCGTGAAGGATCTCGTCCTCCTCCTCGCCCCCTGCGCGCCCCACTTCGGCGAGGAGTGCTGGGAGATGCTCGGCGGCAAGGGCTTCGTCTTCGAACAGTCCTTCCCCAAGGAGGATCCGAAGGCACTCGTCCTCGACGAAAAGGAGTACGCCGTGCAAGTCAACAGTAAGATCGTCTGCCGCGTCATGATCCCCACCTCCCTCTCCGAAAAGGAGATCGAAGCGTTCGCGCTGAACCTCCCCGAGGTCGCCGAAAAGGCCGCGGGCAAGACGGTGAGAAAGTGCATCGTCGTCCTCGGGCGGCTCGTCAATCTGATCGTCGGCTAAATCGCAAAATCTTAAAAAACCGCCGAATTTACGGCGGTTTTTTTATATTATCATAGTATTATGTCACGCATAGTACTGCGAAAAAGGGCTATTTTTGCATCAAATTGACCATATGCTCGGCGTAGAGGCGGGCGACGTTCACGCCTGTGACGCGCTCGATCCCGCCGAAGAAGGCGTTGGAATTGACCTCGCAGAGGAGGTACCCATCTTTCCCGAAGAGGAGGTCGACACCGCAGTAGTCGAGGCCGAGGAGGGACGCGGCCCGCTCGCTCAACGCCTTCGCTTCATCGTCGGGCTCGACTTTTTCCCCCTTCCCGCCGCGGCCGAGGTTGGAACGGAAGTCCCCCTCCGACGTCCGCTTCATCGCGGCGATGGCTTTCCCGCCGACGCAGATGACCCGAAGGTCCCTTCCCCCGCTCTCTGCGATAAATTCCTGATAAAGGTGCGGAAGACGTTTCAGCCGCTCCGAGAGCGCGGCAAGCTCCTCCCCGTCCCTTGCGAGGTAGACCTGCTCGCCGAGGGAACCGTAGCACTCCTTGACGACGACGGGATAGCCGAGCGCACTGCCGACCGCGCCCGCGTCCTCCCTCCCGCCGCGCTTGTAACAGAGGGGGGCGAAGAAGGTCCTCGGCATGGGAAGGCCCGCAAGGGCGATGTGCGTGAGCATCTTGTCGTCGCAAAGTTCCACGGCCTCGGCGCGGTTGAAAAGGCGCATCCCCCGTTTCTCCAAAATGCGCGGGAGATACTTATCCTTGTCGAGGTAGACGCAGAAATCGTAGGTTTCCGTGAGTTTTTCGCCGAGCTCGCCGCCGACATCCGCGAGCCACGCATTCGGAAGGATGTCACAGCGGACGCCGAGGGCCTCCAGCTCCTCTTTAAGCCTGCGGGGCTGGTAAAATTCGGCCTCTCGGTCGAGATAGGGATTGATGAGAATGACAGCTTTCATAAAACAAACAAGGGGGCGCGATGCGCCCCCTTCCTCTCTTTGGTCAGGACAGGACCCGAATGACCGATCCGACCTTCGCGATCCCCGCGGTATTGATGCGGGCGACGGCGCTCTTTACGGACATCTCGTGGGTCGTATGGGTGACGAGCACGACCGTCGCGCTGTCCGCCCCGTCGGGCCTCTGCACGAGGTCGACAATGGAGATGTTATTTTTGGCAAGAAGGGCGGTGAGCTTGGAAAGCGCCCCCGCGCGGTCTGCCAGCGTGAGGCGGAGATAGTACGCACTCTCGTAGTCGGTGACAAATTTGACGTCGCTGTCGGCCTTTGCGGTGTTCTTGAAGGCGGAATATCTGTTCCCCTCGTGGGTGGCGGCAAAGATGACGTCCGAGACGATCGCACTGCCCGTGGGAAGCGCGCCCGCGCCCTTGCCCGAGAGCATGAGGTCGCCGACGGCGTTCCCCGTGAGGCAGACGGCGTTGAGACCTCCGTTCACACTGGCGAGCGGGTGGGAATTTTTAACAAAGGCGGGATGGACCCGCGCCTCGATACCGCGGTCGGTGTCCTTTCCGATGGCGAGGAGCTTGAGCGTGTAGCCAAGGCGGCTACCGTACTCGACGTCCTCTTTGGAAATGCCCGAGATGCCCTCGCGGAACACCTTGGAAAAGGGAACTTTGGTATGGAAGGCGAGCGAGGAGAGAATGGAGAGTTTGTAGGCGGCGTCAAATCCCTCGACGTCCGCGGAGGGGTCAGCCTCGGCATAGCCGAGCTTTCTCGCCTCGTCAAGGGCGTCCTCGTAGCTCATGCCGTCTCCCATGCGGGTCAGAATGTAGTTCGTCGTGCCGTTGATGATGCCCTGTATGGAGGAGATCCGATTGGACTGCACGCCGTCGAGGAGGGTCCTGATGATGGGCACGCCGCCCACACAGCTCGCCTCGAAGTAGATGCCTGCATTGGTGCGCTTTGCCGCGCGTTCGAGCTCGTGAGAGCACTTGCAGACGAGCTCCTTATTGGACGTGACGACGGTCTTGCCCGCGTTGAGCGCGTCGAGCACGTATCCTTTGGCCTCGGTGACGCCGCCGATGCACTCGACGACGATGTTGACGTCGGGATTGGAGACGACCTCAAAGACGTTTGAGGCAACGGTCTCGCTCCTGACGCCGAGAGAGCGGATGCGCTCGGGGTCCCGCTCGAGCACGCTGACGACTTCGATGTCGACGCCCTGCGTCGTGCGGTAAAAATCCCTCTGCTCGGTCAGGATCTTGTAGGCTCCTCCGCCCACGACGCCCAATCCGAGGATCGCCACACCGACCTTTTTCATTTCCCTTCCTCCGAACAATTCAAATCGTATAAATACTTTAATCCGTTGAGTGTGAGCATCTTGTCAATGACGTCGATGCACTTCGTCTCTTTCGCGATGATCTCCGAGAAACCGCCCGTCGCGATCGTCATGGGCGTCTCGCCGAGTTCGCGCCCGATGCGCTTGATGATGTACTCGACAAGGCCCGCAAAGCCGAACACGATGCCCGCCTGCATGTTGGTCACGGTGTTTGTTGCGATGACGCTCTTGGGCGCGACGATCTCCACGCGGGGCAATTTGGCAGTGCCCGAGACGAGACTGTCGAGGGAACCCTTGATCCCGGGGGCGATGACGCCGCCGATGAATTCCCCGTCCTTCAAGATGTTAAATGTGGTCGCCGTACCGAAATCGACGACGACGATGGGCCGCTTTGTCCCGTACTTCCGAAGCGCGGAGACGTTGTTGACAATGCGGTCGGCTCCGACTTCCCTCGCGTTATCCGCCCGCATGCGAAGGCCCGTTCTGAGCCCGGGGGCGATCTGTTTGGGTTGAATGCCGAAGTAGACATTGAGCATGTGCACGATCGTGTAGTCGAGCGAAGGCACGACGGACGAAATGATGCCGCCCGAGATCTCCCCCTTCTCCACTTCGTTGATCTGCAGCATGGTAATGAGCTGTGCGCCGTATTCGTCAGACGTCTTCTTGAGATCGGTGGCGACGCGGAACGTAAAACGGGGCTCGTCCCCGTCAAAGACGGCATATTTTATGTTGGAATTGCCGACATCTATGCAAATGATCAAGATAATTTCTCCGTTTGGGGTTCGCTGTTTGCAGGCTGTTCCGCTTCGATGTCCTGTACGGACGATTTTTTGCCGCGGCGGAGCTGTTTCTCCACGACGAGGACAATGCGGTGGATCGCGGGACCGAGGACGAGGTTGATGGAAAATTCAATGACGAAGTTCCAGCCCGCACAGCCGATGAAGAGGAAGTAGACGATCTCCGACATCCTGCCGCTCTCCGTAAAGCCCGCAATCGTGCCCGAGATCATGAGACACCCGATGATGAACAGGCCCGTATTTACGATCGGCGCCGAGACCGCCGCCACGATCGCCGCAACGAAGGTATTTTTCGGGGCGATCAGACGGTACAACAGCGCAGGGACGATGCCCGCCGCCGTCCCCTTTACGAGACAGATGAGGACAGTCATGACGGGAGAATCGGCAAGGAGCGCGGCCGTGAACGGTTCCGCCCCCGCGACGCCGTACATGAGCACGATGAAGCCGAAGACAAAGCCGAGGATCCCGCCCGCGACCCAGCCGAGCAAGATCCCGCCGAGGACGATCGGCACGAGCACGAAACTCAGGCTGAGCCCTGCGATCTGAATGAATCCCCCGCACATCTGAAAGACGACGACGAGCGCGAGAAGCACTGCAAAGTAGGCGATGTTCTTCGCCGTGAGCCAGTTTTTGAAACCAACCATATTCAATTACCTCCATCGGATTTCCCTTGGGAATATCCGCAGAAAAAATGTATTTGCCCGCCCGTTAGGAAATACGACCGCGAACGTGTCGTTTCCCGAAAGCAGACTTAAGTTCATTATAGCAAATTTTATGAACTTTGGCAACTGAATGAATGCACTTGCGGGAACAAATTTCGCCTGTGCGTCATATCATTTAGTATACGGGAGCGAAAGAAACGATACATACAACGCGCCCGATCAAGGAGGAAAATCTATGAATTGCTGTCAAAGCGGCAACAGCTGCCTTTGGGTCCTTATCATCGCGCTCATTCTCGGGAACTACGGTCCGAACGTCCTCAATTCGAAGGCGCTCTCGGGCTGCGGCTGGCCGATCCTCGCCGCCCTGCTCTACTGCATGTGCAAGAACGGCACTCTTTCTGAAATCGCGCAGAAATTCGGCATCGGCTGCGGCTGTAACGGTTAAAAAATTTCCCTCCTGTTCCGTGGAAAAAGGGCGGCTCTTCGGAGCCGCCCCGATTTTAATTAAAATTAAAAATTAAAAATTGAAAATTGTGGCGGGATAGAAAGCCTTCCCCCTGCGGGGGTCGCAAAACGCAATTCTTGCGCATCAGCACAGTGTGCTGTGCGCTACGTTTTGCGGTGAGTGAGCGCATTATCCCGCGCGAACGGTGACCGCCCCGCGCGCATTCTATTTGATTCCAAGCGCGGCACGAGCGCGTAGCGCGAAGTACTGCGGGTCTCTACCCGCATGAGACGGTGGCACGGCGGAGCCGTGACGGATGAGGGGCATTTTATTGGAGACACCCTCATCACCGCCTTCGGCGGAGCTTCCCCCCACGGGGGGAAGCCTTACTTACAACGTTCAAGGGGATCCTTCGCTTCGCTCAGGATGAGCGCGTCGCACTCGATTTTATTCGCTTTGCTCAGGATGAGCGCGTCGCACTCGATTTTATTCTCTATGCTCGGGGTGAGCGCGTCACGCTCGATTTTATTCGCTTCGCTCGGAATGAGCGCGCCGCACTCGATCTTACTGGATCTTCGCCCTGTAATAGAGGAGGGCGGCGACGGTCTTGGCGTCCCTGATCTCCCCGCGCGCGACCATGTTGCAGGCCTCGGTGAAGGGAATGTACTCCACCTTCAGGAATTCGTCGCTGTCGGGGTGCGTCTCCCCCTTTCTCACGCCCTTGGCCTCATAGATGTAGATCTTCTCATTGGTGTACCCCGGGGAGGGATAGAGGACGGTCAGAAGGGACAGAGAGCCCGCGATGAGCCCCGTCTCCTCCTCGAGTTCCCGCATGGCCGCGGCGGAAGGGTCCTCCCCCTTCTCGAGCTTGCCCGCGGGGATCTCATAGAGCTCTTCGCCGTAGGCGTAGCGGAACTGTCTGACGAGGACGACCTTTCCGTCCACGATGCAGAGCACGGACGCCCCGCCCGAATGCTCGACGATCTCCCTTTTGCACGGCCTGCCGTCGGGGAGAACGGCGTCGTCACAGCGAACGGTGATGATCTTGCCCTCGAAGACGACGTTTCTCTTGGAAGTCTCCTCCCTCAAACGGGTCGCCTCGCCCTTCCTTGCGGGCCGTTCGGCATAGGAATATCCGACGCATGCCGCAGGATAGGCGTCGCGGACGATGTCGCGGAAGGGACGGACGATCCTGTCGGCAAAGAGCGCGTAACTGGCCGTGTAGCTCCCGTCCACATAGAAGTAGCGGAGCAGAAATTCGGGGAACTTCACGACGCCCGCGTCGATCTCGGCGAAGAGGCAGAAGACGAACGCGAGCGCGTCCACGCGGCTGGAAGGAAGATAGGCCGCCCCCCTGCCTGCAGGGAGGTCCTTCAGATAGAAACTCCGCGTGTTGGCGTAGTCAAACTCCTCGGTCACGGCGGCAAAGAGCCCTTTGAGCTCTGCGCTCTCGGCAAGACAGCGCAAAACCTGCGAGATCCCGACCTCTGCCTCGCGGTATGTGCCCGTCACGAGCCCGTCACAGGCATCGAGAAAACGGCGGATCTTTTCCATTTTTTCTTCCATTGTTACCCTCCGCGGCGCGTTCGGGGCCGCTCTTTTTCTCCATTATAGCACAGATGAAAAAAATATTAAAGTTTTTTTCGGAAATATCTTGATTTTGTACCCGATTTTATGTATAATGTAGAAAATTGTAATTCTTAAGGGAGGAATTATTGCTATGAAGTCCGTACAGGTCTCGCTTGAGCTCTCCTCGAGCGTCAAGGAGTTCGTCAACATCACTCAAAGCTATGACTATGAGATCACCATCAAGAGCGGCTATTATGTCGTCGACGCCAAGTCCATTCTCGGCCTTTTCAGCCTCGACACATCGAAGCCCCTCACCGTTGAGATCCACAGCGACAACTGTGACGATCTCGTCGAGAAGCTCAAGAAGTTTGCAGTTTAAGCGTTATCTAACCGCAATCTGAAGCCGCTTGAACTTTTAAGCGGCTTATTTGTGTCTTAAGAAAACAGAGGAAGATCATGCAGATAAAAGGAGAAACACCCGTCAACAAGTTAATACTCCTTTTTGTCTTTGACAAGATGGAAAGTCCCCTGTCCGAGCGTACACTTCTCGACATATGCACCTCGTCCAATGACTGGCTCAACTATATGGACTGCATGGACCTCCTCGGCCGCCTCATCGCGGACGGTTTCCTCTGCGAGATCCCGGGGGTGGACGATCCCCTCTACATGATCACGCCCGAGGGACGGGAAACGCTTGCCAACTTCTATATCAACATTCCCCGCAGTTCCCGCGAGGAAATTTCCAAGTTTATCAAGAACAACAGCGCACGCTTCCGCACCAAACAGGACTGCCGCGCCGACTATTACCAGAACAAGGACGGGACGTACACAGTCTTCCTGAAGATCATCGCCCCCATTCAGCCCATGCTCGAGTTGAAATTCGTCGTCCCCGACAAGAAGACGGCGAACAACATCTACAAGAAGTGGGAGGACAAGGCGCAGGATCTCTACACCGCCGTGTATGAAACTTTGGTAGACTGAACCGAACCCCGAAGGAGGAGAACATATGATCACTTATTCGACCAAGGGCACTTGCTCCAAACAGATCATCTTCGATCTCGACGCAGAGCACAGGATCCACAACCTGAAATTTATCGGCGGTTGCAGCGGCAATCTGCAGGGCATCGCACGCCTCGTCGAGGGCAAAACGCCCGACGAGGTCTATCCCCTTCTCAAGGGGATCCGTTGCAGACAGAATACGTCCTGCCCCGACCAGCTCGCTCAGGCGCTCGAGCCCTATCTCACCCAGAAGCCTTGAAATGGAAAAAAATTGGCCGCCGACTTTGCTTCGGCGGTCTTTTCTTATGACTTGATGGATTTTACCTTCATGAGGCGGACGATCGCGGCGCGTTCGTTCTCGTCGAGCTTGTCGCGAATGTACTTGATCGTCTCCTCGAGCTGTGGGATCATGATGTACTCGAGGGCGTTGACGCGGCGTTTGTTGCGCTCGATCTCGTCGGCGAGGAGCCGAACGGCCTTCTCCACCTCCGCAAGGCGAATGAGTTTGGGGAGGAGGGAAGAGACCATCTGCACCGACCCATCGGCCTCGCTCGTGATCTCCGAATAGGCGTACGGGAGACGGGACTTTGCCTCCCCCTGCGAAAGGCTGATTTTCGGGACGTCCACGCCCATGATGCTCTCCGTCCCGCACTCGGTCTCGAGCGCGACGGTCGGCATGGAAAAGGCCGTCTCCTGCACATAGGCGGGCGTGAGCGCACCCGCGAGGGCGAACTGTTTGAGCGCGGAGGAAAGCCCCTCCTCCACTTCGCCGCGGAGGCGTTTGTCCTCCTTCAGAAGCACGGTAAAGCGGCGCACCATCTCATCGGACTTATCCTTGAGCAGTTTGTGCCCGCGGGTCGCCGTCGAAAGGCGTGCTTTGAGCTTTTTCAGCTCCATGCGTGTCGGATTTACATTCAGTCTTGCCATAGTTTTCTTGACTTCGTTTGGGGGATTCTTCGCCTTCGGCTCAGAATGAGCGGGAAGAAATCGCTCATGCTGAGGCATAGCCGAAGCATCTCATAAACCTGCGGACTTCGTTCTTCTGGATTCTTCAGTCGCTTCGCTCCCTCTGAATGACGCGGTTTCCTCTTGTCGCCCCTTATAGGGGAGATGTCACGAGGTGACTTTCCCTCGGCTCCCCTTGTAGGGGAGCTGTCGAGCGGAGCGAGACTGAAGGGTTTCAAAACCCCTTTGGCTCACTGCGTTCGCCACTTCCCCTAA